>CAIYYX010000151.1 GCA_903930535.1 uncultured Sterolibacterium sp. | reverse complement strand
GGGAACGCTTGCCAGCGACACGACGGCTGCGGGCAAGGCGCATGATGCAGCGGATGCGACGGCCAAGACGGCGAGCGATGCGTTGGCTGCGGACAAGTTGGCGGATGCTGCGCAGACCGATGCGCAAAAGGCTCTCGACACTGCGACAAGTAACCTAAATGCGGCGACCGCTACCCTGAACACGGACTCCGACAAACTGGCTGCCGACAAGACGGCGGCAGCGACGGCGCATTCGACCGCAGATGCAGCAGCCACAACGGCCGGCAATGCTGTGGCTGCGGATGTGCTTGTTGATACGACGCAGGCCGCGGCGCACAGCACGCTCGATAGTGCGACGGGCGCCCTGAAAGCGGCCACCGCTACCCTGAATACGGACTCCGACAAACTGGCTGCCGACAAGACGGCGGCGGTGACGGCGCATTCGACCGCAGATGCAGCAGCCACAACGGCCAGCAATGCCGTGGCTGCGGATGTGCTTGTTGATACGACGCAGGCCGCGGCGCACAGCACGCTCGATAGTGCGACGAGCGCCCTGAAAGCGGCCACCGCTACCCTGAACACGGACTCCGACAAGCTGGCTGCCGACAAGACGGCGGCGACGACGGCGCATTCGACCGCAGATGCAGCAGCCACAACGGCCAGCAATGCTGTGGCTGCGGATGTGACGGCAGATGCGAATAAGATATCGACGCACGATATCTTGGACAGCGCGACAACCGCGCTGAGTGGCGCGCAGCAGACGCTAGCGACAGACCAGGGGACGCTGACGGCGGATCAAGGCTTGGCGACCACGGCGCACACCACGGCGGATGCGGCCGCGACGACGGCCAGCCATGCGGTCGCTGCGGACGTGATCGTGGATGCCACGCAGATTGCGGCACACAGTGCAGTCGATACTGCGACAACCGCCCTGAATACGGCGACCGCAACCCTGGCGGCAGACAGTCATGTTCTTGCTGCGGATGCCTCCACTGCCAGTAGCGCCCTATCTCAGTTGGGAGCCGATCTCGGGATTCTGCATACCGATAGCCTGCTCTCCACGACTGCGCACGCTGCCGTCGATACTCTACTGGGTAATCCCCCGGCCTCTGGCGGCACGGGGTCGACAGGCACGGGCGCGGTGTTGAGCGTGAGTGATGTCCTGGGCGGTTCGGGCGCCGTCCTCAACCTGAGCGTTGGCAGCGACAGCAATGCAACGGTCACGGTCAGCATCGAGGCGAACGCCAACAACAACGTGGCACAAACGAGCATTACGCTGCCCAGTTCGTCGTCAACGGTGGCAGAGATTCTTCAGACCCTGCTCGATACGCCGACCACGCCCACGAATCACGGTTGACCGTTGCTTGGGAGCCAGAAAAAAGCCCGCAGTCGCGGGCTTTTTTTGTTGCCTGCCGTTACCGGCTCTTGGGTGGCCACTGCCAAGCAAGCGATGTGTTGCTTTGATGGCGGTGGTGGCCGAGGCTCTCTCCGCTCTAATCCTTTACAAGGGCCTCGTCTGGGAAGGCGGCGGCAATCGCTTTGAGAATACGCTTGGCGATGGCGTCACCCGAGAGAACCGGGAATTCGCGAACGAGCTTGTTTGAAATCCGGCCGGTATTTTCCTTGATGGATCGGATGATCCGGTCAATATCGGCATTCGGGCCTTCAATGATTTCCTTTACAGCCGCTCTGGCCTTATCCCAGGAACGAAGCTGATCGGCCTCCTTGCGCATTTCGAGCCGTATGGTTTTTTCGATCAAATCCGCCAGGTATTCTGCATGACGGGTTAAGTCGGGATAGCGCCATGCCGCCAGTGCATCATCGTAAGCGGCGAAAACGAAATTCGAGGTGACCCCATCTTCATATTTCCGTGCGGCTTGTGAAAACTCATAGCTTTCCTTGTAGCCAGCCATGAACGGCTTGGAGAAGTATTCAAGAACGCCATCGTATTGCGCTCGCCCCTGCGCATTGTCGGTAATGGTTGCCGAAACAGGCAGAATGAAAGGGCGCGGCACAGCCCCGTCGCGGCGAAGGATGTCGTTGATGAGGAAGCGATGAATGCGGCCGTTTCCATCTGCTAGCGGATGGATGTAGACGAAGCCGAAAGAGACCACCGCCGCTCGCACAATCGGAGATGCACCCTTCGTGCGTTCTATCACGGCTTCCATGCCCTTGAGCATGCCGCCAAGCTCTTTCCAGTGCGGCGCCAGGTAATGCACGATTTCCCTGTAACTGGCCGCTTCTCCGACAAATACTGGGGATTTGCGCAAGCCGAAGCGAGACAAGGTCGATTTGTCGCCAATGACATCGCGCTGGAGTTCGGCCAGGGTTTCGCGATCCAATGGTTTCGGCAAGTTACCACAGTGCTGCTCCATGACGCGGGCAAATCGTTTGACTCTGCCCTTCTTGTCTTCCTCGTGCTCGATCAGGAAGCTGGCGCGGCTTTCCTTGACTGTGAGCCATACCGCGCTGCGTAACAGGATATCTGGGCCGTACTCTGCTTCCAGGGAATGCAGTTCTGCGCTACAGTCGTATTTTTCAGCCGCTCTAACCTGCGGAGTGCGTCGCACCATGGGGCAGAATTCCCGAGTCCCGGGGAGGTTGTCGCGCACGCGCCAGCGCGTATTGTTTCCGGGAGTACGGCTGACCAGATACATCTCAGGATCGATGGCTTCCACGTAGTTGCCGGCGGTCACGGAGGCGACGCCTTTCAGTTCGCGACCCCTCAGCCATTCCCAAAGAAAGCCTGCCCGCCTGGCATACTGCCCTGTCCGTTCGTCATTCACCCAGGCAGCAATCTCCGCTTCAGGGGCTCGGCTGAAAAGACGGGAGAGAAACTCGAGATGAACGCCTTCGTGTTTTAACGCGAATGTCAGGTGCGCAGCGAGCGAATCGTCAGGGCGCATCACTGCCGGGTATATTTCGTGGGTAGCCTGATTGTCGAGAATGGATCTTCGCGTCGGGCCGACGCGGCTATCGACAGGGGGAGCCTGAACGACCGATATGCCGTAACGCGCTGCGAGCCAGCGATAGCCCAGCCAGTTTTCCATAGCGCGACCGCCTCGTGGAAAAACGATTAAATCAGAATAATTCCGTTTAATTATAGCTGGAAATGTGGAAAAACGTTTAATCGTAGGCCGGGTTGCACCCGTCCGGGTCACCTATCCTGGTGATCTAGATGTCTCCATCGAAAGCCCGACAAGACTAGCACCTCACAGGCACAAGTTTGTCTGCGACAACAGCGGGTACTAGCGGTTCTTGGGCGGCCACTGCCCGATTTCCTTGTAGAACTTCTCCGCTCCGGGATGGTAGGGGACGGGGTTTGGCTCGGCCATGGTGGCCGGATCGAAACCCTTCATCGGCGCTGAGGTCGCGGCCAGGGATGCCTTGTTCTCGTAGATCGCCTTGAGAGTCTTGTACACCACGTCGTCGGAGACTTTCTTGCTGGCCACCAGGAAGGAACTGTAGACAAACAGCCGGGTGGGCGCGAGGATGCCCGGCACGCCGGGAGACGGGGTGAAGACCTGGGAGCGTGCGCCGGAGAAAATCTTCTTCATCGCCGCCGCCGCCTCCGGGCCTTCGGGCAGGGGCAGGAAGCGTATGCCGCCATGCGAGGACAGATTGACATTGACCTCCTGCGCCGTCGCGCAGGTGAAACAGGACAGCGCTGCATCGACCTTGCCATCTCCCAAGGCCTCCATGCCCTTGAACTGGTCGGCGACGGGGAAGACCTTCATGTCCGTCGTGGACAATCCGCCACTGGCCAGGATCGAGTCCTGGACGAACTGCATCGTGCTCTGTGCCGTGAAGCGGCTGGCGATACGCAGTCCCTTGAGATCCTTGAGCGATTTCACCGGCGAATCATTGGCTACAGCGATGCCGTTCTGGATCGGAAAGATGACGCCCACCAGGCGCAGGTCTTGGTTCTTGTGGTCCTTGAAGTTATCGATGCCATTGAAGGCATTGACGACATCGACCGCATTCAACAGGCCGAACTCGATCTCGCCGCGGTTGATGAGCGGCGTATAGGAGGAGGAACCGGAAAGGGGCACGACCCGGGTCGCGATGTTCGCCTTCTGCTGCATGACTCCGGCGAGGGCAGCTCCGACCGAGTAATAAAGCGAGCCCTGGGCATTGGTCGCGATGCCCACGACCTGGGCTTGCGCCGTCGTTGCCAGGCAGGACAGGAAGACCACGCCGATGAAGGTTTTGAGCGATTTCATGTTGTTCTCCTCATGTGTTTTGTCGCAAGGCGGGACTTCTGCAATATCATCCCCTGCCGCTTTGTTTCCCGAGTCATACCCCACTAAGCATACTCAAGACATTTCATATTGTATCCCAAGCCATGGACAGTCCCAGAAAAACAGCCAAAGGATTCGCCGCCGCCGCTATGGTGGTCGTGATCTGGTCGGGGTTCAATATTGTCTCCCGCTTCGGCGGCAAGAGTGAGCTGACGCCTTTCGACATAACCGCCATACGCTTTGCCGTCTCCGGGGTGCTGCTTTTACCCTTGTTCATTTTCAGGCGACGTTCCATCACCTGGGCGCAGCTATTCATTTTTGGGAGCGTGGGAGGGATAGCCTACTCGTCCTTCGTCTACTTGGGTTTCTCACTCGCCCCCGCGGCGCATGCCGGAATACTGGTCAATGGCGGCATTCCCTTCGCGACTGCGCTGGTCTCCCTGGCCTTCATGGGTTATCGGCCGGGCAGCCGGGCCATCCTCTCCCTGCTGATTGCCGGACTCGGCATAGTGATCATAGGAGTCCAGAGCTTCAGCCATGACGAGAGTGGCAGGCAATGGCTGGGCGACATTTTCTTTCTTTGCGCGGCGACTAGCTTTGCGGTCTTCGGCCTCTTGCTGAGAAAGTGGCGCGTTCATCCATTGGAGGCCACCATCGGGGTCGCCTTCGTTTCCATGCTGCTCTATCTCCCCGTCTATGTGCTTTTTCTGCCCAAGGCATTGTCCCTGGTGCCGATGCCGCAGATCCTCCTGCAATGTGTCTATCAAGGCGTGCTGTCCGCTTCTGTCGCCCAGTTGCTCTACACTTACGCGAATCACACGATAGGACCGATCAAGGCCTCGATGATGCTGGCCCTGGTGCCCGGGGTCTCGGCCCTGGCGGCCGTGCCCTTGCTGGGAGAGTCTCTCGGATTGATGACTGTTGCCGGCGTGGTTCTCGTGACCTGCGGCGCATTGCTCGGGACGACCAATCAGGCGAAGACCTGATGCTGTTAGTCAGCCGTTGTCGGGCTAAAGCCCGACGCATTGATCGCAGCGTCGTAGACGGCCAGATATTGGGCGGCCGCCTTCGGCCAGGAAAAATCCGCAGACATGCCTGTCTTCTGCAGTTGGCGCCAAAGCCGGCGGTTGTGCCAGGCTTCGATGGCGCGGCGCGTGGCGGTCAGGAGCGAGCCGGCGTCGGCTGACGCAAAAACGAATCCGTTGGCCGTGCCCGCCGAGAGCGTCTGCTGCGTGCAGTCCACCACCGTGTCCGCAAGGCCCCCCGTTGCCCGCACGACTGGCGGCGTGCCGTAGCGCAGGCTGTACAACTGGTTGAGTCCGCAGGGCTCGAAACGCGAAGGCATGAGGAATATGTCAGCGCCTGCCTCGATGCGGTGCGCCGCTCGTTCGTCGAAGCCGATCAGAGCGGCGACGCGCCCCGGGTGGCGTGCGGCCAACGCACGGAATCCCTGTTCGAAACTGCGCTCTCCATTGCCCAGAACGACGAGCTGCGTCAGGACTTCGCCTTCGGTCAGCAGCTCGTCGGCGCAGGCGAGCACGAGATCCATGCCTTTCTGATGGGTGAGGCGGCTGACGATGGCGAGCAGCGGCGCCGCAGGATCGCTCTCCAATCCCAGTTCGGCTGCGAGCGCCCTGCGGTTTTCCGCCTTGGCAGCGAGATGATGCGCATCGTAGTGTTTCGCGAGATATGCGTCCGTGGCGGGATTCCACAGGGCATCGACGCCGTTCAATATGCCCTCGAGATCCGCTTTGCGATAGCGCAGCAGACCATCGAGCCCGAAGCCGAGATCGGGTCTCTGGATTTCCCCGGCGTAGGTGGGACTGACGGTGGTGATTTTGTTTGCGAACTGCAGTCCGGCCTTGAGGAAGGAGATCTGGCCGTAAAACTCGACGCCGTCATAGACGAAGGCTTTCCGGGGCAGACCGAGCTCACTCAGCGTATTTTCCGGGAACAGGCCCTGAAAGGCGATGTTGTGTATGGTCATCACCGTCGCCGCGCCGCCAGCGTGAACGTAATGGAGATAGGCGGGGGCGAGGCCGCTCTGCCAGTCATTGCAGTGGAGAATGTGCGGTCGCCAGGCAATGGGGCTGTCAGTCGAGGCGAGCAGGGCGGCGATGCGGGCGAGAAGGGCAAAGCGCTGCGCATTGTCCGGCCAGTCGCGCCCTTGAGTCTGATAGGGGTTGCCGGGACGATCAAAGAACGTGGGACAGTCGAGCAGCAGGAGCGGCATGCCCTCCCGCGTTTCTGCCTGAAGTATTCTCGATGCGGGAAGAAGGCCGCCCGGCGGCGGAATCCTGGCAACGACGCGGGCCTTGGGAAAAGCCTTATGCAGGGCAGGATAGGCGGGAATCAGGACGCGCACATCTGCGCCCGCTTGTTTCAGCGCGATGGGAAGCGCAGCTGAAATATCGCCCAGGCCACCGGTTTTTTGCCACGGCGCCATTTCGGAAGTCACGAAGAGAACGCGTGGGCCAGGCCTCATCGGCGATCGCGGCAGTATCTGATCAGTTGGTGCGTGGAAGGGTTCATTCCCGGAGCCTCATTGCCATCGGTCAAGGCCGGCAGAAGTTTTGAGGCCAATTGCTTGCCGAGTTCGACGCCCCACTGGTCGAAGGGGTTGATGCCCCAGATCGCCGCCGCCGCGAAAACCTTGTGCTCATGGAGTGCGATCAGCATGCCCAATGCCTCAGGCGATAGACTGGGCAGCAGCATCGTGGTCGAGGGTTGGTTGCCGGGAAAAATCTTGTGCGGCAGAAGGCGTGCGATGTCTTCTGCGGAATACTTTTGCGCGATGAGTTCGTTTCTGGCCTCATCCTCGCTGCGCCCGCTCATCAGTGCCTCGCTCTGGGCGAAGCAGCTGGCGAGCAGCCTGTCATGGTGTCCTGGCAGCGGGTAGTCAGCCTCTGCGAAGGCGATGAAGTCGCAGGGCACGAGGCGTCCGCCCTGATGCAGCAACTGGAAGTAGGCATGCTGGGCATCGGTGCCGGCACTGCCCCAGACCACGGCAGAGGAAGAGGCTTCGAGCTTCTGTCCGTCGCGGTCCATCGCTTTGCCGTTGCTTTCCATCTCCAACTGCTGCAGGTAGGAAGGAAGAAGACCCAGGGAAAAACTATAGGGAATCACCGCCCGTGTTTCGGCGCCGAGAAAGTTTCCGTTCCAGATGTCCAGGAGAGCCAGGGTGACCGGCAGATTCTTCTCTATGGGCGAATCCCGAAAATGCAGGTCCATCTTTCTCGCGCCATCCTGCATCGCCTCGAAATCATCCATGCCGATGGCCAGGGCGAGCGGCAAGCCCACCGAGGACCAGAGCGAATAGCGTCCGCCCACCCAGTCCCAGAAAGCGAAGGTGTTCTCTTCAGGAATTCCGAAGGCACCTGCCGCGGCGACATTTGCCGTGACGGCGACGAAATGCCTGGTCAGTACATCCGTCACGTCGAGACCTACTTCCAGCCAGGCCAGCGCAGAGCGTGCATTGGCGAGCGTCTCCTGGGTGGTGAAGGTCTTGCTGGCGACGATGAACAGCGTCGTCTGCGGGTCGAGGCTGGGTAGCAGCGAGCCCAGGTCGGCGCCATCGACGTTGGAGACGAAATGCACCTTGAGGCCTTGCCTGGCACGACTACTTAGCGCCTGTGCAGCCATGCGCGGCCCGAGATCGGAGCCGCCTATGCCGAGGTTCACCACATCCGTGATGCGCTTGCCACTGCAGCCTACCCAGGTTTCGCTGTGCAGACTCTGGCAGAAGCC
This sequence comes from uncultured Sterolibacterium sp., assembly GCA_903930535.1. Classification (GTDB taxonomy): domain Bacteria; phylum Pseudomonadota; class Gammaproteobacteria; order Burkholderiales; family Rhodocyclaceae; genus CAIYYX01. Next base: position 56,951 of record CAIYYX010000151.1, on the reverse strand, counting down.
GCGCATTTTCATGCGCTCGAGGGCAACGGCGGACACAACATTTTTGCCCGAGAAAAAATACTCGTCCTTACTGCCTGCGCGCAAGGCCATGTGAAGCGCGGCCCGGCCTTCGGAAACATTGACCAACTCGCCGCGGAACAGCTCATCGATCTGTTTTGTCACCCCGGCTTCGCGGGCGAGATCGTGGAGCAGGGTCAAGGTGTGGGCGGTGATGCGCTGCTTGGAGAAGTCCAGCAGCAAGTCGCCTGCGCGCTGCGTCAGGGACGGCACGCGCCCAGGGTCGGTTGCGAAGAGTTCTCTCAGGTGGCGTTTGCCCAGGGTCTGGGCCTCGCCGGTCAGGGCGCGCCAGGCTGGCAGGAATGTCGGTGATCGGGTCATAACCAGATCATCATACCCATCTCGAAGGGATGGGTGAGCAGTTCGTGATTCGGATAGACGCGGAAGCGGTATTCGATGCGGCCGCATATCTCCGGTTTCAGGTCCAGCGCGTAGAGATATTCGCCGCCTTCGATGCGGTTCTGGAAGGCCAGTGGGCGCCGCTGCATGCTGATCGCGGCATCGGGCAGGCCGGGGCGGCCGAGCAGCACTTCCACCATCACGTCTTCCGGGGCCAGACCGTTGAGATCGACCGCCAGTTCGAAACGCAGGCCGTCGCCATAGGCGATGCGATGCGGGCTCGCGTCTACGCGGCGCATGGAAACCCCATGCCAGCCCGAGCGGACGCGGGATTTCCATAAGGCCAGGCCGCGGGCGCCGCTGAATTGGTCGGCGCTATAGCGATGCCATTGCCTGCCGGCGGGCGCATAAAACTTGTCGACGTATTCCTTGATCATGCGCTCGGTATTGAAGCGCGGCATGATGCTGATAATCGAGCGCTTGGACATGGCCAGCCAGTCCGGCGAGAAGCCCATGGGGCCGACATCGTAGTAGAGGGGAATGACGCTGTCCTGGAGGATCTCGACCAGGGTGCGTGCCTCCTCGCGGTTGCGCTCGTCCTCGCGGAGAACGTCGGATGCGGGCTTGATCGCCCAGCCGTTCGAGCCATCGTAGCCTTCCTCCCACCAGCCATCGAGCACCGAGAGATTGATGACGCCGTTGATGGCCGCCTTCATGCCCGAGGTGCCGGAAGCCTCGAGGGGGTAGACCGGGTTGTTGAGCCAGACATCCACCCCTGTCACGAGCCGCCGCGCCAGATGCAGGTCGTAGCCCTCGACCAGGAGTATGCGGCCTTCGAACTCGGGCATGCGCGCCACCTCGGAGACGCGATGAATTATCTCCTGCCCGGGCTGGTCAGCAGGGTGTGCCTTGCCGGCGAAAATGAACAGCACCGGGCGCTTCGCGTCCGAGATGATTTCACGCAGCCAGTCCAGGTTGTCGAAGAGCAGGGCAGCGCGCTTGTAGGTGGCGAAACGGCGCGCGAAGCCTATGGTCAGGACGTTGGGATTGCCCGGGTCGGCGAGCTTCAGCACGCGATCGAGGTGAGCCTGCGAGCCTTGGTTGCGTGCGTGCTGGACGGCGATACGGTTCCTGACCAGATAAAGCATCTGGGCTTTCAAGGACTGGCGCACGCTCCAGAAAAGCTGGTCCGGTATGTTCATGATGCGGCGCCAGCACTCCGGATCGGTCAGGCGCTCGCTCCAGCCTTCGCCGATGTAACGGTCGAAAAGCTCGTTCCAGTCCGTGGACAGAAAAGTCGGAACATGGACGGCATTGGTGATGTAACTCATCGGGTTGTCTGCTGCCTCGATCTGCGGCCAGAGGGAGGCCAGCATGGAGGAGGAGACGCCGCCATGGATGCGCGAGACACCGTTATGGAAACGCGAGCCGCGAACAGCCAGCGCCGTCATGTTGAATTCGCCGCCGCCTGGCAGGTGGCCCAGGGCCAGCATTTCGCTCAGGTTCGCCTGCAGCGTCGGGAAACAGTGGGTGAAATAGCTGTGCACCTGCTGTTCGGCAAACTGGTCGTGCCCGGCCGGGACTGCTGTGTGGGTGGTGAACACCGTGCTTGCCGCCACCGCTTCGAGCGCTGCGGCAAAATCCATGTCTTGCGCGACGAGGTTGCTGATGCGCTCCAGAATCATGAAAGCGGCGTGGCCTTCGTTAATATGCCAGGCGGTCGGCTTGATACCCAGTTCGCGCAGGACCAGGACGCCGCCGATGCCCAGCACGATCTCCTGTTCGATGCGCGTGGTGCGGTCACCGCCATAGAGGCGGTGGGTGATGTCGCGATCATGGGCGCTGTTCGCGGCGATGTCGGTATCGAGCAGATAGAGCTTTACGTGACCGATTTGCACCTGCCAGACCTTCAACCAGGTGCGCCGGTCAGGAAGCTCGAGCGCCACGCGCAATTCGCCGCCGTCAGGGCCCATGACAGGGGTGATAGGCAGGTCGTCGAAATCCGAGTCGACATTAAAGGCTTGTTGCCGGCCATCGCGATCTATGGTCTGGAGAAAGAATCCCTGACGGAACAAGAGGCCAATGCCGACGAAGGGCAGACGCAAGTCAGAGGCCGCCTTGGTGTAGTCGCCGGCGAGTATCCCCAGGCCGCCGGAATAGATGGGCAGGCTCTCGTGAAAACCGAACTCGAAGCAGAAATAGGCGACCAGGGTATCGCTGGCATAGGACGTCCCATTGGGCATCTTGCCGAGTTCTGCGAGATAGGTGTCGAAGCCGGAGAGTACGCGGTTGTAAGCGCCGAGGAAGACGGGATCGGTCACCGCGGCATCGAGACGTTTCTGGTCGATCCGCTTCAGGAAGGCTTTCGGACTGTGGTTCGCCGCGCGCCAAAGCCCGGGGTGAAGGCGCGAGAAGAGGGCACGCGTCGGCCTGTCCCAGCTGTACCAGAGATTGTTGGCAAGCTCAGTTAGGCGCTCTAGCCGGCGCGGCAGTCGCGGCGTGACTTCGAGTGGAAATGACGTGCCAGGCATGAAATGCTCCTAGGCGATGGTGACTGCGGCAGAGAGATAGACGTCCTGGATGGCGTTGAGCAGTACGACGCCGTCCTGCATCGGCTTCTGGAAAGCCTTGCGACCCGAAATCAATCCCATGCCGCCGGCACGCTTGTTGATGACGGCTGTGCGGATAGCCTGCTGCAAATCGTTCTTGCCCGATTCGCCGCCCGAGTTGATCATGCCGGCGCGCCCCATATAGCAGTTGGCCACCTGATAGCGGACGAGGTCGATCGGATGATCGGTGGTGAGCTCCGAGTAGACCTTCGAGCTGGTCTTGCCGAACTTGATCGCGTTGTAGCCGCCGTTGTTCTCGGCCATCTTCTGCTTGACGATGTCGGCATTGATGGTGACGGCAAGATGGTTGGCCTGTCCTGTGAGATCTGCCGAGACATGGTAGTCCACACCCTCCTGCTTGAAGGCGGGGTTTCTCGTGTAAGCCCAAAGTATGCAGACCATCCCCAGTTCGTGGGCGCGGGCAAAGGCCTGGGATATTTCCCAGATCTGCCGCCGCGACTCCGGCGACCCGAAGAACACCGTGGCGCCCACCGCAACAGCCCCCATGTCGAAGGCCTGCTCGACGCTGGCGAACAGCGTCTGGTCGAAGATGTTCGGATAGGTCAGCATTTCATTGTGGTTGATCTTCACCACGAAGGGAATCTTGTGCGCGTACTTTCTCGCGACCGAGGCGAGCACGCCAAGGGTGGAGGCCACGCCGTTGCAGCCGCCCTCGATGGCGAGCCGCACGATGTTCTCCGGATCGAAGTAAAGAGGATTCGGTGCGAAGGAAGCGCCTGCCGAATGCTCGACGCCCTGGTCGACCGGCAGCAGCGACAAATAGCCCGTGCCGGCGAGCCGGCCATGATTGTAGAGCGCCGCGAGGCTCTTCAGGACGCTTGGCTTTCGCTCGGAATCCTGATGCACGCGACTGATGAAATCCGGACCGGGCAGATGCAGGCTGTCGCGGGCTATGCCGCGGCAGGTATGATCCAGCAGGAACCCGGCCTCTTCGCCGAGCAGGGACGCAATATCACTCATGGCAGCCTCCTTAGGTGCTTCATTAGGGGATAGGCATTGAAACATTATGCTTCATCGGCGCAAATTTCCAGACAGATCAACCATTCCTCGTCCGCACCGGGAGACCAGGATAGGGTGAGACAGCTCGCCTGCATGATTTTCTCGAAGCCCGCCTCGGATTGGGAGACGGTCTTGTGCGGCGAGGCATGGAGCGTCAGGGGGCGGTTCGAGCGCAGGATGACGCTGCCCTTGAGTTCCCTGTCGTCGAGCGTGATTTCGGTGAGATCTTCCTGCCGCAGCGTCTGCCCGAAGCCGCAGGGAATGCTGCCGTCTGCCAGGATGAAGCGGCCGGAAAAACTGTCGCAACTTGGCATGTTGAGATTGATCTGGCACTCGAAGCGGCCGGGCGGTTCGCCCGTGAACCGGTAGCTCGCGCTGATTTCCCGCCCGGTCAGGGACAGGCGCTTTGTCAGTTGCCAGCCGTCACCCGTGGCGAGATAGGTCAGGTCTTCTTTGACGACATAGCCATCGACAAGTGTACGATTGCCTTCGTCACCGATGCTGCGGTCAACGAATATCGCCCGCGGAGCATCGTCGGCCAGCATGTCCTCGGGCAGGATTTCATGTTTGAACGCGACGCGATCGTGGGCAGAACTGATGCCCTCGGCAGAACCTTTCTCCGGCGACGTCTTGTTTAACGCATCCAGCTTGCGGTAGTAATGCTCGGGATAGCGGCGCAAGGTGTCGCCGAAATTGTGCAGCAGTTCATGGGAATCGAATTCGTGGATGGCCGCCAGGCCGTCTTCTTTGACCACCGCCTGAATGCCTTCTCCAAGAAGGAAAACCTCTTCGTGGCCGTCGTGATCGAGATCGATTGTTTCGCTCCCGGGCCGTGGTGAGATCAGGTCCAGAGCCGCCTCGAGACGCAGTAAATTACTGTAGACCGCACGCCGCAGATGCGGCAGATAGAGGCCGCCGAAGAGCCCATGCCAATAGGCGTCATTGGCCTGGGCGCGGTAGAGCATGTCGTAGAGCGCAACGGAGTCATCCAGTCCGGCGGTCTTGCTTAGCCTATTGGAGAGCGCGAGCATGCGCTTGTGCATCCAGTTGGATTCTGGATAGCGCGAGAAGAAGTTGCGCCAGATGCCACCCCTGAGGAAGGGACGGTGCAGTTCCAGGGTTCCTGCCTGATGTTCCCTGGCGAGGAGCGCTGAGTAGATGTCTGCGGCTTTTGCCGGCAGGGTCCATTCGTTCATCTCGCTGTAGGAAGTCGTCGGCAGATAGACGATGCCGCGCGTCTTATGTGCTGCATGGTAATCGGCATAAGTGGAGGTGCGTATCGAAGGCGAGCCGATCACTCCGGAAATGAATTGTTCCAGCCATCCTTTCTCGTACACCCATTCATAGGTCTCGGGCCAGATGCCGAATTTCTCTATGTCGTCGAAATAGACGGCAGCATCGCGTCCTTCAGCGGCGAGTTTTTCCAGACCGGCGATGGCGTCGGCAGCCGGCGAAAAAGGCAGGCGGTAACGCAAGGTCTCGGAAATGGGAAAAAGATCCAGTGTGCGGCCGTCCTCCTCGGTCGTGAAAAAACCGTCGAGCTCCGTCATCTGGCGGCCGGTACAGAGGAAATGGTAATCATCCACGGCGACGTAGTTGATGCCGCTGTCAGCCAGCGCCGGCACCACCGTCGCCTCCCAGACCCTCTCGGTCAGCCAGGCGCCACGTGGGCGCTGGCCGAATTGACGTTCCAGTTTCTTGCTCAGGCAATCGAGCTGGCCTATCCTGTCGCGGGCGGGAATCGCAGCCAGAACCGGCTCGCAATCGCCGCCGCCGAAGAGTTCCGTCTGGCCGCGCTCGACCATTTCTGTCAGCAGCGCCATATCCTCGGGAAAGCGCTGGTACAGGATGTCCAACAGCCAGCCGGAAAAATGGGCACTGAAGCGGAACTCGGGAAAGCGATGGAGCGTCTGCAGAAAGGGAAGATAACAGCGCCGGTGGGCCTCCTCTATCACCTCGGGGAAATTGCCGACCGGTTGGTGCGCATGGACGCCGAATAACAAAGTGGTGAATTCTTTGAGTGCGCTCATGGGGTCTTAATCAGTCAAATGCGCTTAGGTCGAACGGCGCATGGTGCCGCCGGCCTCGGGCTTGCCGCCGCCACGGGAAAGCGGCAGCGTCAGGGTGTGAGGCGGGGCAAGTTGCAACAGCCGGTAGAGATGTGTCAGGTTGTTGCGGAAGAGCTCGTCGAACTTGACCACGGTGCCCGCCGGATTGTAGTCGCCCAGCCACCAGAACCAGTCCGAACTCTCGCACAGGGTCAGGCATGCCGTCGCGGCTTCGCGGTCGGCGGGGTCCAACCTGCCGCTGCCCATGACCAGATCGTAGCTGCGCTTGGCGGAGCACAAGAGATCCCAGGCGCGGTTTTTCTCGCTGTTGCCAATCCATGTGGATAGCGTGCCAAAGACCCAGCTGCCGGCGACGAGCATGGGCAGTTCGGCGATGCGCGCCATCTGCGCAGGATCTGCGAGACATTCCGAAGCTGTTCTGGTGTGGATATGAGGATGCTCGTCGATGAAGCGGTAGAGATCCTCGAAGAAGTAGTAGCCGTTGTAGGGGTAGGACTCCCAGGCGTTTTCGCCGTCCATGATGACGCAGACGAGTTGCCGCTCTCCATTCACAGCCTTGCCCCGGATGGCATCGAGTTCGCCGACGAAATGCTGGACGGCGTCCATGCCATGCCATTTTGCATACTCGAAGCCGATGAGGTCGGAGAGCCTGTCGTCGCGGAAGATCAGCACGGGCTCGGGATGTGAGGAGAGCCGATAGGGACGGTAGAGATCGCGGCTACGCTCATAGCCTTTCAGGCTGTTGGCCAGTACCCCTTCGCCGCTGGCCGCCCAGCGGCACTGGTAGACGGCGAGTCGCTGCAGGAGTGCGGTCGAGATGGCTCCTTCGGCAGGCCATATCCCTTCGGGCGCTTTTCCGAAGCGCGACTGGTGAGACGAAATGGCGGCGGCGATATGGGCATCGACGCGCTCGCGGCCGCCCGGATATCCGGGCGCCAGCGGCAGCGGCGAATCGGGCTGGGATTCGCGGGCGGCCTGGAAATCCAGTAACAATGGCGCCAGGGGATGTGCGTAGGGCGTGGTGGACAACTCGATCTGGCCGCACTCGGCCAGCGCCTGGTAGCGCGGTATCAGGCCCTCCAGCGTGGACTTGATCAGCACCAGTAACGCCTGCCGATCCTGGTGCGTGAAACCCTCGCCGCGACTCATCAGTTCGGCCAGCAGAGAATGCTGGCGCCGCACCGTCTCGCCTGTCCAGACCAGGTGATACCAGGTCACGAGATCGGTGAAGTAGCTCCCAGAGAGATAACGCAGGATGTTGTCGTTCTGACCCTCAAGTAACAGATACAGGTCGTGCAAGCGCTTGTAGGCAGGAAAGGGTTTGATCATCAGCAAGTCGTTGCTGCGGAAACAGCTCTCGAGTGCCAGGCGACGCTCGGCCGTGGTCAGTTTGTCCGGGTCGGGGTGGATGAGCAGGCGCAACAAGGGGTCGCGCAACTGGCCCGATGCCAACTGCTGTACATAGTCCTCGATCTGCGCGAGCAGCACGGGCACGAAATTCACCACGGCGCGGATGCCGGGGTGGCGCTCCAGATGCGAGGCCATGTCCGAGTAATCCTTGAGAGCGTGCAGATAGACCCAGGGCATCGCATAGTCGCCGTTTTCTGGCATACGATAGTCTGGCTGATGCATGTGCCAGACAAAGACAAGATCGATTTCGGATTTCATCAGCGCACCTGGTGAATCCTTTGCCCGAGCATTTCAGGCGTGATCAGGGTGATGCCATTCTCCGTCACATGGAAGCGCCGCCTGTCCTCTTCGATGTCCGCGCCGACAACCAGTCCCGAGGGGATGAGGCAGCGCCTGTCTATGACGGCGCGCTTGATGCTGGCGTCGCGGCCGATCACCACGTTGGGCAGGATCACCGAGTCCTCGACCAGGGCGTTGGCTTCGACCCTGATATTGGAGAAGAGCAGGGAGCGCCTCACCGTGGAACCGCTGATGATGCAGCCGCCGGACACCAGGGAGTCCACCGCCATGCCGCGACAACCGTCATCGTCGAAGACGAATTTCGCCGGAGGCTGTTGTTCCTGGTAGGTCCAGATGGGCCATTCCCTGTCGTAGAGATTCAGTTCCGGCACCACCTTGGTCAGGTCGATGTTCGCCGCCCAGTAGGCATCCACCGTGCCGACGTCGCGCCAGTAGGCTGTCTCGTGATCGCCGACCCAACTGTCGGCAAAGCGATGGGCAAAGACGCGATAATTCTTTATCAAAGAGGGAATCATGTCATTGCCGAAATCATGGCTGGAGTTCGCGGTATCGGCGTCCTTGATGAGTTGCTCGAAGAGGAACATGGCATTGAAGACATAGATGCCCATGCTGGCCAGCGCCCTGTCCGGGCGGCCCGGGATCGGCGCCGGATCGGTCGGCTTCTCCTGGAAGCGGGTGATGCGTTTCTCATTGTCGACTCCCATGACGCCGAAAGAACTCGCTTCGGCGATGGGCACCTCGTGGCAGGCCACGGTCATGTCGGCACCGCACTCGACATGATCGGCGAGCATCTTGCCGTAGTCCATCTTGTACACATGGTCGCCGGAGAGTATCAGCACATAGTCGGGAGAGTTTCTCCGCAGGACATCGAGATTCTGGAACACGGCGTCGGCCGTACCTTTGTACCAGGATTCCTGGATCTGCTGCTGAGCCGGCAGGAGATCGATGAATTCCTGCAGGCGGCCATCGAGGAAACTCCAGCCGCCCTGGATGTGCCGGATCAGGCTTTGCGCTTTGTACTGGGTGGCGATGCCGATGCGGCGTATGCCCGAGTTCACGCAGTTGGACAGGGCGAAGTCGATGATGCGGAATTTTCCGGCGAAGGGGACGGCGGGCTTGGCGCGCCAGTCGGTCAGGTTTTCCAGGCGGCGGCCGCGGCCGCCTGCCAGGATCACGGCATAAGTCCGCTTCGTCAGGTGAGTGACGAAGCGCAAATCGATCTGGCCCCGCAGTTCATGGCTATGCTGCTGCGGGGAGGACGCCGGATTTTCCATGGATCCTCTCTTGCCGGGCTAAAATAGCCTTATGAAGATTTTACGCTTTAATGCGGACAACATGTTCACAAGGCTGGTCGAAGCCTGCGAGCATGATCCCTTTGCCCTCCTCGGGCCGCGGAAGGCGGGCGACAATTGGCTGGTGAGGAGTTTTTCTCCTGCCGCAGAAAGTGCTTGGCTTTGCCGCGAAGGCGTCCCTGAACCCATGGCTCGCATCCATCCGGCCGGCGTCTTCGAGTGGCGCGGCAGTCAGCCCCCCGGGCGCTCCTATCTCCTGCGCTATCAGGCCACTTCGCAAGCCGGCTTGCACACCTGGGAAGGACACGACCCCTACGCATTTCCGCCGCTGGGGTCGGCCGACGATCTCTACCTCTTCGGCGAGGGGACGCTCAGCCAGGGCTACCGCTTGTTCGGTCCCCACTGCGACAGCGTCGCCGGCATCAAGGGGATCCGCTTCCGCGTCTGGGCGCCCAATGCCGAGCGGGTTTCCCTGGTGGGAAATTTCAACACTTGGGATGGACGTCTGCATCAGATGGCCAACCTCGGTGCCAGCGGCGCCTGGGAATTGTTCCTGCCCGACATGGCACCGGGCGAACTCTACAAGTTCGAGATCCGCCACAGGGGGAGCGGCCGCATCCTCGTCAAGGCGGATCCCTATGCGCGCCAGGCTGAGTTGCGCCCCGGCACGGCGTCGCGGGTGGTGGCGGCTTCGACATATGCCTGGAATGATGGAGCGTGGCTTGCCGCGCGCAGGCAGTGGGACTGGCAGCATGCGCCCGTCAGCATCTACGAGGTGCATGCCGGTTCCTGGATGCGCCATGCCGACGGCAGTTACTACAGCTACCGCGAACTGGCTGAGAGGCTGATTCCCTATGTCAGTGAACTAGGTTTCACCCACATCGAGTTCATGCCGCTGACCGAGCATCCGCTCGATGAGTCCTGGGGCTACCAGACGACAGGCTATTTCGCGCCGACCTCGCGCTTCGGTTCGCCCGACGATTTGCGTTTCCTGGTCGATGCCTGCCATGGAGCAGGCATCGGCCTCATCCTCGACTGGGTGCCCGGCCACTTTCCCGAGGATAGCTTCGCCCTGGCGCATTTCGACGGCAGCGCCCTCTTTGAACACGAGGATCCCCGGCTTGGCCAGCATCCGGACTGGGGCACCCATGTCTTCAATTTCGGCCGCAACGAGGTCAGGAGTTTTCTCCTCTCCAGCGCCCATTACTGGCTCTCCGAGTTCCACTTCGATGCCCTGCGCGTGGACGCCGTAGCCTCCCTGATCTACCTCGATTACTCGCGGAAGCCAGATGAATGGCTGCCCAACTGTTACGGGGGGCGCGAGAACCTGGAGGCGATAGCCTTCCTGCGCGACTTGAACGTCATGGTGCATGCCGATTTTCCGGGGGCGCTCACCATTGCCGAGGAATCCACCGCCTGGCCCATGGTGTCGCGGCCGACTTATGTCGGCGGTCTGGGCTTCTCCATGAAATGGAATATGGGTTGGATGAACGACACCCTGGACTATATGCAGAAAGATCCTCTGTATCGGCGCTTTCATCACGAATTCCTCACCTTCGGCCAGTTGTATGCGTACAGCGAGAATTTTCTGCTGCCACTCTCCCACGACGAGTGCGTCCATGGCAAGAGTTCGCTGCTCGGGAAGATGCCTGGCGATGCCTGGCAGCGTTTCGCCAATGTCCGCCTGCTGCTCACCACGCAGATGACCTCTCCCGGCAAGAAGCTCGAATTCATGGGCAACGAATTCGCCCAGGAAAGGGAGTGGCATGCCGGCCGCGAACTCGACTGGGCATCAGCCAACGAGACGGCGCATGCCGGCGTGAAGAGAATGCTCTGCGATCTCAATCGCCTCTATCGTGAGATGCCGGCTCTCCATGAACTGGATTTCGCACAAGAAGGGTTTTCCTGGCTCGATTGTAATGATGCGGAGCATTCCGTACTGGGCTTCCTGAGGCGGGCAATGGATGGACGATTTGTCGTCGTCGCCTTGAATTTCACCCCCGTTCCCAGGAGGAGCTTCATCCTCGGTGTGCCACAAGAGGGCAACTACCGGGAATTATTCAATAGCGACTCGCATTTTTACGGCGGTTCCGATCTGGGCAACGGCACGGTGGCTTCGGGCCAGCCGCACATGACTTACCCGGCCTCGCTTGCGCTGACCCTGCCGCCGCTCTCCGGCATCATCCTGACCCCTTACTGAGAGACCGCCGAGCAGGCGCACTCAGCAGGCGGTCGATTTCCCGTTCTGCGCGCAGCCAGTCTTCGAGTTCGCTTCCGGCTGTGAAGCCGTGCCGCTCGGCGATGAAATAGGCGGCCTCACTGATATAGCGAAGGCGCTCGCCAGGGGCGAGTTGAGGTATGGAGGAGGCCTTCTTCGCTGGGGCCTTCTCTTTGCTTCGAGTTTGAGCGGCGGGGGCTGGCGCCGGACGGCTCTTGGCAACAGCCTTGCCGCTATGGCTGGGGGTGGGCATGGAGTTCTCCTTGACGAGGCAATGGTCGGATACGCGATTCATCATACCTTAAAAAATGACGATGGCACATGTCCATGTCATGTATTCGCATTGAGCCAGGCCAGGGTGAGCCGCCTGGGCTTGTCAGTCGCAACGGCTTCCAAAGCGGAGGTAAAGTGAATATAATGCATAGATCAAAAAGCTGCGCTTGGCGCCGCTGCTGGAGTGGTAGTTCAGTTGGTTAGAATACCGGCCTGTCACGCCGGGGGTCGCGGGTTCGAGTCCCGTCCACTCCGCCAGGTCCGTCGTGTCAAAAAAGGCGAACCTGGTTCGCCTTTTTTGATGGCTTGCTCCTGCTGTTCCTTCCTTCTTGGTAGATACGCATGTTTGAATCCGTTCGTAACAATAAAACACTGGTCCAGATCTTCCTTGCCCTGATCACCCTGCCGTTCGCATTCTGGGGCGTCGAGTCCTACGTTCGCAACGCCGGCGTCGGCGAGGATGTGGCCAGCGTCGGCGGCAGCAAGATTTCCCAGCAGGAGTTGCAGACAGCGCTGCGCGAGCAGGGCGACAGGATGCGCGCCAGCCTCGGACGCAACTTCAATCCGGCCATGATGGACAGGCCCGAGGTGCGTCTGGCGGTGCTCGATTCCCTGGTGAACCAGCGCTTGCTCAACGTCTATGCGGCAAAATCCGGTCTGGTCATCAATGATGCCCAACTCGGCGCGCTCATCCAGTCGGTTCCCGATTTTCAGGAGAACGGCAAGTTCTCGCGGAGCCGCTACGATGCCTATGTCGCATCGCAAAACATGAGCCAGCCGGAGTTCGAGGCGCGTCTGCGCCAGGACCTGAACCTGCAGCAACTCATGGGCGCGGTGCGCGAAGGCGCCGTCGCCTCGCATGTGGCCGGGGATCGCTGGGTCGCCGCTTTGCAGGAGGAGCGCGAACTGAGCGAAGCGACGTTGAAGCCCCAGCAGTTCACCTCCCAGGTCAAACTCGCTGCCGACGCCGTCAAGAATTACTATGAGTCAAATCGCAAGCTCTTCGAGACGCCCGAGCAGTTGCGCGCCGAGTATCTGCAACTGAGCGCGGACAGTCTGGCCGCACAGGCCGCAGTGAGCGAGGCGGACATCAAGAAATGGTATCAGTCCCATGCCGACGGCTACAAGCAGAACGAGGAGCGCCGCGCCAGCCATATCCTGCTTCATGCCGGCAAGGAGGCTTCCGCTGCCGAGGTGAAAGCGGCCCAGACTCTGGCCGATGACATCCTGGCGAAATTGAAAAAGAATCCGGCGGACTTCGCCAAACTGGCCAAGCAGTTCTCACAGGATCCTGGTTCAGCCGAGAAGGGCGGCGATCTCGACTGGTTTTCCCGCGGCATGATGGTGAAGCCCTTCGAGGAGGCGGCATTCTCCCTGAAGGAGAACGAGATGAGCGCAATTGTCCGCTCGGATTTCGGATTCCACATCATCAAGCTGACGGGCATCAAGGGCGAGAAGATGAAGCCCCTCGATGAGGTCAGGGCCGAGATCAGCGCAGAGTTGAAACGCCAGGCCGTGCAGAAGAAATTCGCCGAAATGGCTGAGCCTTTCAGCAACACCGTCTATGAGCAGGCCGACAGCCTGAAGCCGGCCGCCGAAAAATTCAAGCTGACGATAGAGCAGAGCCCGTGGCTCGCAAAGGGCGGCCCGGTCGCCGGCACGCTCAACAATCCCAAGTTGCTCGCCGCACTGTTCTCGGACGATGCCGTCAAGAACAAGCGTAATACCGAGGCGGTCGAGATAGCACCCAACACGCTGGTCTCGGCTCGCGTCCTGGAGTTCAAGCCGGCAGCACTCTTGCCGCTGGAGACCGTCCGCGCCGACATCGAAAAGCGCCTGCTGCACGAAGGGGCTGCCAAGATGGCGCGCACGGCCGGCGAGTCCGGCTTGGCCAAGATCAATAAAGGCGAGAAGGTGGACCTGTCCTGGGGCCCGCTGCGCTCCATTTCCCGCCTTGGCGCACCGGGCTTAAGCCCCGACGCCCTGCGCGCGGTGTTTCGCGCCGATGTCGACCGCCTGCCCGCCTATGCCGGTGTGGCCCTGGCTGACGGCGGCTTTGCCTTCTACCGGATTTCCCAGGTGAAGCCTTTTGCCGCAGGCAAAGCCACGGATGAACGCAGCAAGACGCTGCGCCAGCAGTATGAGCGGGTGATCGCCGACGAGGAGTTTTCTGCCTGGATGGCGGCGCTCAGGCTGCGCTATGAGGTGGAGATCAACAAGGAGGCACTGGAAGTTGTAGGCCGGCCTTAAGGCAGACAACTAGCCGACAACTGGCTGACCGGGCTAAAGCCCGACCTACATTATTCGACCTACGCCCCAGGCGCGTGGGCCAGCGTCGTGGTGTTGAAGCCGGCGTCGACGTACATAATTTCGCCGGTGACGGCGCTGGCAAGGTCCGAACAGAGGAAGGCGGCGACGTTGCCGACTTCATCGATGGTGACATTGCGGCGCAAGGGCGCGTTTTGCGAATTGATGGACAGGAGCTTGCCGAAATTGGCAATGCCTGCCGCGGCCAGAGTCTTGATCGGTCCGGCGGAGATGGCATTGACGCGCGTGCCCTCGGGGCCGAGGCAGGCGGCGAGGTAGCGCACCGAGGACTCGAGGCTGGCCTTGGCCAGACCCATCACGTTGTAATAGGGGACGGTGCGCACCGCACCCAGATAAGTCAGCGCCAGGAGCGCGCCGTTTCTGCCCAGCATCAGTTCCCGTGCGCCCTTGGCCAGGGCCGGAAAGCTGTAGGCGGAAACCTCGTGGGCGATGCGGAAGGCCTCACGCGAAAGACCGGAGAGGAAGTCGCCCTCGAGCGCCTCGTTCGGGGCGTAGGCGATGGAATGTACCAGACTGTCAAGCCCTCCCCATTGTTTGCTGATGGCGGCGAACAGCGCGTCGATCTGACCATCCTCGGCGACATCGCAAGGCAGAACAAACTTGCTGTCGAACTCTGCCGCCAGCTTGGCAACACGCTCCTGGACACGCTCGCTCTGGTAGGTGAAGGCCAGTTCCGCTCCTTCCCTGTGCATCGCCTTGGCGATGCCATAGGCGATGGAGCGGTTGGAAATCAGCCCCGTAATCAGAATGCGTTTGCCGGAAAGAAAACCCATTGTCCGTCCCCGTGTAAAAATCCAAATGGATTATAGCGGATCGGCCGCTCCGGGCGGCGATCGGATACACTATGATTCATGCGCAGGCTGTTTTTATCTCTTCTGGCGTTCGCTCTTGCCGGGTGCAGCCCCGTCTGGAACGACCCCTACCCCGCTGCCCTCCGCGGCCAGAACACGCTCTACAGCGCCTTCACCGAGCGCCCCAAGCACCTCGATCCGGTGCAGTCCTACAGCGAGGACGAGATCACCTTCACCGCCCAGATCTACGAGCCGCCGCTGCAATATCACTACCTAAAGCGCCCCTATACGCTGATTCCGGCAACCGCTGCCGAGATGCCGAAGTCGCGCCTTTTCGACTCGACCGGCAGACAACTGCCGGACGATGCAGAAGCTTCCCGCGTCGCCTACAGCGACTATGTCGTCCGTATCAAGCCGGGCATACGCTACCAGCCGCATGCGGCGTTTGCCAGGAGTGCCGACGGCGGCTACCTCTATCACGCGATCACGCCTGCCAATCTTGAAAACGTTCATGATCTCTCCGGCTTCCCGAAAATGGACACGCGGGAATTGACCGCAGACGATTACGTATACGAGATCAAGCGCCTCGCCCATCCCCGCCTGCATTCGCCGATTCTCGGCCTGATGAGCGAATACATCGTCGGTCTGAGTGATCTGGCGGCACGACTGCAAGCCTTCGAAAAGACGCTGCCGGCGGCGAAGAAGGAAGACTGGCTGGACTTGCGCCAGTTTCCGCTCGAAGGCGTCGAGACCCTTGATCGCTACACTTACCGTATCCGTATCAAGGGCAAGTATCCGCAGTTTCTCTACTGGCTGACCATGCCCTTCTTTGCGTCCCTGCCCTGGGAGGCGGACCGCTTCCACAGCCAGCCGGGAATGGCGCAGAGAAACCTGACCCTGGACTGGTACCCGATAGGCACGGGCCCTTTCATGCTCACCGAGAACAACCCGAATGCGCGCATGGTGCTGGCAAAAAATCCGAACTTTCGCGGCGAAAGCTATCCCTGCGAAGGCGAGCCTGAGGATGCAGCGGCAGGGCGCCTAGTCGATTGCGGCAAGGCTTTGCCCTTTGTCGACAAGGCGATTTTTACCCGGGAGAAAGAGCAGATCCCGTACTGGAACAAGTTTCTGCAGGGCTACTACGATGCTTCAGGCATCTCTTCCGATGGTTTCGATCAGGCCGTGCAGGTGTCAGGTGCTGGCGATGTTTCGCTCACCGAAGGCATGCAGGCGCAAGGCATCCAACTGCTCACCTCGGTGTCTACCTCCACCTTCTATATGGGCTTCAATATGCTCGATGCCCTGCTCGGCGGCAATGGGGAAAGTGCGCGCAAGTTGCGCCAGGCGATTTCCCTCGCGATCGACCAGGAGGAATTCATTTCCATTTTCCAGAACGGTCGCGGCATCGCCGCGCAGGGGCCGATACCGCCGGGTATTTTCGGCTACAAGGAGGGGCAGGCGGGAATCAATCCCGAGATGTACCGTTGGGTCGAGGGCAGAGCACAACGCACAAACATTTCTGCAGCCAAGCGTCTGCTTGCCGAGGCAGGCTATCCGGACGGACGCGACGCCAAGAGCGGCGAGCCTCTGGTCATCAATCTCGACACCACGGCAGCCGGCGTCGGCAACAAGTCGCGCATCGACTGGCTCGCCAAGCAGTTCCAGAAAATCGATGTGCAGCTCGTCGTGAGAAACACGGATTACAACCGCTTCCAGGAAAAGATTCTGAAGGGCGCGGCGCAGCTTTTCTACTTTGGCTGGAATGCCGACTACCCCGATCCGGAGAACTTCATGTTCCTGCTCTATGGCCCGCAGGGAAAGGTCAAGCACCAGGGGGAGAACGCAGCCAACTATGCCAATCCGGAGTACGACAGACTGTTCGAGGAAATGCGCGCCATGGACAATAGTCCCGCGCGGCAGGCAGTGATAGACAAGATGCTGGTCATTTTGCGTCACGATGCGCCCTGGGTCTGGGGTTTCCACCCCAAGGACTACACCCTGCACCACGCCTGGCTCGCCAACCGCAAGCCGACCAAGGTCGGCAACAACACCCTCAAGTATCAGCGCATCGATCCGGCATTGCGCGAGAAGTTGCGCGGGGAATGGAACAAGCCAATCGTCTGGCCAATCGTCCTCCTTCTGCTCGCCGCCCTGGCAGTCGCTTATCCTGCCTGGCGCAACTACCGCCGCTTTGAGCGCGCCACGGCCCGCGAATCTAGTAGTCAGGTCGGCCTTTCGACGGAGACCCCCGGACGGGGGTAGGCCGACGACCGGAGAAACTCCCTGTGGGACAGTCAGGTGGAAGTCGGGCTGAAGCCCGACCTACTCCTGACCATGATGCAGTCTTCTGATCCGGCCTGGAACTCCCGGCAGACCAAGGGTCTTTTTTCATAGATGCTGCAGCTGACCTGGCATCCAAGCTTGCCCTCGAGAGCGGTGCAGCGATCGCCGAAACTCAGCATGCGTTGATTTTCGAAGTCCACAAACTCGTCCGGGATTCCTTTGCCGTCTCCGTCTCCGATGAATACCGGCCAGGACTCCGAGTAGGCGCAGCAAAGGCCGCAAGTCTGGCAGTCGAAACTCACGGCAGCCGCGAGATGAGGTCTTTCGCGGATTCCTCGACGGCGCCCTTGAAGGTGACGGTGTCCTCGGCCATCGAGTCATGGGAGAAGGTCAATTCTCCTGAGCTTTCCCAGACGATGGAGCCATCCTGACTGTCCCAGATCTGCAGGAACAGTCTCAAGGTCGTGCTCTTGGTTTCGAGTATGCGCAATCCCAGTGCCCCCCAGCGGCTTTTGGAATCTTGCCTGAAGCCGCCGAGCTTGAGTTGCGCGATATAGCGGACCCCGGCGATCTCGGCCACCCTCCTCAGCGTATGGCGGTCCAGTATTCCTGTCAGACGATAGTCTTCGAACATCTGCTTGTACTCGCCTGCCATCCCGTCGCGATTGATCGCCGAGAGCGTTTCTGGCAAGGGAACGATATGCCAGGAGGGCTTTGCCTTCTGCATCACCTCGGTGAAAGCCAGTGCCAGAGGTTGCTTGTCTTCTTCCTGCCCGGTGACCGAAGAGGGTGTGATGAAGGCGATTCCGCCTTTCTGCAGGTCTTGCGGCTGCAGATGGATGGCCAGGATCTGCACGGTCGAATGCACCTGCGGCGAGGCGCAGGCTGCCAGAAACAAGGCCAGGATAGCCGGTACGAGGACAAGACGCTGCAAGTTGGTATGCATGAGCATGACTCGTTGTCGGGAACATGTTTTATTTTGTCTAATCATAGCCCAGGCTTATGCATTCTGTATATGGTGGTGCGCTGCGCCGGATCCTGCCGGTAGAAGAGACTCAGTTGCCGATACACGGCCGGATATTCCCGGCGCAGCAATAGCGGCGTCTGAAAGAATGCCTCACTCATGACAGCGAAAAACTCTGCCGGCGATTCGCTAGCATAGGGATCCAGTTCGATTTCTTCTCCTGCGTCGACTCGTTTCTGGAAATCCCCGAAGGCCGGAGCGAAGGCGGCAATCCAGTCGCCTCGCGACATTCCCGGGTGGAGCGGCGGCAGACCTTCTGGCGCACCGCGTCTCATGTCCAGCTTGTGGGCGAATTCGTGGAGGACGACATTGATGCCGCCGATGTCCTCGCCCTCCGTTGCGCCGAACCAGGACAAGAGTACCGGCCCGCCCTCCCATGCCTCGCCTAACACTTCGTCCTCGTATTCATGAACGATGCCATCGTCGTCCATGATTTGGCGCGGGATCACGAAGTCGCCGGGGTAAATGATGATGCCGACCCAGCCGCGATACCAGGAGAGCCCCAGTTTCAGCACCGGCAGGCAGGCCTGCAGGGCGATGGAGAGCTGGATCTCCTGCGTGAGGACGAGCCCTCGGGCGCCATGCCACTCTTTTTCTGAAATGAACTGCAGGGCCAAAGAACGCAAACGCGCACGAGAGTCATTGGACAGATGATCGAGGAAGGGCAGAACGGACTCCACCTCTTGCCATCGCTGCTGCGAAATCTCTGCGCCGCTGCGGCTTTTGAAAATATTCCAGATCATCGCCGGGACGAGGTCAGATAAATGCCGGAGAGGATGAGGGCAATGCCTGCCAGATGATAGAGATGGGGCTGCTCTCCGAGGAAAATGATGGACAGGATGATGGAAAACACCGGCATCAGGTTCATGAAAAACCCCGCCTTGTTGCTGCCCACTTCGGCGACGGCCATGTTCCAGAAGATGAAACCCAGGAGCGCCGGAAAGATGCCGGCGTAGGCGATGGCTCCCAGGGCGGCTGGGCTGGGATTGATGAGTTGGCCACCGGCTATCTCCCACAGATAGAAGGGCAGGAGGGCGATGAGGCCTATCGCACTGATGGCGGCGAGAAAGGAGAACGGATGCAGTCCGGCAGGACGGCAAACGAGCAGCACAGTGTATAGCGCCCAGAACAGCATGGCCGCGAGTACCCAGATGTCGCCGATATTGGCTTGCAAGGCGAGCAGGGTATGGATGTCGCCATTGGCGACGATGGCGAGTATGCCCAAGACCGATAGCGCAACCCCTGACCATTCCAGTCTGCGCAATCTCTTGCCGAACAGCGCCCAGGAGAAGCCGATAATCATAATGGGCGTCGAGGCGGCGAGGATGGCGCAGTTGGCCACCGTCGTGAACGTCACGCCGAGGTAGGTCAGCGCATTGTTGCAGGCGCCGCCGCAGATGCCCAGGAGCGTCAGTATCCGCCAGTGCCTGAGCATCTCCCGCCACTGTGAGCGGAGATGGGGCCATGCCCAGGGCAGAAGGCAGACGAAGGCGATCAGCCAGCGCCAGAAAGACAGTGCCAGGGGTGGGACGTCGGCGCGTATGCCGCGCCCGACGACCCAGTTTCCCGACCAGAACAATACCGTAAGCACGAGGAGGAAATAGGCCATGCCATGCCCCAGAGATTTCTTTTGGATCATGGCTTCTTACCGACCGAACATTTGATCGAAGTCAAACTGCATCTGGATTCATGACCTTATTATGCCCGCAAATGGCCGCGGTTAGCGCGGGAATCCACTGATTCTGGACTGTCGTGAAAGCGAGAGAAATGTCCAATTTCGAGATCGTCGCCCGGGAAGATTTCTCGGATGTCACTTACCTTCTGGAGGTCCGCCATCCATTGATGGCGAAGGCAGCCAGACCCGGTCAGTTTGTCATCGTCATGTCGCATGAGCACGGCGAGCGCATTCCGCTCACCATCGCCGACTTTGACCAGGTCAAGGGGACCATCACCCTGGTCATTCAGGCGGTCGGCAAGACCACCAGGGAAATGCAACAGGTCTGCAAGCTCGGGACGACGCTTTATGCCATCGTCGGCCCCATGGGCGTTCCCAGTCCCATCAGCCATGCCAAAAAGGTGGTTTGCGTCGGCGGCGGCCTGGGCGTCGCACCGATGTTTCCGCAGGCGCGCGCCTTCAAGGAGAGCGGCGCCTACGTAATTGGTGTGGTCGGTTTCAGGAACAAGGATCTCGTCTTCTGGGAAGACAAGTTCAGGGCCTGCTGCGATGAGTTCATCATCTGCACCGACGACGGTTCAGCCGGCATCAAGGGTCTGGTCACAGAAGGGATCAGACAGGCCATCGAGAAACATCCCGACATCGACGAGGTGGTGGCCATCGGCCCGCCGGTCATGATGAAGGGCTGTGCCGAGGCGACCAGGGCCCACAAGATCAAGACCATGGTCAGCCTGAACCCGCTGATGGTCGATGGCACAGGCATGTGCGGCGGCTGCCGGGTGAAGATTGGCGACGAGGTGAAGTTCGCCTGCGTCGATGGGCCGGACTTCGACGGCCATCTGGTGGATTTCGACGACCTCATGACAAGGCTGCGCCGCTATACCAAGGAGGAAAGAATGGCCCTCGATCATTGGGAGCAGAGTTGCCGACTGCAAAAAGAAATCGATGCCGCGGCACAGGCGGCGCTCCTGGCGCGTTAGCGATAAGGTAAGGAACCATGGCCAAGAAGAAAACGATACGAACCATCCCGCAGGAGCGCACGCCCATGCTGGAACAGGATCCGCGGGCGCGGGCGAAGAACTTCGAGGAGGTTTCCTACGGCTATCGCCTCCAGGATGCGATGCGCGAAGCCGAGCGCTGCCTGCTCTGCCCGGATCAGCCCTGCATCGCCGGTTGCCCTGTCGGCATCGACATCCCGAGTTTCATCGAGAAGATCGGCAAGAAGGATTTGCGCGGCGCCTACGACGTCATCACCGCCACCAGCCTGCTGCCGGCCATTTGCGGTCGCGTCTGCCCACAGGAGAACCAGTGCGAGGGTGTGTGCACCGTCGGCGAGTCGCTCGAAGCCGTGGCCATAGGCCGGCTGGAGCGCTTTGTCGGTGATGCCGCGATTGCGGAGGGCTGGGCCAACATTCCCTATATCGAGCCCAACGGCTTCAAAGTCGGCATCGTCGGTTCCGGACCCGCTGGCATCGCCTGCGCCGCCGACATGGCCAAGGCGGGTTGCGATGTCACGGTGTTCGAGGCTTTCCATCAGCCCGGCGGCGTGCTCCGATACGGCATCCCGGATTTCCGTCTGCCCAATGAAGTGATCGACGCCGAGATCGGCAAGCTCGTCGGGCTGGGTGTGAGGTTCGAGTGCAACACCCTGGTCGGACGCCTGTTTACCATAGAACAAATGATAGGCGAGATGGGCTTTTCCGCGGTCTTCGTTGGCACCGGCGCAGGCTATCCGACGATGCTGGGCATCCCCGGGGATTCGCTGAACGGGGTGCTCTCGGCCAACGAGTTGCTGACGCGCTGCAATCTCATGCGTGCCAAGGAGTTCCCCAACTACGATACGCCCCTGCCCATAGGGAAGAGGGTCGCAGTCATCGGCTCGGGCAATACGGCGATGGATGCCATGAGGGTCTCGCTCAGGCTGGGCTCGGAAAAAGTGTATTGCATCTATCGCCGCAGCAAGGCAGAGGCGCCGGCGCGTGCCGAGGAGGTTCATCACGCCGAGGAGGAGGGCGTCGAGTTCCACTGGCTGACCAATCCCGTGGCTGTGCTGGACGACGGCAAGGGCGGTGTGCGCGGCATGACCTGCATCAAGATGGAACTCGGCGAGCCTGACGACTCCGGCCGGCGTCGTCCCGTTCCGGTAGAGGGCAGCGAGTTCGATTTCGAATGCGATGTGATCGTCTATGCGATAGGCACCAACGCCAATCCCATCATGGGCCAAACCTCAAAGCTCAAGCTCAACAAGTGGGGCTATATCGCCACCGATGAACATCTCGCTACCTCGGTCGCCGGAGTGTTCGCCGGCGGCGACATCGTCACCGGTGCGGCCACCGTGATCGAGGCCATGGGTGCGGGTCGCCGCGCCGCTGCGAGCATGAAGGCGTATCTGGGCATACGCGACAGCAACCTGCCCTATGTCGTCCCGGACGAATCAGGCATTCTGTTCGGAATCCCATTGCGGGAACGCAATTTCGCGCGCGTTCGAGTCGCCTAAACGTTGACTAGAGAAAGCCAAGCCATGAACGAGATGACCATTCAGACTCCAGTCAGAAAGGCGGCCAAGGTTGCGGGCAGCAAGGCGGTTGTGACCCTGAAAGAGCACATCGTCGAGATCATCAGCGATTCCGGCGAAGGCGCTCAGCGCTGCGGCCAGTCTCTGGGCTCGATCGCTGCGAGAATGGGCAACGGCATCTGGACCACGGAAATCATTCCGGCGGAGATCCGCCCGCCGGCGCGAAGCGTGGCCGGCGCCAGCGGCAACCGCATCCGCATCGGTTCTTCGTACATCACCAATGGTGGCGACGAGACAGATCTCGTCGTGGCTTTCAACGAGCAGGTGCTGCTCGGACGGGTGCGCGACAGAGAATTGAAGTCCGGCTGCATCATTCTCCTGGAAAGCATGTGGCGCAAGCATCAGGACCTGAATGTTTCCATGTCCTACATCGAGACCCATGACCGGCTGGTGGCCGCAGGCTACAAGGTCTATGAGATTCCCATGGAGCAGGAGTGCCGCCTGCTGGTGTCGGATGCGCGGCGCGGCAAGAACATGTTCGCCTTAGGGATGCTTTGCCACATCTACAGCCTGGAACTGCAATTGGCGCGCGACCAGATCGCGCTCACCTTCGGCAAGAAGGCGCAAAGCATCATAGACTCGAATGTCGTGCTTCTCGAGGCAGGCCACAAGTGGGCACAGGCCAATCTCGACTTCAGTTACCGCATTCCCTCCATCCACTCTGCCCAGGCTGCGGAAGCGCAGATCGTCACCAACGGCAACATCGCCCTGGCGTTGGGCGTGATGGCATCGGGAATGGAGCTTTGCTCGATGTATCCGATCACACCCGCGACCTCGGCCTCGCACTATCTCTCCGAGGTATTCGAGAAAGTCGGCGGTATCGTGCATCAGGCCGAGGACGAGATTGCGGCCTGTGCCTTCGCGATCGGGGCGTCCTATGCCAGCAAGTGCACGGTGACCATCACCTCCGGCCCAGGCTATTCCCTGAAACAGGAAGCCATCGGTCTGGCCGTGATGGGAGAAATCCCGCTGGTCGTAGTCAACGTCATGCGCGGCGGTCCCAGCACCGGACAGCCGACCAAGGCCGAGCAGGGCGACCTCATGACGGCCATATTTGGCAGCCATGGCGATGCGCCGAAAGTGGTCATGGCGCCGGCCACCATAGAGGACTGCTTCTACTCCATCATCACGGCGAGGAAGATTGCGGAAACTTTCAACATGGTCGTCGTCGTCCTGACCGACGCCGGTCTCGCCACTTCGCAGCAGCCCTTCGCCCGTCCGAAGTTCAACGAGGCCTGGCTCGCACCCCCCTTCGATCAGAGTCCCGTGCCCAAGGGGGCTAAGCCCTACGACTGGGATCCTGTCACTGGACTGGCCCGCCGTTTCATTCCCGGCCAGCCAGGGGGCATGCATACGCTGACGGGTCTCGCCCACGACAGGCTAAGCCATGTCGCCTACGATGCCGACGTAAACCAGGAGAGTCTGAGAGCACGAAGCCTGAAGCTCGCCGCGCTGCAAAGGACGCTGTCTCCCCCGACCGTGTTCGGCGAATCCGCGGGCGATCTTCTGGTCGTCGGCTGGGGCAGCACCAAGGGCGCGATAGAGGAAGCGGTGGCTGTTTTGCAGGCGGAAGGCAGAAAGGTCTCCTCCATGCACCTGCGCTTCCTCCAGCCCCTGCCGCCGGGAATCAAGGAAGTGCTCGCGGGTTTCAAGAAGGTCATGACCATAGAGACCAACTGGAGCGATAGCCCCGATGAAGAGATTATCGACGAATCCAACCGTCGCTATTCCTCGGTGGCCATCCTGCTGCGTTCGCGCTACCTGGTGGACATCGACTGCTGGAGCGAGGTGAAGGGCCAGCCGATCAAGCCCGGCACCATTCGCCGTGTGCTGCTGGCCAAGCTGAAAGGGGTGAAATCATGAATGCCACCGATTGCCTGCTGCACATGTATGACGAGCAGCATGATTTGGAGGACTATCAGAGCGGCGTGCCGCGCTGGTGCACGGGCTGCGGTGATTCCGCCATTCTCGCCGCCGTGCAAAGGCTTTGTCGCGACGAGGATCTGCGCCCCGAGAAGACCGTGTTCGTCTCGGGAATCGGCTGCTCCAGCCGCTTTCCCCATTACATGAAGACTTACGGCTTCCACGGCATCCATGGCCGCGCCCTGCCTGTCGCCGAAGGCGTGAAAATGGCCAGGCCCGACCTCACAGTCTTCGTCAATACCGGCGATGGCGACTGCTGCAGCATCGGCGCAGCACACTGGATACACGCCATTCGCTACAACATGAACCTCACCGTGTTCCTGCACGACAACCAGATCTACGGCCTGACCAAGAAGCAGGCATCGCCGACCTCCCCCCGCGGCACCAAGAGCAACACCACTCCGCGCGGCAGCTATCTCGATCCGATCAATCCCCTGACCACGACGCTGGGTGTGGCCAACGTCTCCTTCGTCGCCCAGGCGGTGGACTGGATCCCGGAGAGCCTGTTCGAAATCGTCAAGGCGGCCTATCACCACAAGGGCTTCTCCTTCGTCCGTATCCTGCAGCGCTGCCCGGAGTGGCTGCCGACCTCGCTCGATCCCTGGATGCAAGATCCTAACAAGGTTCAACTCCTCCATCATGAAGACGGCCTGCAGTTGAGCGCAGGACTGTCAGCAGTCTACAAGAACCAGTTGCAGCATGATCCCTCGGACATCAACCGGGCGCGGGAGATCTCGGCACATGAAGACGTGGTTCCCGTCGGCATTCTCTATCGCAACCCGAATGTGCCCTGCTATGAGGACACACGGCAAACCGGCGTATTGCGCACCAACGAGACCATACGCAAGGGCTTCGAAGCCGAGCTCGACAAATACGCGGCTTGAACGGACAGTTAATTTAACGGGATCCCTATGGAAGCCGATCTGCAAGCGCAAGTGGCCTTTTTCCTGACGGGAAAGCAGCCTGTCGGTCATCTCGATGCAATCACCGGGCTAGCCCTGAAACCGGCTCTGTTCACCGGCTTGGCGGACCTCAGCAAGCTTCGTTACGACTATCCTCTGGTGCTCTCAAATTCCGCGGATGTCCATTCACTCTCCGGTCTGATGGACGAGATCCTGGAGCAGGTTGGCAAAGGCGACGATGCTGACCGGATCAGAAAACATGTCCTGCGCCTGGAACAGGAAATCCGCACACGGGTGTCTTCCGGGGCAAGAGGTCTCTTCTCGCAACTCTGGGACCAGGCGGCCAAGCCCCTGGCGAAAGACGCCCTGACCGCTGATAGCTTGGCTCGCGCCCGCGCCGCCCTCAAAGTTGACGGCGAACTCGCGGACTGCGACGCATCCCTGCCCTCCCGCCTGCTGGCCCATGCCTGGAACAGGAGGCAGGCGAAGAAGGCGGAGAGCTTCGCCAAGGACGTCGGCCGCTTGCTGCTCAAACTCTCCGACATCCTCAAGGCGGACTTCGTGAAATCTGACGCAGGTCGGAGCGCTTCGAGCCTCAAGGAATCATTCGGCGCCGGCCCCATGGACGCCTTCGATTTCGAAACGATGAGCCGAATTCTCAAGAAGTCCACTGCCAGGACGTCACTCCCGACGCTGCCAAAAAGCCGGCGCAAGCGTGTCGAGGGCCTGATCGCTGTTCTTGGCGCGCAGAGATTTTTCCCGGCGGGGCAGGCTTCAGAACCCTACACTTTCTTTTTTGAGGGCTGCACAAAAACACTGAAGGCTTATCGCGAGCGCCTGCCAAGGGCTATCGAACTCGTTCGTGCGATCGCCATCGCGGAACTGGAGATCAAGGGCGAGTACAGCGAAGCCAAGCACGATTTGCTGTTCGCTTCCTTCGGCGAGAATGGGCTGGACTCCGAGGAGTTTGCGTTATTCCCTGACTATCTCGTCTGCATCAATGCCGGAAAAATGCCAGCATCCGAGAGCGAAGCGATGACGGAAATCCTCTCGGCGGGTCTGCCGATTAAAATCCTGGTGCAGACCGATGACATTCTCGGGGATTCCCCCGCCGCCGGCGGTCACCTGGGTCTGGGGCTGCGTAGCAGGCAATTCGCCAGCATCGCGATGGGCGTGAACGAAGTCTTTGTGCTCCAGTCCAGCGCCTCCAACCTTTACCGCTTGCGCGGGCAACTCGCGCGAGGGCTCGATTATCACGGGCCGGCGCTGTTCTCGGTGTTCTCCGGCGCCACAGGAAACGGCCTGAGTCCCTACTTGACCGGGGCGGCGGCGATGGAGTCGCGCGTCTTCCCTGCCTTTACCTATGATCCGTCTGCGGGCAGCGACTGGGCATCGCGCTTCTCCCTGGCCGACAATGCACAGGCAGACCTGGATTGGCCGCTCCAGACTTTCTCATTTGAGGATGAGGAGCACCAGCGTGTTTCCGAGAACGTGCCATTCACCCTGATCGACTTCGTCGCCTCTGACAGTCGTTATGCCAGGCACTTCGCCAGGGTGCCGCAGGCGAAGTGGAATGGAACTCTGATTCCCGTCGGAGAGTTTGTCGCCTCAGTAACCAGAGGAATGCCGGAAAAGCTCCCCTGTCTGCTCATGGTCGGTCCCGACAGCACACTGCAGAGAGTGATTGTGGACGACAAACTGGTCAGGGAAGCGCGCCGTTGCCGCGACATGTGGCACAGCCTGCAGGAGTTGGGTGGCATCCACAACTCGCACGCAGAAAGATTGCTGGCCCGGGAAAGAAAAACCTGGGAAGCGCAACAGGTTTCTGTCCCTGTGCCAGTCCCGGTTGTTTCTCCAGTCGAGTCTTCACAGCTGCCGCCTGTTGAAGAGGCTGCGCCGCAGCGGTCACCCGACGAGGCCTATATCGAGACGGAGAGATGCTCGACCTGCAACGAATGCACGCTGCTCAACAACAAGTTGTTCGCCTACAACGAAAACAAGCAGGCTTACATCGCCGACATCGATGCCGGCACATACGCCCAACTCGTGGAAGCCGCAGAGAGCTGCCAGGTTTCGGTCATCCATCCAGGCAAGCCCCGGAATCCCAAGGAGCCGGGACTGGAAGAACTGCTGAAGCGCGCCGAGGCTTTTCTCTAGCTAGCGGGTTGCATCCGTCCGGGTGTCCCCATCGACATCCCGCGTATCCTCCATGATTCGTGACATCCGCATAGTGGCACTTGTGCCCTTTAGGGCATAATTGTCACCTTTGGCTTCCCCATCAAGTGGTCTCAGTCACTCACCAGCCGATTGCTGACGAGGCGCAGGTGGAGCGCCTCGCCGCCGGTCTGCCAGACCCTGCACGCCCGCCGCTGGAACGCGCCCTCACGCTTGTCGCAGAATTGTATGGCGACGCAAGGCTGGGCACAGGCGAGGGGGTGCTGTCGCACGCGATCGGCATGGCCCTGATCGCGGCCTCGCTCAATCTCGATCTGGAAACCCGTATCGCCGCCCTGCTCTTCGCTGTTCCCAATCATCTCGAAGATGCCAAGGACAGGATAGAAAAAGACTTCGGCGAAGCCGTGGCGCAGCTGGTCCTGGGCCTCGCCCGCCTGAACGGCCTGCGCCTCCTGTCGCGGTCGCATGGCACGGAGGTGAGGGCGCAGACCGAGACCCTGCGCAAGATGCTTCTGGCGATGGTTGAGGATGTGCGCGTGGTGCTGCTGCGCCTGGCCAGTCGCACCCAGTCGCTGCGCTATTTCACCGATGAGGGACAGCGCGGAGCGCAGAGAGAGGAGACGGCCAAGGAGAGCCTCGATATCTACGCGCCTCTGGCCAACAGGCTGGGCGTCTGGCAGCTGAAATGGGAGCTTGAGGATCTTTCCTTCCGCTTCTTAGAGCCCGAGACCTACAAGCGCATCGCCAGAATGCTGGACGAGAAGCGACTGGAGCGCGAACAGTTCATCGCCTCGGCCATCAATCGGCTGAAGGAGGAACTGGCTGCGAGCGGCATCATCGCCGAAGTTCATGGCCGGCCCAAACACATCTACAGCATCTGGAGCAAGATGCGCGGCAAGAACCTGGAGTTTTCCGAGGTCTATGACGTGCGCGCGCTGCGCGTCCTGGTGGCCGAGGTGAAGGACTGCTACGGGGCGCTGGGCATCGTTCATCATCTCTGGCAGCCGATACACGGCGAATTCGACGATTACATCTCCCATCCCAAGGGAAATGATTACCGCTCCTTGCATACCGCGGTGATGGTCGAGGACGGCGCCGCTCTGGAAGTGCAAATCCGCACTCAGGAGATGCACCGCCATGCCGAGTTGGGCGTGGCTGCGCACTGGCGTTACAAGGAGGCAGCCACCCGCAGCGACTCCGTCTATGATGAGAAAATCGCCTGGTTGCGCCAGCTCCTTTCCTGGCGCGACGAGATCACCGACAGCGCCGAGTGGGTACAGCAGTTCAAACGCGCAGCGCTCGACGACACCATCTACATCCTGACGCCGCAGGGGCGCGTCATCGATCTGGCGCGTGGCGCCACGCCCATCGATTTCGCCTATAGAGTCCATACAGACCTCGGACATCGCTGCCGCGGCGCGCGCGTCGATGGCCAACTGGTGCCGCTCAATACTCCGCTGGCCAACGGCCAGCGCGTCGAGATCGTCGCTGCCAAGCAGGGCGGACCCTCGCGCGACTGGCTCAATCCCGCCCAGGGCTATCTCGCCACCAACCGGGCAAAGCAGAAGGTCAAGCAGTGGTTCACCGTCCAGGAGGAGGCCGACACCCAGGCTTCCGGCCGCACTTTCATCCTGCGCGAACTGCAGCGCGAGGGCCAGACCCAGGCGAACATCGAGGACCTGGCGCAGAAGCTCGGCTTCAAGGGCGGCGAGGAACTCTATCTCGCCGCCGGTCGCGGCGAGGTCGGCATGCGTCAATTGCAGGTGGCGCTGCGCGGAACGGCCGCGCCCTTGCTGGCCGAGCCTGAGATCCATACCCGGCGCAGCAAGCTGGGTGCGGCCGGCGGCGGCATTCTCGTCGTCGGCGTAGACAAACTGCTCACCACCCTCGGTCGCTGCTGCAAGCCAGCGCCTCCTGATGCCATCTCGGGTTTCGTCACGCGCGGCAAGGGTGTTTCCATACACCGCATCGAATGCGTGAATTACCGCAACATGGCGGCGAAGAATCCGGAAAGAGTCATCAGCGCGGAGTGGGGTCAGGGCAAGCCCGATGCCCTCTATGCGGTGAATCTGGTCGTCGATGCCACGGACCGGCAGGGCCTGCTGCGCGACATCTCGGAAGTGCTGTCGCGCGAGAAAATCAATGTCACCGCGGTCAAAACCTTGTCCAGGGCCAATGAGGCGCGCATGGCCTTCACCATCGAGTTAGCCGGCGTACCACAATTGCAGCGCATCCTGACCCTGGTGCGCGAAGTCCCGGGCGTGGTCGGCGCCTGGCGCGGCTGATGGTTTGAAAGGAAATGAAACCGCTGCTCATCATAGACATCCAGAACGATTATTTTCCCGCCGGCGCCATGGCGCTGTCACTTGGCTGTGTATCGGTGCCCGCGCGCGAGGTCCATGCGGCATTCATGGCGGGTCTGCAGGGGATTTACGCCAAGGTCGTCAGCGCAAATGAACGGGCTGCAGAGATGGGTGCTTAAACTCTCAGCCTTGTTCAGACAGTTCTGAGAGCAGCAATTCCTGGGCGCAGGCCCGCTCACGTTGCGTCGCGGGTATGGCGAACCCGCCTTCGGAGTCCATGTCCCAGGCCTGGCTGTTGTCGGCGAGGTAGGGCCGCAATCCCTCCCTGATGACGCGGCGCTTGAGCTTGGGATCGAGAATCGGGAAGGCGGCTTCGATGCGGCGGAAGAAGTTTCTCTCCATCCAGTCGGCGCTGGAGAGATAAAGCTTCTCTTCGCCCTCGGCATGAAAGTAGAAAATGCGCGAGTGCTCGAGGAAACGGCCTATCACCGAGCGCACCCGGATGTGCTCGGAGAGCCCTTTGACGCCGGGGCGCAGGGCGCAGACGCCGCGCACGATCAGATCGACCTTGACGCCCGCCTGCGATGCTTCGTAGAGTGCCTCGATGATTTCGGGTTCGAGCAGCGAATTCATCTTGGCGATGATTTTCGCTTTGCGCCCGGCGCGCGCGGCTTCCGTCTCGGCGCGAATCATGGCGAGCATGGAGGCATGCAGGGTGAAGGGGGCCTGCAGCAGATGGTTCAGGGCCTTGTGCTTGCCCAGACCCGTGATCTGCTTGAACACCTCATTGACGTCGTCGGAGATCTCCTCGCGCGAAGTGATGAGACCGAAGTCGGTGTAAAAGCGCGTGGTGCGCGGATGGTAGTTGCCCGTTCCCAGATGCACATAGCGGCGGTAGCCTGAGTCTTCACGGCGCAGCACCATCAGCATCTTGGCATGGGTCTTGTAGCCGAATACGCCATACACGACATGGGCGCCGACTTCCTCCAGGCGACCCGCGATATCTAGATTGGCCTCCTCGTCGAAGCGCGCCATCAGCTCCACGACAACCGTCACTTCCTTGCCCTGCCTCGCTGCACGCAACAGGTGTTCCATCAGGACCGAGTCTGTGCCGGTGCGATAGACGGTCATCTTGATCGCCACCACTTGGCTGTCGTCGGCCGCTTGTTGCAGCAACTGGATCACCGGGGTGAAGGACTGGAAGGGGTGGTGGAGCAGGATGTCCTGTTTCCTGATGCTGGCGAAGATGTCATAGCGCTTGGCCATGATCTTGGGCAGGCCTGGCTGGAAGGGTGCGTATTTCAGTTCGGGGCGATCGACCTGGTCCGGGATGGAGATCAGACGCACCAGATTGACGATGCCCGGAACGCGGAAAAGATCCTCCCGGCCAAGACCGAACTGCTGCAGCAGGAAGTCCGTCATCACCTCCGAGCAGCTGTCGGCCACTTCGAGTCGGACCGCATCGCCCAGATGGCGCTGCGGCAGTTCTCCCTGCAGCGCTGTGCGCAGGTTTTTCACTTCCTCATCGTCAAGGAAAAGGTCGGAGTTTCGCGTCACGCGGAACTGGTAGCAGCCCAGTATGTTCATGCCCGAGAACAGTTCGTCGACATGCTGGTGCAAGATGGAGGAAAGGAATACGAAGCCGTAGTCGATCCCGGTGAGTTCCCGGGGCAATCTGATCACGCGCGGCAGGGCGCGCGGCGCCTGGACGATGGCGGCGCCAGAGCTGCGGCCGAAGGCATCCGTGCCCTCCAGTTCGACGGCGAAGTTCAGACTCTTGTTGAGCACGCGCGGGAAGGGGTGGGCCGGGTCCAGACCGATAGGCGTCAATACCGGCATCACCTCGCGCAGGAAATAATTGCGTATCCAGGCGCTTTGCTCCTCAGTCCATAGGCTGCGGCGGAAGAAGACGATGCCTTCTGCGGCGAGACCCGGCAGGATATCGTCGTTCAGCAGGGCGTACTGCTCGGCGATCAGCACATGCGCCTCGCGGCCGACGCGGCGGAACAATTCCTGCGGCGGCAGGCCGTCGCTGTCGGCGTTGTGGCTGCCGAGCTTGATCTGCTCCTTGAGGCCGGCGACGCGGATCTCGAAGAACTCGTCGAGATTCGACGAGACGATGCACAGGAAACGTAGCCGCTCCAGGAGCGGCACGCGCGGGTCGGCGGCTTGCGCCAGGACGCGGCGGTTGAAGGCGAGCAGCGACAGTTCCCTGTTGAGGAAATGTTCTGCGGGATAGCGGTGGGCAACGGACATGGGCCTCTCCGGCTGCGCTTGTATGGCTCAATTGTATTGCATAGACCTCTTTGCGTCTTCATCGGAGGGTAGAATGCCGCAGTGAAAAAGGGAACTGCCTTGAGCTACGAACTCGTCGCCGCCGTCGATCTGGGATCCAACAGCTTCCGCCTGCAGGTGGGCAGGGTGATCGGCAACCAGATCTACCCGCTGGACTCCCTGAAGGAATCGGTGCGGCTGGCGGCCGGCCTCAATGCCGAGAAGACGCTGGACGGCGCCTCGCAACTGCGCGCCCTGGAGGCGCTCTCCCGTTTCGGTGAGCGCCTGCGCGGTTTTGTCCCGGGCGCGGTGCGCGCGGTGGCGACCAACACCCTCCGGGTGGCGAAGAATGCGCCGCAATTTCTGGCCCAGGCCGAGGCCGCGCTCGGTTTTCCCATCGAGGTCATCGCTGGCCGCGAGGAAGCGCGCCTGATCTACCTCGGCGTCGCCCATACCCTGCCCAATCCGAAAACGCAGCACCTGGTTGTCGATATCGGCGGCGGCTCCACGGAATTCATCATCGGCCGCAACTTCTCCCCGCTGCAACTCGAATCCCTTTACATGGGTTGTGTGAGCCACAGCCTGAAATATTTTCCGCGCGGCCGGGCAGACAAACATGCCATGAAGGAGGCCGAGCTGGCCGCGAGGAAGGAGCTGCAAGCCATTGTTGCCACCTATCGCGAGACGGGCTGGGAGGAGGCGGTCGGCTCCTCGGGTACAGCCAAGGCCATCGCCGATCTGCTGGAATTGAATGGCATGAATCCCGACGGTGAAACGGGCATCACCCAGGAAGGACTGGAACGCCTGAAGGCCGCATTCCTGAAAGCCGGCGACATCGGGGCCCTGGAACTCCAGGGACTGCGATCGGATCGCGTCCTGGTCTTGCCGGGGGGGCTTGCCATCATGGCGGCAGTATTCAAGGAGTTCGGCCTCGCGCGCATGACCTTCTCCGAGGGCGCCTTGCGCCTTGGCGTGCTCTACGACCTGCTCGGCCGCCATCACCACGATGATCAGCGCGAAGCCTCGGTCGGCCAGTTCATGAGGCGCTACGAAGTCGATAGGCGCCAGGCGGGCCGGGTTGCGATGCGTGCGCAGCATCTGCTCACTCAGCTCCTGCCCGAAGCCGAAGATCCCGACCATCCCGACGCCCAATTCCTGATCTGGGCTGCGCGTCTGCACGAGATCGGGATTTCCGTGGCGCATTCGAGCTATCACAAGCATAGCGCCTATATTCTCGCCAATGCCGACATGCCGGGCTTTTCCCGGATGGACCAGGAGAGGCTGTCGCGCATCGTGCTCGCCCACCGCGGCAAATTGGAACGCGTCTCCGCCTCGACGCGCGAGCCGCGCGACTGGCTCTTGATCTTCTGCCTGCGGCTGGCCGCACTCTTGCATCGCGCCCGCGACGATGGCGCGGCCCCTGAGCTGGAAGTCGCCGTTTCCGAGCGCGGCTTTCATCTCGCCTCCGCTGGCGACTGGCTCGCCGCCTCGCCGCTGACCGCCGCGGCTCTCGACGAAGAAGCGCGGCAGTGGGCCAGCATAGGCATGGAGCTCAAGCTGAGGCGGGAAAAGCCGATGCCGGTCTGAGCGTGGAAGCCAGCGCATGAGAAATCATTCACCGCCCGGCATCGATGTCCGCGCGCTCGCCGATGGCGCGCTGGAACTCAGGCTTTCCGGGGAATGGACTCTGGGCGCCCTGGCAGAAAGCCTGGCGGCGCTGCAGCAGCATTTGGCTCGGCATGCGAGTGTAAAGAAAGTGAACTGGAACTGTCTGAATATCGCTGCCTTGGACAGCACCGGCGCCATGCTTCTCTGGCGCGCCTGGCGACGAAGCCTGCCGCAGTTGCTGCAGGCAAGCCCGGAACAGCTCGCCATCTTCGAGCGCATCGCCGCCGCCGACCGAGAAAGATCGGGCCTGATGCCAGCTTCCCAGCGCTTCGCCTGGCTGCTGTCGATAGGCACGGGTGCGCTTCGCCTGTTTCGCCATGTTTCCGATTTCACCAGCCTCATCGGCAGGTTGTTGCTCGATATCGCCTATCTCGTGCGCCATCCAAGCGCCATCCCGTGGCGCGAAATCTCCGCCAATATGTACAAGAGCGGGGTGCGCTCCATGCCGGTCACCGCGCTGGTCGGTTTCCTCATCGGTGTGGTGCTGTCCTTTCTTTCTGCCCTGCAGCTGCGGAATTTCGGCGCCGATATTTATATCATCAACATCGTCGGCCTGGGCATCATCCGTGAGCTCGGACCTCTGCTGGTGGCGGTGCTGGTTGCCGGCCGCTCCGGCTCGGCGATGACTGCACAGCTCGGCGTCATGCGGGTCACCGATGAAATAGACGCCCTGGCGGCGATGGGCGTCTCGCGCAGCCAGCGCCTGATACTGCCGAAGGTTGTGGCGCTGGCCGTGACCATGCCTCTCCTGGTGCTATGGACCACCGCCATTGCGCTGATTGGCGGCATGGTATCGGCGCAGATCCAGCTCGACATTTCCTATGGCTATTTCATCGCCACCCTGCCCAGGGCGGTAGCCGTCTCCAATCTCTGGATAGGCTTGTCCAAGGGCTTGGTCTTCGGCATCCTGGTGGGGCTCATCGCCTGCCATTTCGGCCTGCGCGTTCGCCCCAACACGGAAAGCCTGTCGGCCAACACCACCGCGTCGGTGGTGACGGCGATCACCTTGGTGATTCTGGCCGATGCCGTCTTCGCCATTGTCATGCGCGAAATCGGATTGCGCGTATGAGCGTCATTTCCATCCGAGATCTCTCCTTCCGCTACGAGGGGGAATGGATCTGCCGCGGCATCAATATCGAGGTCGAACGCGGCGATATGGTGGCCCTGGTGGGCGGCTCGGGCTGCGGCAAGACCACGCTGCTGCAGCTTTTGATAGGCCTGCTTACGCCGACCGAAGGCGAGATCCTGCTCTTCGACGAGCCGCTATTCGGCGGCGGCGAGGTGAGGGAGCGCGCCTTGCGGCGCCGCTTCGGCGTGCTCTTCCAGCATGGCGCGCTGTTCTCCGCCTTGAGCGTCTATGACAACATCGCCTTTCCGCTGCGCGAACTTCGCCGTCTCGACGTGGGGCTGATCCACGATCTCGTCATGCTCAAACTCTCCATGGTCGAGCTCCTGCCGCGTCATGCGCTGATGATGCCTGCCGAGCTCTCTGGCGGCATGGCAAAGCGTGTGGCGCTGGCGCGCGCCTTGGCGCTGGAACCTGAACTGCTGCTCCTGGACGAGCCGACCTCGGGTCTGGACCCCGATCGCTCCGACAGCTTCGTGCATCTGATCCGCACGCTGGGCAGGGAGCTCGGTCTCACCGTGGTGTTCGTCACCCATGATCTGGAGTCCATGGCGGAGCTCGCCACGCGCGTTGCCGTGCTGGCGGAACAGCGTATACTGGCCATTGGCAGCGTTGAAGAAATCCTGGGCCTGGATCATCCCTTCATTCGCAATTTTTTCTTCAGCGAGCGCAGCCAGCGCATCTTGAAAGCCCACTAGCCCACAATGGAAAACCGTGCCCACGCGCTAGCCGCCGGCCTTTTCGTTCTTCTCTTAGGCCTCTGTGTCGTCCTGGCGGCATGGTGGTTTACCGGCAAGCGCGAGGCCACCCGCGAGATCCTTCTGGTCACCCAGGGCAATGTCACCGGTCTTAACCCTCAGTCGCAGGTGCGTTTTCGCGGCATCCGCGTCGGCAAGGTAATGGACATCGCCCTCGATGCCAAGGACAGGCGCAGCATCCTGGTGAGGATCACCCTGCCTGCCAGCATTCCCCTGACCAGGAGCACGACGGCACAGTTGAACAGCCAGGGCGTGACTGGCATGACTTACGTGGAACTCGAAGACAGCGGCAAGAGCGATGAGTTGCTGGAGGACTCGGATCCGCCGCCCCGCATAGCGCTCAAGAAGACGCTGATCGAGACCCTGGGCGAGCGCGCCACCGTCATTGCCGGGCAGGTCTCGGAAATCGCCGCGAACCTCAATCGTCTGTTAGACGAGCGCGGACACCTGAACCGAGCCCTGGAAAACATGGCCGGCGCATCCGACGCACTGAAAGACCTGCCCAGGGTGATGGCCGGGGTCAAGGCGGCGCTCTCCGAGTCCAACATGAAGCATCTCCAGGCCATCCTGGCAAACCTCGAGCGCACCTCCGGCGAAGCGGCGCCCATGGCTGTGGAGATGCGCGCCTTGCTGGCCTCGCTTTCCGGGATCAGCAGGCATTTCGATCAGTTGCTGACAGACACCGGCGGCCAGATTTCGACCACCACGTTGCCGCGCGTCAATGCCCTGGTCGATGATCTGGACAAGAACTCGCGCCAACTCGGGCGGCTCATCGAAAGCATCAACGAGGCGCCGCAATCGCTGATTTTCGGCCGCGGCGCAGCCCAGCCCGGTCCGGGCGAGGCAGGCTTCGTTCCTCCAGCCAGGTGAAACCCATGCGTTTTTTTCTGATCGCTCTCATCCTGCTGTCTTGCGGTTGCGTCAGCACCGGTCCTTCACGCGTGGCCCGCTACGACATGAGCCAATCTGCCACGATCGAAGGGCAGTCTTCCGGACTGCTCTTGCGCTCGGTCGAGGTGCGCTCGCCTTCATGGCTGGCCACTCCATTGATGCAATACCGCCTCGACTATGCGACCGGTTCGCGTCGCGAGGCCTATGGCGAAGCCCGCTGGGTGGCGATGCCTGCGGAACTGCTCGAGCGCCTGCTGCAGCGGCGATTGCTAGCAGACGCAGCGGTTATCAAGGCGGTCGGCTGCACCCTGCGCGTCGAACTCAATGAGCTCGTCCAGGCATTCGACGCGCCGGGGACGAGCCGCGCCTTGCTGGAAATTCGCACCTCACTTCACGCGCCGCGCGGCGACATGCTGCTCTCCCGGCGCACCTTCAGTCTCTCCCGGCCTGCGGGGGCAGATGCCAGCGCGGGTGCGGCGGCAATCAGCGCAGCTTCCTCCCAACTTTCCATGGATGTCGCCGCCTGGCTCTCAGGGCTTTACCGCGAGACGCCGGAACTTGCCCTGCGCTGCAATGCCAGCTGATTAGAGAGGAGCGCCATGACCCATCCCTATGCCACCGGCCTTGCCAAGAATGCCGCCAACTATGTGCCGCTGACGCCGCTGACCTTCATCGAGCGCTCCGCCTATGTCTATCCTGAGCGCTGTGCGGTGATCCACGGCGAGCGCCGCTATACCTGGAGGGAGGCTTACGCGCGCAGCCGCAGGCTTGCCTCGGCTTTGCTGGCTAAAGGCATTGGCGAGGGCGACACCGTGGCGGCGATGCTCAATAACACGCCGGAGATGCTCGAATGCCACTTCGGTGTGCCCATGATAGGCGCCGTGCTCAATACCCTGAACACCCGGCTGGATGCCGATTCCATCGCCTTCATGCTGAATCACGGCGAGGCCAGGGCGCTGATTGTTGACCGCGAGTATTCACCCATGGCGAAGCAGGCTCTGGCACAGCTCGGCCGCGACATCCTGGTCATCGATGTCGATGACACGGAATACTCCGGTCCCGGCGAGCGCATGGGCGGCATCGAGTACGAGGCTCTACTGAGATCAGGCGATGCGGAATTCGCCTGGAAGAATCCTTCAGACGAATGGAATGCCATTTCGCTCAACTACACTTCCGGCACGACAGGCAATCCAAAAGGGGTCGTCTATCATCATCGCGGCGCTTACCTCAATGCCGTCTCCAACATCGTCTCCTGGGGCATGAGCCCTTCCGCCGTCTATCTGTGGACCCTGCCGATGTTCCATTGCAACGGCTGGTGTTTTCCCTGGACGGTGGCCGCCAATTCGGGAACCAGCGTGTGTTTGCGCCGGGTCGATCCCAGGCTGATCCTGGATGCCATCCGCGAACACAAGGTGACCCATTACTGCGGCGCACCCGTCGTCCACTCCCTGCTCGTCAATGCGCCTGCAGAATGGCGCCAGGGCATTGACCACAAGGTCTTCGCCCTGGTTGCCGCGGCGCCGCCGCCGGCCTCGGTGATCGAGGGCATGGAAAACATCGGCTTTGCCATCACCCACGTCTATGGCCTGACCGAAACCTACGGCCCGGCGGCGGTCTGCGCCAAGCATCCGGAATGGGATGACCTGCCCATTGAGAAGCGCACCGAGATGAACGGCCGCCAGGGCGTGCGTTACCACATGCAGGAGGGCGTGACGGTCCTCGATCCGCAGACCATGGCGCCCGTGCCCTGGGATGGAGAGACCATGGGCGAGATCATGTTCCGCGGCAATCTGGTGATGAAGGGCTACCTGAAGAACGAGAGTGCTACCGAGGAAGCCTTTCGCGGCGGCTGGTACCATACTGGCGACCTCGCCGTGATGCAGCCCGATGGCTATATAAAAATCAAGGACAGGTCAAAGGATGTGATCATTTCCGGTGGCGAAAATATCTCCTCGGTCGAGGTCGAGGAGACGCTCTACCGCCATCCTGCGGTGATGGCGGCGGCCGTGGTGGCTACACCCGATGCAAAGTGGGGGGAGGTGCCTTGTGCCTTCATCGAGTTGAAGGAGGGCAGTACCGTCAGCGCGGAAGAACTGCGCGAATTCTGCCGCAGCCGCATGGCCCATTTCAAGGTGCCGAAGAAATTCATTTTCGAGCCCCTGCCCAAGACCTCGACCGGCAAGATCCAGAAGTTCATCCTGCGCGAGCGGGCAAAGTCTGCCGCCGCCTTCTGACTGCCTGGCTTCCGCCAGCACAGCCTATGCGAGTTTATCGATAGACTTCAGCACAATTGCCGCGATGTCATAGATTGCCTTCAATTCGCTTTCCGTGAAATCCAGCAGACGCAGGCAGGAATCACCCAGCTTTGACCATTCCTTTGTGCGGCTGCCGCCGGTGATTTCTTGCAGGATATGCTCTGCCGTTTGGCCCATCGCAATCAGAAAGCGGCTGCTAGAGGGCAGTCCGGAGTCGCTGGCATCGAGGGCGGAAAGATCGTGATGATGGCGGATAGCCAGACAGATGTCCCTGGGTAACAACCAGCTCTGGGCCAGCAGGCAGCCGGCCATGGCGTGATCTATCGGGAATTCCGGCAGTCCCTGCTGCTCCACTTGCGTGAAGGGTTGCAAGGCATCCTCGTTGGCATGGGCAAGGATTTTTTCGTAGGTCGGAAATCGTCTTAGCATCACCGGGATGCCGCAATCCCGGAATAGACCAAAAGTGTGTGCGGTATCGGCGCGAAACCTTTTCTTTCCGATGATCTGGGTCAGCCACCCCGAGAGCGCGGCAATTTGACCTGAAGCATGCCAGAATCTTTCCAGGCGGATATCGGCAGGAAACGCCTTGCGCAAACTGATGCCCGCGATAGCGCGACTGGTCACGTCCAGACCCAGCATCATCAATGCCTCGTTGCTGGATTGCGCCCGGCTTCTGAAGCCATAAAACGGGGAATTGGCCGTCTTGATCAGGCTCGCGGAGAGACTGACATCTGCGCCTATGAGCTGCCCAAGGTGATGGAAGCTGGGGTCTTCCTTGGCCATTTCGGTCGCAATGCGATCAATAATCTCGGGACGAGGCGGGATGCCAATGTTCTTGAGGGTTTCCTCCAGAACATTGTCTAATGACAGCAGCTTGTCGATGTTATCTTCAAGCATTGCGATTCACCCAGGATTGACTCAGCAACGTTGGATGGTAGCCTTTCCTGGCCCTGTGTCAAATAAACGAAAGGGGCAAAGGGTGTTTTTGAGGGGAATTCCTGGATGCGGAGTGCTGTTGCGACGGCTGCATTCCACATCCTTGCCGTTCTATGCAAAAATACCCTCAACATCCCCACAGAAGCCACCGAAGACGGGGGGCGGGGTTTTCATTTCCATTGATTGACTTGCCGCCGCCACGTGACGAGTCCCTTCGGAGGCAACATGACTACCGTCGAACCCTTACTGCTGCGTCAGGATGCAGCCGGGGTCAGCACGCTGACCTTGAACCGCGCCAGCCAGTTCAACTCGCTCTCCAAGGCCCTGCTCTCGGAACTTCAGGAAGAACTCGATGCCATCGCCAGGGATGCCACCATCCGCGTCGTGGTCATCAGCGGCGCAGGACGTGCCTTCTGCGCCGGCCATGACTTGAAGGAGATGCGCGCGAATCCGTCCAAGGCTTACATGCAAGAGCTGTTCCGCCAGTGCGCGAGGGTGATGACGACGCTGAGCGAAATGCCGCAGCCGGTGATCGCCCGTGTCCATGGCATCGCTACCGCGGCCGGCTGCCAGCTGGTGGCGAGCTGTGATCTGGCAGTGGCGGCTCTTGATGCCCGTTTCGCAGTCTCCGGAATCAATGTCGGACTTTTCTGCTCGACTCCCGCCGTCGCCTTGTCGCGCAACATGGGGCGCAAGCAGGCGATGGAGATGCTGCTCACGGGCGAGTTCATCGATGCCCAGGAGGCATTGCGCCGCGGCCTCATCAACCGCGTGGTGGCCGCCGGTGATCTCGACGCAGAGGTCAGGAAGCTGACAGACAGCATACTCGCCAAGTCTGGGCTTGCCGTGGCCATGGGCAAGAAGATGTTCTACAAGCAGCTCGAGATGGGTCTCGCAGGCGCCTACCAGCTGGCCGCGGAAACCATGGCCTGCAACATGATGGCGGCAGACGCGGGCGAGGGCATCGATGCCTTCATGGCAAAGCGCGCGCCGCAGTGGAAGGGTTCTTAGCCCTTGTCCGGGATGAGCAGGAGACGGCTGATGGTGCTGCTGCTCTTCCTGTGCAGCCCATGATGTTCCTCAGGGTTCAGATCCAGGGATGCCTTGCGGATTCTGCTGGCCCATACCTCCGTGCGCGGCGTGCATGCGGACAGGAAGGAGTCGCCTTTGATCCATTGAGGCCATTGCGGGAACCCCGCACGCCGTTGTATAGTTCAGCAGGGCAAAAGTCGTTTTAACCTAAAGAATATTCCTGCCAGCGCATCTGGTGCAGGAGATGGCGTGCAACCCATTACAATAGGCGGTGCGGATTCAGACTCCGCCAAGAGACGGGATGGCAGACGACTACATTCTAGAGACGGACGCACTCGTCAAGGAGTTCAAGGGTTTTGTCGCAGTCAGCGACGTCAGCCTGAAAGTCCGGCGTGGCCATATTCACGCCCTGATCGGCCCCAATGGCGCCGGCAAGACCACCTGCTTCAATCTGCTCACCAAGTTTCTCGAACCGACCCGCGGTCGCATTCGCTTCAACGGCGAGGACATCACCCTTGAGGCGCCGGCGCAGATCGCCCGTCGCGGCATCGTCCGCTCCTTCCAGATTTCGGCGGTGTTTCCGCATCTGACGGTGCTGGAGAATGTGCGCATCGCCTTGCAGCGGAAGCTCGGAGGCTCATTCTATTTCTGGCGTTCCGATAGCACCCTCTCTCGCCTGGACGACCGCGCCATCGAACTCCTGGCCGAGGTGGGGCTGGATTCCTACGTGGACATGGTCGCCGTCGAGCTTCCCTACGGGCGCAAGCGCGCGCTCGAGATCGCCACGACACTGGCGCTCGATCCCGAACTGATGCTGTTGGACGAGCCGACCCAGGGCATGGGCCACGAGGATGTGGATCGGGTCATGCAACTCATCAAGAAGGTCTCCACCCGGCGCACCATACTGATGGTCGAGCACAACATGAAGGTAGTGTCAGGCATCTCCGACATGATTACCGTCCTGGCGCGCGGCGCTGTCCTCGCAGAGGGACCCTATGCCGAGGTGGCGAAGAATCCGTTGGTGATCGAGGCTTACATGGGTACGTCTGAGGAGGCGGCGCAGGCATGATGCAAGCCGTGGAATATTTACGTATCAGAGATCTGCACGCCTTCTACGGCGAGTCGCATATCCTGCATGGCATGGATCTGGTGGTAAACAGCGGCGAATGCGTTTCCCTGTTGGGCCGTAACGGCGCCGGGCGCACCACCACGCTGCGGGCCATTCTCGGCCTGACCGGCAGTCGCACCGGTTCCATCATGGTCAATGGACATGAAACCATAACCATGGCGACGCATCGCATTGCCCAGCTGGGCATCGGTTATTGCCCGGAAGAGCGCGGCATTTATGCCAGCCTCTCCTGCGAGGAGAATCTGCTCATGCCGCCGCAACTTTCCAGTGGCGGCATGAGCCTCGATGAGATCTACCAGATGTTCCCCAATCTCTATGAGCGCCGCCAGAGCCAGGGTACGCGCCTGTCCGGAGGCGAGCAGCAAATGCTGGCGATGGCGCGCATCCTCCGCAGCGGCGCCCGCCTGCTGCTGCTCGACGAGGTCTCGGAAGGCCTGGCGCCGGTGATCGTGCAGAAGCTCGGCGAGATCATCCGCCATCTGAAGGAAAAGGGATTCACTATTGTCCTGGTCGAGCAGAATTTCCGATTTGCCGCGCCGCTGGCCGATCGCATGTACATTGTCGAACACGGCAGGATCGCGGAGGAGATTTCCCAGGGCGAGATCGGAGCGAAGAAGGAATTGCTGCAGGAATATCTTGGAGTTTAATCGTTTGTAACGGCACCATATCAATAGGAGACTCAACATGAAACGCAAACTGCTCAATATCGCCATCGCCGCGGCGCTGATTCCCGCGGCCGGCAATGTTATGGCGCAGGCCAAGGCCGTGAAGCTCTCGGACAATATGGTCAAGATTGGCGTGCTCACCGACATGTCGGGCGTCTATTCCGACCTCGGCGGCCAGGGCTCGGTGACCGCCGCGCAGATGGCGGTCGAGGACTACATCGCACAGGCCAAGCCGAAATTCAAGATCGAAGTGGTCTATGCCGACCACCAGAACAAGGCTGACGTCGGATCCAACAAGGTGCGCGAGTGGTACGACACCCAGGGTGTGGACATGGTCACCGATGTGTTGAACTCGGGGGTGGCGATTGCCGTGGCCAAGGTGACACAGGAAAAGAACCGCATCATGATCAATACCGGCGCCGCCTCGACGCGGCTGACCAACGAGGATTGCACGCCCAACACCGTGCATTATGTTTATGACACCTATGCCCTGGCCAACGGCCCGGGCAAGGCAGTGACCAAGGCCGGCGGCGACACCTGGTTCTTCCTCACCGCCGACTATGCCTTCGGCGCGTCCCTGGAAAAGGACACCTCGGACGCGGTCAAGGCAAACGGCGGCAAGGTGTTGGGCTCGGTCAGGCATCCGCTCAATGCCTCGGACTTTTCCTCCTTCCTGCTCCAGGCCCAGGCCTCCAAGGCCAAGGTGGTGGGTCTGGCCAACGCCGGCGGCGACACAGTCAACTCGATCAAGGCGGCCAACGAGTTCGGCCTGACCAAGAGCCAGCGCCTGGTCGGTCTCCTGACCACCATCGTGGACATCCATGCGCTGGGCCTGCCCACGACCCAGGGCATGATGTTCACAGAGGGCTTTTACTGGAACCTGAACGACGAGACGCGCGCCTGGAGCCGCAAGTTCTTCACCAAGCACAAGAAAATGCCGTCCATGCTGCATGCTGGCACCTACTCGGCGGTCACGACCTATCTGAAGGCGGTGCAGGCGGCCGGCACGGACGATGCCGCCACAGTGATGAAGAAAATGCGGGATACGCCGGTCAGCGATTTCTTCGCCAAGAACGGCAAGCTCCGTGAGGACGGCCGCATGGTGCATGACATGTATCTGGTGGAAGTGAAGAAGCCGGCCGAGTCCAAGGAACCTTGGGACTATTACCACATCAAGGCAGTGATCCCGGGCAACGATGCCTACCAGCCGATGGCTCTGTCGCGCTGCCCCTTGGTGAAAAAATAGAACGGCTACGCGGCACGGGGAAACTCTCCGTGCCGCGCTGACGCAATGTTGAGTTCCCATGACTGAAATATTCGGCATTCCGATCCAGGCGCTGATGGGCCAGCTGATGCTGGGCCTGGTCAGCGGCTCCTTCTACGCCATGCTGAGTCTGGGCCTGGCGGTGATCTTCGGCATGCTGAACATCATCAACTTCGCCCACGGCGCCCTCTACATGATGGGCGCCTTCCTGGCCTGGATGGGTCTCGAATACCTGGGAATAGGCTACTGGCCTTCGCTGGCGCTAGCACCTCTGGCAGTGGGCGTGTTCGGCGTCGTGATAGAGCGCAGCATGCTGCAATGGCTCTACAAACTCGATCATCTCTATGGGCTCTTGCTCACCTTCGGCCTGGCCCTGGTCATCGAGGGCTTGTTCACCAATAT
The DNA here is from genome assembly GCA_903930535.1 of uncultured Sterolibacterium sp. Taxonomy (GTDB): domain Bacteria; phylum Pseudomonadota; class Gammaproteobacteria; order Burkholderiales; family Rhodocyclaceae; genus CAIYYX01. Next base: position 12,985 of record CAIYYX010000151.1, on the reverse strand, counting down.
GTACGGCGTTTCCGGCCAGCCTTACACAATTCCCGAGGAACTCTCCGGCGCCTTCAACCTGGGTTTCATGTTTCTGCCCAAGTACCGCGCCTGGGTGATTGTCGCCTCCCTGGCGGTTTGTTTCCTCACCTGGTTCGTGATCGAGAAGACGCGTCTGGGCGCTTACCTGCGCGCCGCCACGGAGAATCCCAAGCTGACCCAGGCCTTCGGTATCAACGTGCCGCTGATGGTGATGCTGACTTACGGCTTCGGCGCTGCGCTGGCCGGCTTTGCCGGCGTGCTGGCGGCGCCGGCAATCCAGGTGAGTTCCCTGATGGGCTCCAACCTCATCATCGTCGTTTTCGCCGTGGTGGTGATCGGCGGCATGGGCTCCATCCTGGGCTCCATCCTGACCGGCCTGGGCCTCGGCGTGATCGAGGGCCTGACCAAGGTTTTCTACCCTGAGGCCTCTTCGACGGTGGTGTTCATCATCATGGCCATCGTGCTGATGATTCGTCCGGCCGGCCTGTTCGGAAAAGAGAAATGAGCAGGAGGGCGATCGCTTACCTGATGCTCCTGGCGGCTGGCCTGGCCGCACCTTTCTTCATCTATCCGGTGCTGGTGATGAAGGTGCTGTGCTTCGCCCTGTTCGCCTGCGCCTTCAATCTGCTGCTGGGCTACACGGGATTGCTTTCCTTCGGCCATGCCGCCTTCTTTGGCGCCGCGGCCTATGTCGCCGGCCACGCCATCAAGGTCTGGGGTCTGCCCACGGAACTGGGCCTCCTGGCCGGCACCATCGCTGCAGGCGCCCTGGGCTGGGCCGTGGGCAGCCTGGCGATACGCCGCACGGGCATTTATTTCGCCATGGTCACCCTGGCGCTGGCGCAGATGATTTACTTCTTCTTTCTGGAAGCATCCTTCACCGGCGGCGAGGACGGCCTGCAGGGCGTTCCCAGGGGCGCGCTGCTCGGATTCATTGATCTTTCCAACGACTTGAATCTCTACTACTTCGTGCTGGCGATATTCGTCTTCGCCTTCTGGCTGATCTATCGCACCATTCATTCGCCTTTCGGCCAGATACTGAAGGCGATACGGGAGAACGAGCCGCGGGCGATCTCCCTGGGCTACGACGTGGCGAAGTACAAACTCCTCGCCTTCGTACTCTCCGCCGCGCTGGCCGGCCTCGCAGGCGCCACCAAGATGCTGGTGTTCAAGTTCGCCACCCTCACCGATGCGCACTGGCATCTCTCGGGAGAGGTCGTCCTGATGACCATACTGGGGGGCATGGGCACGGTGTTTGGCCCGCTGGTCGGCTCCAGCGTCATCGTGGTCCTGCAAAACGAACTGGCAGACAAGGTCGGCTCCCTGGTCACGGTCATCATGGGAAGCATTTTCGTGATCTGCGTCCTGCTCTTCCGCCGCGGCATCGTCGGCGAGATCATCGCGTTCTACAAGCGCATGCTCGGGCAAAAAGCCTGACCTTGGATTCTGCAGTTTTTCCCCCGCCAGGACAGTATCCAGCCTCGTCATTCATGCCGTGGCCAAACCCGGCCAAGGAAAATGGGTGCATAATTTCATATTCATATTTCGATTGGGAGTGGTGAGTTGAAGATTCTTGTGCCCGTCAAGCGCGTGGTCGATTACAACGTCAAGGTGCGCGTCAAGGCAGACGGCTCGGGCGTCGATCTGGCCAATGTCAAGATGTCGATGAATCCCTTCGACGAAATCGCCGTCGAGGAAGCCGTGCGCCTGAAGGAAGCGGGCATCGCCAGCGAGGTGATCGCCGTTTCCTGCGGCAGCACCGCCTGCCAGGAAACCCTGCGCACAGCCATGGCCCTGGGCGCGGACCGCGCCATCCTGATCGAGTCGGCTGACGAACTGCAGCCCCTGGCCGTGGCCAAGCTGATCAAGGCAGTGGCCGAAAAGGAGGGCCCGCAACTCGTCATCTTCGGCAAGCAGGCGATCGACGACGATGCCAACCAGACCGGTCAGATGTTCGCGGCCCTGATGGGCTGGCCGCAGGCCACCTTCGCCTCGAAAGTGGCGATCAATGCAGGCCTGGCCCTGGTGACGCGCGAAGTCGATGGCGGCTCGGAAACCCTGGAGATCAGGCTGCCGGCCGTGGTCACCACCGACCTGCGTCTGAACGAGCCGCGCTACTCCACCCTGCCCAACATCATGAAGGCGAAGAAGAAGCAGCTCGACAACTTCAAGCCTCTTGACCTCGGCGTCGATGTCGCTTCCCGCCTGACGACCCTGAAGGTCGTCGAGCCCCCCAAGCGCAGTGCCGGCATCAAGGTGGCCGATGTCAAGGAACTGGTGGATAAACTCAAGAACGAAGCGAAGGTGATCTGATATGTCCATACTCGTTATCGCCGAGCACAACAATGCCGCGCTCAATGCCGCGACCGGGAATACCGTCTCTGCAGCCCGGAAAATCGCGGCACATAGCACATCCGAAATCCATGTCCTGGTTGTCGGTGGAGGTTGCGCCGCAGTGGCCGAAGCTGCAGCCAAGCTCGACGGCGTCACCAAGGTCTGCGTTGCCGACGCGGCGCATTACCGCGACCAGTCCGCGGAAAATGTCGCCGCGCTGGTCGTGTCCCACGCCAGTGGCTACACCCATATCCTGGCAGCCGCCACTTCCCACGGCAAGAACATGCTGCCGCGCGTGGCGGCCTTGCTCGACGTGGCGCAGATCTCTGAGATCGTCGCGGTGGAATCCGCCGACACTTTTGTGCGTCCCATCTATGCCGGCAATGCCCTGGCGACGGTGAAGTCCGCCGATCTCGTGAAAGTCATCACCGTCCGCACCACCGGCTTCGATGCCGCGGGGCAGGGCGGTTCTGCGCCGATTGAAGCCGTCGCGGCAGGGCCCGATCTGGGACTTTGCCGTCTCGTCTCGCGCGAGCTGACCAAGTCCGAGCGGCCAGAACTCGCCGCCGCCAAGGTCATCGTCTCGGGCGGCCGGGGTCTGGGCAGCGGCGAGAATTACCACAAGCTGTTGGAGCCCCTGGCCGACAAGCTGAATGCCGCCCTGGGCGCTTCGCGCGCGGCGGTCGATGCGGGCTTCGTGCCCAACGATTACCAGGTCGGCCAGACCGGGAAAATCGTGGCGCCGGATCTCTATATCGCCGTGGGAATTTCCGGGGCGATACAGCATCTGGCCGGCATGAAGGATAGCAAGGTGATCGTCGCCATCAACAAGGACCCCGATGCGCCGATTTTCCAGATAGCCGATTACTGCCTCGTCGCCGATCTTTTCCAGGCCGTGCCGGAGCTGGTGTCCCTGCTCGGTTAATCTTTTCAATTTGTAGGTCGGGCTTTCGCTGGAGACACCCGGACGGGTGTAGCCAGACATGTCGGCATGAATGCCGACCTACACGTCTTGATTGCATGGGAGTAAATCATGAGCTACCAAGCACCCCTGAAAGACATGCAGTTCGTCTTCTCCGAGTTGGCCGGCGCAGCACGCGTCGCAGAACTCCCCGGTTATGAAGAGGCGACGTTTGACGTTCTCTCGGCCATCCTCGAGGAGGCCGCCAAGTTCGCCGCCGAGGTGCTGGCACCGCTAAACCACAGCGGCGACCAGGAAGGTTCGAAATGGGCAAACAAACAGGTGACCACGCCTGCGGGCTTCAAGGAGGCTTACCGGCAATTCGTCGCAGCCGGCTGGAACGGCTTGTCCGGCGATCCGGAGTTCGGCGGCCAGGGCCTGCCCAAGCTTCTCTCGGCCGCGGTGCAGGAGATGCTCAACGCCGCCAACATTTCCTTCTCCCTTTGCCCGCTGCTCACCCACGGGGCCATGGAGGCGCTCGCCTTGTGCGGCACGGAAGAACAAAAGCAGACTTATCTTGCCAATATGGTCGAAGGCCGCTGGACCGGGACCATGAACCTCACCGAGCCGCAGGCAGGATCCGACCTCGCCGCGGTGCGCACTCGAGCGGTGCCGCAGCCCGATGGCAGCTACAGGATTACCGGCCAGAAGATATTCATCACCTACGGCGAGCATGACATGGCCGAGAACATCATCCATCTGGTGCTGGCGCGAACGCCGGAAGCGCCCGAGGGGGTGAAGGGCATCTCGCTGTTCCTGGTGCCGAAGTTCCTGATCAATCCCGACGGCTCCTTGGGCAGCCGCAACGACGCCTACTGCGTCTCCATCGAACACAAGATGGGCATTCATGCCAGCCCGACTTGCGTCATGGCCTTCGGCGACAGTGGCGGCGCCTATGGCACCCTGGTCGGACGCGAGAACGAGGGCCTGAAGTACATGTTCATCATGATGAACGCCGCCCGTTTTGCCGTCGGCATCGAGGGGATCGCCCTGGGCGAAGCCGCCTATCAGAAGGCCCTGGCCTATGCCAGGGATCGCGTGCAGGGCCGCGACATTGCAGGTTCGGCTGCCAGCGTGGCCATCATCCGGCATCCCGACATCAGGCGCATGCTGATGCTCATGAAATCGCAAAACGAGGCCATGAGGGCGCTGGCTTACACGGTTGCAGCGGCCCATGATGCCGCCGTCCGCCATCCCGACAAGGATGAGCGCGGCCGCAGCCAGGCCTTCGTCGACCTGATGATTCCCGTGGTCAAGGGCTGGAGCACCGAGACCGGCAATGAAGTCGCCTCTCTCGGCGTTCAGGTCCATGGCGGCATGGGTTTCATCGAAGAAACGGGTGCGGCGCAATTCATGCGCGACGCCCGCATCACCACCATTTACGAGGGAACCACGGGCATCCAGGCCAACGACCTGATTGGCAGGAAAATTGCGCGCGAGGGCGGGGCTACCGTCAAGGCGGTGATTGCCCTGATGCAGCAGACAGTTGCCGAACTCTCCGGGCAGAAGGGTGCCGACTTTGCCGCAATCGCAGGCGTCCTGGGCAGCGGCATCGCGGCACTCGGGGAGGCCGCGGAATACATTGCCAAGAACTATGCGGCAGACATCAAGAGCGTATCGGTCGGCGCCGTGCCCTTCTTGAAGCTATTGGGAATCGTCTCGGGCGGCTGGCAGATGGCGCGTGCCGCCCTGGCCGCCCAAGTGAAGATTTCAGGCGGCGACAGCGACCCCTTCTATCCGGCAAAAATTGCCACCGCACGCTTCTATGCCGACCATGTGCTCTGTGCCGCCCCCGGCCTGGCTTTCACGGTAGTCCATGGTGCAGCCGGAGCGCTGGCCCTGACCGAAGAACAGTTTTAATCGCTTATAATGCCCGACCCCGATAAGGCAAGGGCTTTTGAAGCGATGGATAGACTGCTTGTTACCGGTGCCACGGGTTTTCTCGGCGGCGCGATTGCCGCCCAGTTGCTGCAAGAGGGCCGCATCGAGGAGACGCTGCTCCTGGTGCGCGCCGCCACGCCCGCTGAGGGCTTGCAACGAATAGCCGAGCGTCTGCGCCTGTTCGGGGTTGCAGAAGACATCATAGCAACGCTGTCCGAAAGAAATGTGCTGCTTGGCGATCTGGCCAACTTCCCCGCGGCAGATCCCCGCCTGCAGCAAGTGACGGCCGTGATCAATTGCGCGGCGGTGGCCTCCTTCGGTGACCATCCGCGCATCTGGTCCACAAATGTCGATCACACCCTGGCATTCGCCAGGCAGGCGTCCGTCTGGCCGGGTCTGCGCCGTTTTCTCCATGTCGGCACCGCCATGTCCTGCGGCATGCAGGCGCCGTCTCCCGTGCCCGAAGACTACGATGCCGGCGACAAGGCGGAACACGTGGTCTCCTATACGGAGAGCAAGGCGGCGGTGGAGGCGCGCATGAGAAGCGAACTGCCGGATCTGCCCCTCGTCGTGGCGCGGCCATCCATCGTGGTAGGCCATACGCGCCTGGGCTGCAAGCCCTCGCCCTCGATCTTCTGGGTGTTCCGCATGGGTCTGGCCATGAGGATGTTTCTCTGCGCCCCCGAGGACCGCATCGACGTGATTCCGGTCGATTACTGCGCCAGCGCGCTACTCGCCCTGGCGAGAAAACCCGTGTTGAAATACGACCGCTATCATATTGCCGCAGGCGAAGCGGGAAGCTGCAACTTCCGCGAGATCGAGTCAGGCATTGCCGAGGCTTTAGGCGTCCCCCCTATGGACGACTACCGCCAAGTCGGCATGGAGGAAATCTCCGCCTTGCAGCCGCGTTTTCAGGAACTCTTCGGCCGCTGCATCCCCTGGATGATGCTGCGGGCGATCGAGCTATACGGAGGCTTTGCCTCCCTGGACATGATCTTCGCCAACAGTCACCTGCTGGCCGAAGGCATAGCCCCGCCGCCGCGATTCACCGACTACATCGCAAACTGCGCGCTGACTGCCGCGGGCGGCACCATCGCCGAACAGATGATGGTCGATTTCAAGTAGGGCTTCCCACCGCAGACGTTCATGTCAAGATCCGGTATCATATCGCGTTGGTACATTGCGATACAGTGCGATACGTGTCATCTATGAGTACATTGGTAACGATTCGGCAACTGATGCAGGAACGCCTCGGCTTGAGCGATGAACAGTTGCGACCGGAGCAAAGCCTGGAGGAGATCGGCATCGACTCCCTGGCCATGGTTGAATTCATGTTCGATCTCGAGGACGCCTTCGGCGTCAGGCTCACCGACGAGCGTACGCCAATCAATAGCATCCAGGATATCGCCAACCTGATCGATCAGGCCTTAGCTGCACAGCAAGCCTCGCCAAAATCCCAATAATGCGCCGTGTCTGCATCACCGGTGTCGGCGTCCTGGCTCCCGGTGGTGCCAGCCCGAACGAGTTCTTTGCCAAACTGGCCGCAGGACAATCGTCCATCCGGCGTCTGCAAAGGGATTTCGTAGGGCAGTTGATCTCCCCCATCGCGGCATGTCTGGACTTCTCTGCCACGGATTATTTTCCTGCGCTTCGCGCCGGCATGCTAGACCGCTTCACCCAGTTTGCGCTGGTGGCGGCCAGGCAGGCCGTGGCAGATGCGGCCCTGGGCTTCGACCAGGCATTGCAGGACAGGGCCGGCGTCTTCTGGGGTACCGGTATGGGCGGCGCGCAGATGGTGGAGCAGGGTTACATCGATCTTTTCCGCAAGGGCCTGGACCGTATCCGTCCCCTGACCGTGCCCATGGTGATGAACAATGCCGCGGCCTCCCAGATCGGCATCGAGTACGGCATCCGTGGCCCGGTCATGACTTATTCCACCGCCTGTGCCTCATCGGCGAATGCCCTGGGCGAGGCATTCCGCGCCATACGTCATGGCGAGATCGATCTTGCCATCGCCGGCGGCAGCGAGGCGATGCTCACCTACGGCATCCTGAAGGCCTGGGAAGGCTTGCGCGTGCAGGCCAATGAGGACTCACAGGACGTGTCTGCCTCCTGCCGTCCCTTTTCGAAAGATCGTCAGGGGCTTGTGCTGGGCGAGGGTGCCGGTGCGCTGGTGCTCGAGTCGGAAGAGCATGCGATTGCGCGCGGTGCAACCATCCTCGCCGAATTCGCAGGCTATGGCCGCAGCAACGATGCCCTGCATATCACCAAACCCGCAGCAGAGGGGCAGGTCAGGGCGATGAGGTCGGCGCTTCTTGAGGCCGGTCTGCCGCCTGCCGCCATCGGTTATCTCAATGCACACGGCACTGCGACGCCGGTGGGGGATCCGGTGGAAACAGCCGCCATCAAGAGCGTGTTCGGCGATGCGGCGGGCCGTCTGCCCATCAGTTCCACCAAGTCCATGCACGGCCACCTCATGGGCGCGGCCGGCGCCGTCGAACTGATCGTCTCACTCCTGGCCATGCAGGAATCCGTCATTCCCCCGACGGCGAATTACCGCCAGGCCGATCCTGAATGCGATCTCGACTATGTCCCCAATGTCGCACGCCGCGGCGTCGCCATCGACGCAGTCATGTCGAACTCTTTCGCCTTTGGCGGCGGCAATGCGGTGCTGGTTCTTCGCCGCTACGATTTGTAGATCGGCCTTCAGGCCGATCTACGACAGCAGGAAGCCCCCGCGGGACGTCAAAATTCAGTGTGCGCCCTCACGTCCCAGAATTCGCCGGGCCGCGATCGGCGTTGTCGTCGATGACAGCCAGCGTCGAGAAGCTGCCGACGGTGAGCACCCAGCGGCTCTTGGCGACAAGGCCTGAGAGCCGGATTGCAGTCCGGCTACCTCCTCACATCCCCGGATAGACCGGCCCTTCGCCGCCCTGGGGCGTGACCCAGTTTATGTTCTGGGTCGGATCCTTGATGTCGCAGGTCTTGCAATGCACGCAGTTCTGGGCATTGATCTGCAGGCGCGGATTTTCACCCTTCTCGTCGCGCAGGATCTCATAGACCCCGGCCGGGCAATAACGCTGCTCGGGGGAATCATAGAGTTCGAGATTCACCTTGATGGCGACAGCGGGGTCTTTCAATGTCAGGTGGCAGGGCTCGTTCTCCTCGTGATGGGTGTTGGAGAGAAACACCGAGGAGAGACGGTCGAAGGTGATGACGCCGTCGGGCTTGGGGTATTCGATGGGCTGGCAGTCTGCGGCCCTTTTCAGCTTGCCGTGGTCGGCAGTCAGATGCAGCGTCCATGGCGCACGGCCGCGGAATAACTGCTGGTCGATGCCGAACATCAGCGAGCCCAGATACAGGCCGCGGCTCATCCAGGGCTTGAAGTTCCTCGCCTTGTGCAATTCATCGAACAGCCAGCTCTTTCTGAACTTCTCGGGAAAGGCCGTCAGTTCGTCGGCGCTGCGATCATTGGAGAGCGCTTCGAATGCGGCTTCCGCCGCCATCATGCCGGTCTTCATGGCGGCGTGGCTGCCCTTGATGCGCGAGGCGATCAGGAAGCCGGCATCGTCGCCTATGAGTGCGCCGCCCGGGAAAATCAGCTTCGGCAGCGCCTGCAGGCCGCCGGCCGCCATGGCCCGTGCGCCATAGGCGATGCGTTTTCCCCCTGCCAGCATGGGCCTGATCCTGGCATGGGTCTTGAGCCTTTGGAACTCCTCGAAGGGCGAGAGATAGGGATTCGTGTAGCCCAGGCCGACCACCAGGCCGATGGACATCAGCCTGTCGCCGCCTGCGTTGCTGTATTGGTAGCAGAAGGAGCCGCCATAGGTGTCGGCGGACAGCGGCCAGCCTGCGGTGTGCAGCACCAGCCCGGCCGTGTGCTGTTCGGGCTTGATCTCCCAGAGTTCCTTGATGCCCAGGCCATAGACTTGCGGGTCTGCGCCCGTGCGCAACTTGAACCGGGCTTCGAGTTGTTTGCCGAGATGGCCGCGACAGCCTTCTGCAAACAGCGTGTACTTGGCGAGAAGCTCCATGCCCGGTTGGTAGGCAGGCGTGGGCTGGCCGTCGCGCCCGACGCCCATGTCTCCCGTGGCCACGCCTTTGACTGCGCCATCTTCGTGGTAGAGGATCTCGGCGCCGGCGAAGCCAGGGTAGATCTCGACGCCCAGTGCCTCGGCCTGCGCGCCCAGCCAGCGGCAGACATTGCCCAGGCTGACGATGTAATTGCCGTGGTTCTGGAAACACTCCGGCAGCAACAGATTGGGCAGCTTCCAGCTGCCTTGCTCTGTCAGCATCATGAAGCGGTCCTCGGTCACAGGTGTGTCTACCGGCGCGTGCTGAGCCTGCCAGTCGGGGATCAGTTCATTGAGCGCGCGCGGATCGAGGATGGCGCCGGAGAGGATGTGGGCGCCGATTTCTGCTCCCTTCTCGATCAGGCAGACGCTGATCTCGCTGTTCAACTGCTTCAGGCGTATCGCCGCCGCCAGTCCTGCCGGTCCGCCACCGACGATGACCACGTCAAATTCCATCGCTTCGCGTTGCATGCGTTTCCCCTTTTTCGGTGGCGTCGGTAGATCAATGCGCGGCGATCCGGTCAGCCTTTGCGCATTATAATTGCAAACCTCTGGTCTCCCCCTTCGAATGACATGGAACGCAAGCTGGTGCATACCACCCAAATTCCCATACGCTGGGGCGACATGGATGCAATGGGCCACGTCAATAACACGGTCTACTTCCGCTATGCAGAACAGGGGCGCATCGAGTGGATGGCTTCGCTGGGCCTGCTCGCGGGCAATAGAGAGGGATCGCCGGTGATCATCAACGCCAGCTGTTCCTTCCTTATCCCCTTCACCTATCCCGGAACCGTCGAACTTTCCACCTATCTGGAAAAACCCGGCCGCTCCAGCGTGGTCTCGCATTTCGAGATGCGCCTCTTTGGCGAGGACAGGCTTTATGCCGAGGGGGCGGCGAAAATTGTGTGGACGGATGCGGCGACGGGCAAGTCGATTCCTCTACCCGAGACAATGAGGAGGCTGGCCGAATGATCAAGCCGATCAACAAACCTGTTTGGCAACCCTCGCAGGAACGCGTCGCGGCCTCGGTACTCACTGCCTTCATGCGCCAGGCGGAAGCGAAGTGGGGCGGCAGGTTCGCAGACTATGAGGCGCTACACCGCTGGTCGGTGGAACAGCCTGAACAGTTCTGGAGTTCGCTCTGGGATTTCTGCGGCGTCATTGGCCAACGCGGAGACCGGGTGGTCGTCGACGGCGACAGGATGCCGGGGGCAAAGTGGTTTCCCGAGGCGAGGCTTAATTTCGCGGAGAACCTCCTGCGGCATCAAGATGACAGCGAGGCGATTGTCTTCCGCGGCGAGGACCGGGTCGAAGTGCGCCTGACCTACAAGCAACTTTATCTCAAGGTAGCGCAGTTGGCCGCGGCGCTCAAAGATCTGGGCGTGAAAAAGGGCGACCGCATCGCCGCCTATCTGCCCAACCATCCGGAAGCCATCGTCGCCATGCTCGCCACCTCCAGCATCGGCGCGATATTCACCTCGGCCTCGCCCGACTTCGGCGTTCAGGGCGTTCTCGACCGCTTCGGCCAGATCGAGCCCAAGGTGTTGTTTGCAGCCGACGGCTATTTTTACAATGGCAAGACGCTGGACTCTCTGGAAAAGATTGCCGAGGTGGTGGCGAAGATGCCCAGCCTCCTCCGCGTCGTGATCGTTCCTTATGTGAGCAGTGTGGACAGGGTGCCGGATGTTTCGCGGATACAGAATGCGCAGCTCTTGGCCGATTTTGTTCGTCCTAATCGCCACGTGAAGGACATCGAGTTCGCCCGCCTGCCCTTCGACCATCCCCTCTACATCATGTATTCCTCGGGTACCACGGGCGTGCCCAAGTGCATCGTGCATTGTGCCGGTGGCGCGCTGTTGCAACACCTTAAGGAACACCGGCTGCATTGCGATCTTTCGCCCGGCGACAGGCTGTTCTTCTTCACCACCTGCGGCTGGATGATGTGGAACTGGCTGGCTTCGGGCCTGGCCTCGGGCTTGACCCTGCTGCTCTACGACGGTTCGCCCTTCCAGAACGGCGGCAATGTCCTGTTCGATTATGCTGACGCAGAGGGCATGACCCACCTCGGCACCTCGGCCAAGTTCATCGACGCCGCCGCCAAGACGGGTCTGACACCGATCAAGACGCACCGGCTCGGAACTCTGCGCGTCATGTTCTCGACGGGTAGTCCTCTGGTACCCGAGGGCTTCGACTATGTCTATCGCGCCGTCAAACAAGACCTCCATCTCGCCTCGATCTCGGGCGGCACCGATCTCCTCGCCTGCTTCGTCCTGGGCAACCCGATTGGCCCGGTATGGCGCGGCGAGATCCAGTGCGCGGCACTGGGCATGGCGGTAGCCGTGTTCGACGAGGATGGAGGTCCTGTAACAGGGAAGAAGGGGGAACTGGTGTGCACCCGCTCCTTCCCTTCGATGCCTGTCGGCTTCTGGAACGATCCCGACGGCGCAAAGTACCATGCCGCCTATTTCGAGCGCTTCGACAACATCTGGTGTCACGGCGACTACGCGGAAATCACCGCACAGGGCGGCTTCATCATCTACGGGCGCTCGGATGCGACGTTGAACCCGGGCGGCGTACGCATCGGCACGGCGGAGATTTACCGCCAGGTGGAGAAGCTGCCCGAGGTCGTCGAATCCATCGTCGTCGGCCAGAACTGGCCGCCGCAAGAGGTGAGCGATGTGCGCGTCGTGCTCTTCGTCAGGCTGCGCGACGGCCTGACGCTTGACGATGCCCTGGTTCAGCGCATCAAACAGGTGATACGCGAGAACACGACGCCGCGCCATGTGCCGGCGCGGATACTGCAAGTCGCCGACATCCCGCGCACCAAGAGCGGCAAGATCGTCGAGCTGGCGGTCAGGAAGATGGTGCATGGCGAGCCGGTCAAGAATATCGAGGCCCTGGCCAATCCCGAGGCGCTGGCCTATTTCCGTGACCGACCGGAGCTTACGAACTGACAACCCGCCTGACAAGTCATTTGAGCGAACAGCAGATTTCGGCTATCATCTGGCTTTCCCGCTGCAGCAATATTCATGGCTAAATACGTCTTCGTTACGGGCGGTGTCGTGTCCTCTCTGGGCAAGGGCATAGCCGCCGCTTCCCTCGGGGCCATTCTCGAATCCCGCGGCATCAAGGTCACCCACCTCAAGCTCGATCCCTACATCAACGTCGATCCTGGAACCATGAGTCCGTTCCAGCACGGCGAGGTCTTCGTCACCGAGGACGGCGCCGAGACAGACCTCGACCTCGGGCATTACGAGCGCTTCACCTCTGCCAAGATGGGCAAGCGCAACAACTTCACCACCGGCCAGATCTACGAGTCGGTGATCAAGAAGGAGCGGCGCGGCGAGTATCTGGGCAAGACCGTCCAGGTCATTCCGCACATCACCGACGAGATCAAGATCTTCATCATGCGCGGCGCCGAAGGCGCCGACGTGGCGATCGTCGAGGTCGGCGGCACCGTGGGCGACATCGAATCCCTGCCATTCCTCGAAGCCATCCGCCAGATGGGCATCCAGGAAGGCCGCCAGAATGCCTGCTACATCCACCTGACACTGGTACCCTGGATTCCCACCGCCGGGGAACTCAAGACCAAGCCGACCCAGCATTCGGTCAAGGAATTGCGTGAGATCGGCATCCAGCCCGACATCCTGCTGTGTCGGGCAGACCGCCCGATTCCCGAGGACGAGAAACACAAGATAGCGTTATTCACCAACGT
>CAIYYX010000150.1 GCA_903930535.1 uncultured Sterolibacterium sp. | reverse complement strand
TTCCATGCCGCCCTGCTTTGCGGATTGGCGAAACTTTTCCTCGGCCGCTTTTTTCAAATCCATCGTCGCTTCCTTTGTGCCCTGACGATTCATCTCGCTGCGAATCGCCGCCGGCAAAGCGTCCCAATTTATCACTTCCTCCGTGACGGACTGCATGAACTTACCATTCTCATCCTGGATGATGGTGGTGGTCTTGCCCGCAACGGTGGAAGCACTGATCTTCTTAACTTCCATCTTGATGCCGAGGACGTGCTGCTTGAATGTCGCCCACAGCTTTTTGACCAAGCGCCGGAGGGGGACGATAACTTGGTCCGCAAACACGATAAAATCGGCGATCAAATCCGCCAAGGAGTTGGAAATACGTGTCCGAACCCAGGGAATCAGGCGAGTGCTAAAGAAATCGACAATTTCGGGCCATACCGAAATCAAAATCAGGATGCCAACAAATATCTCGATTATCATGCGGTTTATGCCCCTTGGACTGAATATAGTTCACGCACCAATTCACGTCCGCCCGAGCGGATAAGTTCCTGCCTGAAAATAGCGGGCAAATTGTCCCAAGAGGGGTCACGATTTACCGGCAGGCGAACCCTGGTTGGTTTGCCCCCCGCATTTACCAGAAGGTGCACCCAATGCTCAACGATATCCGCGCTGACTTTTTTCAAGGTATATTGAATTTGCAGAATCGGCTCAAGCTCACTGCCCTTTGCTGAAGCGGTGCCGAGAATCAACTGGCGCACCAGGCGACGAGCAACGCTGCGATGAACGGATAATTTTTCGTGCGCCCAGTCAGACACGCAGCGCGTCACTTCCTGCTGCAATTCGGCCAGATGTGGGTCAATGTCCATCAGGTTGGCATAGGATTGCCGTTCAGCGGGCGTCATCTTCAGGATGTCACCGCCGTTTTCCTGGAGCCATTCAAGCAATTCGTGAGCTCTTGCCACGGTATAGGGATGGGACGCGCTCCAAAGATTGGAGAGGTTAAAGAACCGGTCGGCAGCATGGTTCGCAAGCCGGTTTTGAAACTGGTGGGCTTGGGCAACGATGGTTTGGGTGTGCATTCCCTTGAAAAATGTCGGAGGATACCCGGACAATTTCATCAACGCCCTCAAGGCCACTTCCTTGTCTTGGCAAACCAGATAACCCGCCCGATCCGCCGTGAACTCCGAACGGCGTGACCAGAAAGCCAAAGGTGGAGCCAGCGCCGCATCAAAGACGAATTGCGCTAGTCCCAAAGTAACACTTGAGACCACCGCCACCCCATCTTTCATCGTCTTGGCCAGGGTATGATACGGAACGTGACCGGCCTTGATGTGGCCGAGTTCGTGGCCCAGCAAAAAGAGCAATTCAGCGTGGTTGCACAGCGAGATCGCTATCGAAGGTAACACAACGTAGGGTTCCTTTGCTCCAAGCGTGTGCGACTCCAATGAGCCAAATTTGACATACAGCACCGGAAGGGGCGAAACCCCCAGTATTTCACAAGCTTCCTCCAGCGCCTTGTAGATCTGCGGCAGGGATCTTGGTGTGACCAGGATTGCACTGCCCAGGAGCGCCAGGGCATCCGATTTGTTAAAGAAATCAACGGCTTTGGTTGTCAGCGTTTCAATTCCCGGCAATGCCTTTACGATCGCCAGCGCAGCGCGATCCGAAGGATGTTCAAACACAATGGAACGTAAACCAGCAAGACGTTTGCGCGGCAGTTGGGCCGACTCAGACCGGAAGCTCGCAAGAACATCGCTAATAGCCCGGGCCAACGCACGTGGCGGTTGGCGGAACAAAATTTGCAGCGGCAACGTGGCC
>CAIYYX010000149.1 GCA_903930535.1 uncultured Sterolibacterium sp. | reverse complement strand
GGCCGGATGATCTTGTGCTCTTTGAGGTGGGAGATCAGTTCCGTAGCGACGAAGCCTGGCGAGACATCGCGGCGCACGATCGTCGCGGCGAGCTGAGCGAGATGAGGAAGAAGGTCGGACGTAACATCCCGAAAAGTGTTGCTGGCGGCGTGATGGCCGCCGGGGTGCGGCAATGCGACTCATGGGCGGCGTGGGCCGATCGCGTTGACAGGTGCATGGTGGTCGGATTCTATATCCGGCATGTCGAAGTTGCTGCCCCTCCCAGATTTTGATCGGGTATCGTTTGACGACCTGAAGGTCTTTACCCTTCAGCAAGATGGCCTGATCAATGCCCTTCTCGATGATCTGGCGCGGGCCAAAGGCCTGAAGGCCCGGCCGGATGTCAAACCGAGCGGGATGGAAGACGGGACGGACGACGCCCGCAAGCCCGGATCGCCCAGGACGAGCAAGGGTGCGAAGCGGCGGAAGAACGGCGGCCGGAAGGGCAGTGTGCGTACCGCCGACCTGACCATCCACGCGGACAAGATACTGAAGCCGGACGGCGTTCCTACTGGTTCGCGGTTCAAAGGCCGCAAGCGGTTTGTCGTTCAGGACCTTGTACTTCAGCCTCATGTGACCCGCTACCATCGCGAGGTGTGGCGGACGCCGGATGGAAAGCTGATGATCGCGCCGCTGCCCGACGGCCTCACCGGTCACTACGGGCCGAACCTGATCCGCTTTATCCTAGCGCAGTCCAATGAGTGCAACGTCACCGAACCGAAGCTGCTCGATCAGCTGCACGCCTATGGCATCAAGATTTCTCTCTCGCAACTCAACACCTTGTTGACCGAAAACAAGGGGGAGTTCCATGGAGAAAAACGGGAGATACTGGTTGCTGGAATGGAAACGGCCACAGCGCTGACCACCGACGACACCACGGCGCGCCACCAGAAGCGCAACTGCACCACGACCCAGATTGGCAACCAGCACTTCGCCTTCTTCGAGACCACCGAAAGCAAGAGCCGGATCAACTTCCTCAAGATCATCCTGATCGCCGGGACGACCTGCTTCCGGGTGACCGAGGCCGCAGCCGAATACTGGCGCGAACACCACTTGCCGGGAGGCATGGTTGCGGCGCTGATGATGGCGGTGGGGAAGAGCTTTCCGGACGATGCCAGCTGGGAAAAGCATCTGATCAGCCTCGGCGTGACGGGCGAGCACCACCGCCGGACCGCCAGCGAAGGGGCGCTCTGGGCCGCGATCACCGAACAGGGCTTGCTCGACGGCATCGTCATCGTCAGCGACGGCGCGCCTCAGTTCGATGTCGGCGATCATGCCCGCTGCTGGATCCATGCCGAGCGCCTGATCTATCGGCTGCCGTGCGCGACCCCAGAGCAGCACAAGCTGGTCAAGAAAATCCGCACCAGGGTCTGGAAACTGTATCGCGCTCTCAAGGCCTATGCCAAGGCGGAGACGATCGATCCGGTGGCCAAACGGAACCTGCGGGCTTGGTTCGAGCGCATATTCACCACATTCACCGGCTTTGCTGCGCTCGACGAGGTGCTCGACGGCCTTCTGGCAATCCGGGAGAAGCTGCTCCGCGTGCTCGACCGCCCGGACACGCCCTTGCACACCAACAGCTCGGAAGGCGACATCCGGGCACGGGTCGAAAAGCGCAAGATCAGTGGCGGCACGCGTGGCGACGAAGGCCTGCGATGCCGCGATACTTTCGCCTCGATTATCAAGACCCTCCGCAAGCACGGCATCTCCTTCTGGGACTATCTGGGCAGCCGCTTCCACATGCCCGGACCAACCGTTCCTCCCATCGGGGACATCATCCGAGCCGCTGCCGGTACAGGATAGAATCCTCGGGGACGAGACAAGGCCGCAATAACCACGCCCGATCAGACGATGGGAAGGCCAAGAATGTCCCCGGCTCATGCCCAGCATGAGCCGGAATGCCTCACGCTGCCAGCAACACTTTTCGGGATGTTACGGATTTGCCGCATTGATGAAGGAGGCTGATCTTTACGTTGACGAGAAGGGCAAGACCCGTGATGCCTATTGCCTTCGTCACTACTATGCCACGGAACGCCTGCTGTCTGGTGTCAGCATCTATACCCTGGCCGAGAACATG
>CAIYYX010000148.1 GCA_903930535.1 uncultured Sterolibacterium sp. | reverse complement strand
ATATCGCCACTATCATCAGGAAGAGCATGACCTCCTCGCCCCAACTGAAGGGGGAATTGAGGACATAGCGCGCCACCACGTTGGCGGCATTGATGACCACGATGGCCACCAGCATCATCGCGGAAATCACCCGCAGCACTCCTGTGGCCGCGTCTATGACCCGGCGCGTTGCATTCATGGACAGGCTATTCGGTGCGCTTGGCCGCCCTCAGCAGGAGTTCATAGAGCGCTTTTTCCTCGGGCTTCTTGGAGGTCACTTCGGCGCCTATGGGGAGCATCAGCTTCATCAGTTGGGCATGCTCGGCCGCCGTCGGCTGAACGAGTTCGCCGCCGGCCTTGATCCACGCCTGGCGCTGAGTCTCGACGAAATCGATGGCGAACTGATAGATATCGTTGCTGGCCTTCTGTCCGGCATCAGACACGACCTTTTGCAGATCGGCCGGCAGCTTGTCGTACCAGCCCTTGTTGATGACCGTCATGCTGGCGACCACCGCGTGGTTGGTTTCGAATATGAACTTCGCGACGTCGTAGAAGCGCAAGACAGTCAAGACCGGCTCTGAAATCAGGACGCCGTCCAGAGCACCCTGCTGCAGTGCGGGGATGACCTCTCCCAGCGTCATCGGCACTGGTGTGCCTTTCAGCCGGCGCATCTGATCCATCTGCAGGGCGGAGGCGAGAACCCTGACTTTTTTGCCCTCCAGGTCGGCAAGCTTGCGCACAGGCGTAGCGGTATTGATCACCACAGGGCCGGAAAGGTATAAGCCAATTCCCTTCAATCCCTTGTTGGCGCCCAGGGCCAGGAAAGCTGAGTTGAACTCGGGGTCCTGATAAGCGCGGCTGGCATGGGCGAGATCCTTGAACAGCCCAGGCGCTGAGAGCACCTCAAAACGAGAATCGACGCCTGAAAGGAATTCTGGCGGCCCGACATAGCCCTGGATGGAGCCGAACTGCGTGCCTTCTATCATGCGTGGAATCGCGCCGAGTTGACTGGCCGGGAAGAGTTCGACCTTGATCCGTCCGTTGGAACCCTTCTCCACCAGTGCGGCGAAAGCCTTCATCCACTGGTGCTGGGTATCGTTGATCGTGGCGGTGCCTATCTTCATCACCAGCGGCGCAGTTTGCGCGCTTGCTGTGGCGGCAAAGCCTGTTGCGAACGCGACGATGGCTAGAACGCGAAGGATGCTGACGATCGACTTCATGAAAACTCCCTTGTTGGATGGAACGCTGAAAGGATGTGGAGTGGCAGGACGTTTCTGAATCCGGATTTGCAGAGGCATTATCACGGTTTGGCTCTCATGAGTCCATTGTGCGCCGCAAAATCGACCCCGAGAAATTTGCTTGGCCTGTTAAGGATTGTTAACTCTTTCCCAGACCAGGCTGCGTACGCTCATCTTGCCTTGGACAGGGTCGGGTGATGGCGAGGTTGCGAGCGTAAGGCGATTCCCCTCGAATTTCGCAAAGCGGGTTTGCGGGGTTCCCGCCCAGGTCTCGTTCCACGATATGTCAATGTCGTGGGTCAGCTTGTTGCCATTGATCTTATATGTGCCGGCATAAGCGGTCATGCTTCTGAATAAGGCATCTGCCTCGCTGGGGGTGGCAATGGCACCGGCAGGCTTCTTGCGGTCGCCACGGACGATGACAACCATCATTCGACCGTCGCTGCCATAGTTGATGAATCCGGAAGGATTGCTCCCCATCAATTCTGTCCTGGCGCCGGAGGGGATCTCTTCGCTGATGACAGAGATGAGTTTCCAGGTTCCCAAGAGCTTTTGTCGGGTTGCTTCCTCTTGCTGCGCGTGCAAGGGCGCGACAATGGCAAAGAAGGCGATGGCAGTAGCGATAAGCCGTTTCATGTGAGTTCCCTTTGTAATCTGAACTGTCGTGGTTTTGTAAGCGAACAGTCGGTAGATTAACAGATATGATCTGAAAGGAAATATCCAAAGATTTCTGCTCTTTGCAGACGATATCAATGGACACAAGATGGGGGACAGGTTCCTGTAGGCGCTTTCCGCGCTATGCCGGAAGCCGATGCACAACATGATTTGGAGGGCGCCGAAAGACTACTGAAGGCGATTGCCAATAGCGAGTTTCCTTGCCGACCGGGTGGCCGGAACAGGGTGTGCGCAAAGGAGATGCCGCTTGTTGAGTACGCTCTCCGGGTTTTTATTGAGAGCCCGAACAGTATTTAAATTATGGATTTAATGCCCTGTAGCGTAGGATTCAAATAAACGGCTAATGGTAAAGATAACAATGATGGGTAATTTGCGCAGTTTGAAGATCTGGGTGCGTTTGGTCGCCGGCATATCCATCATGTTGGTGCTTGCCTGGGTCGGCATCATCTGGTGGGTCAATGTGCAGCAGCAGGAAATGGGCATCAAGCAGGCACATGACTTCGCGGCGAGCGTCAATCAGATGACCATCGCCGCCATGACGGGCATGATGATTACCGGGAATATCGCAGATCGCGCGGTATATCTCGACCAAATAAAGAAGACCGAGAATGTCACCGACCTTCGCATGGTGCGCGGTATTGGAACTACCAAGCAGTATGGTCTGGGTACTGCTGAAGCGTCTAAGGCCGATGAGATCGAAAAACAGGTCCTCTCAAGCGGCAAACCTTACTTCGCCGTGCAGCAGACTGCCCAAGGTGAAAGTCTGAGGGTGGTCATCCCGACGCTCAACTCAAAGGAATATCTCGGCAAGAATTGCATGAGTTGCCATGATGTACCTTCAGACGCGGTGCTGGGCGTGGTCAGCATGAACATTTCTCTGGCCAGCATCAATAATGCAGTCAGGGAGTCCACGCTGAAAGTAATTGCTGCTGCGCTGGTCCTGACGCTTCTTCTGGTTTTATTCGTTTACTTTGCAGTCAGGAGTTCTGTCAGTGCACCGCTGGAAAAACTCTCCCACAGCCTTGCGCAAATTGCCGATGGCGAAGGTGATTTGACGCGGCGACTCGAGGTTATAGGCCAGGACGAGATCAGTAAAACCTCGCAAGCCTTCAATGCCTTCATGGAAAAGTTGCAGTCAGTCGTGAGCGAGGTCAAGAGCAGTGCCGAGAAAGTGCTGGTCACGGCACGACAATTGGCTGTCGCATCCGGGCAAGTGACCGCCAGTTCCGACCAGCAAAGCGAGTCGACTGCCTCCATGGCTGCAGCTATCGAGGAGATTACGGTCAGTATCGCCCATGTCTCCGACAATTCCACCAATGCGCAGGCAATGGCGATGGAGGCAGAGAACCAGTCGGGTCATGGTGCAACCGCAGTACAAAACGCCGTCGGCGAGATGAACAAGATTTCCGATTCCGTAGGCCGGTCAACACAAGTGATCCGGGATTTGGGTGAAAAGTCCAATCAGATTTCCGGCATCGTCAGGGTGATCAAGGAAATAGCCGACCAGACCAACCTTCTGGCCCTTAATGCGGCGATTGAGGCGGCACGTGCCGGCGAGCAAGGGAGAGGTTTTGCAGTGGTGGCCGATGAGGTGCGCAAACTTGCCGAACGCACCAGTACCTCCACTCAGGAAATCGCCAAGATGATAGAGGCTATCCAGCAATGTACCCAGAGCGCCGTCGAGGGCATGGAACAAAGCAGTTCCCAGGTGCGCGAGGGTGTCGAGATGGCGGCGCAAGCCAGCGATACCATGGTCAGAATCGAGGCCAGCACCCGCCAGGTTCAAGACGCAGTCAAGGAAATTTCTTCCGCACTGCGCGAGCAGAGTTCCACGAGCACCCAGCTTGCTCAGAACGTCGAAAGAATTGCCCAGATGACCGAGGAAAATGGCGCATCGGCGAAGGAGTCTTCGCAATCGGCCAGCCATCTGGAGGAACTGGCAACGATTATGAAGACTGCGGTGGACCGCTTCAAAGTCTAGTCTAGGCAGTCTCTTCGCTCAGTGCGACAGCAGCACGGGCACGGTCATCGAGTCGATGATGGTTCGCGTTGCCCCCCCCATGATCAATTCCCTCAGACGGGAATGGCCATAGGCACCCATCACGATGAGGTCGGTGCCAAAGTCCGCAGCGCGTGATAGCAGTTCGTTGCCGACATCGAGCACTTCTCCATATTCGGCTTTTACCTCAATGTTCACCCCGTGGCGGGCAAGATAGAGTCCGATATCGGCTCCTGGCAATGCGCCATGCCCGTCTTCCTTCGGACTGATGGCGATGACCTTGACCTCATCGGCCAACCTGAGCAGGGGAATTGCGTCAGTGAGCGCCCTCGTGGCCTCGCGTCCCCTATCCCAGGCGACGAGGATACGCTTGCCGATGGTGACGAATCTGCCGGCATAGGGAATGACCAGCGCCGGCCGGCCGCAGGAGAGCGCAACCCGCTCGACGAAGTCGTGCTCGAGCCCATAATCCTCGGCCGGATCGCGCTGGCCAAGGACGAGCAAATCGGCATAGCGGGCATGCAAGGAAACAGCCTCGGCTGCATTCTTGAGGCTGGAGCGCCACTCTGCGCTGGTCGGGTTGGCGACCGCCACCGCCTTGTTGAATGCTGTTTCTGCCAGTGCGGCCTGCATGACGTCATCTCTCTTCTGCGATTCTATGATAGCCTGCCAACCTTTAATCCTTATGTCTTTTGGGGGTTCAACCGAGGTGGGTGCGTGCAGGCCGATGAGATGCGCATCATGCTGCGACGCCAAGCGCGCAGCCACTTCGACTCGCGCCGGACAATGCTTGCCAGAGTCGATATGAACAAGAATGGTCTTGTAGCTCATTCGCTTATCCCCTCTCCTGACGACATTCAATATACCATGGACATTATCCGCTTTTGAGATCAAATGCCAAGCAAAGATGAATAAGACTACCGTAACCCTCATCGCTGTCGTCGCGCTGGTGATAGGCGCATTGCTGTTATTCAAGGTGACGGCGGCGCAAGTCATCAACGCGGCGATCTCGCTGATCACGTTTCTTTAGTTTTCGCGGCGCAGCTCCTGAACCTCTCTGACAACCGCCGCCGCGCTCTGTCATGCGCGCTGCCGTGAATATTTCTCGACAGCAATTCCCTTTTGCGTCAAAACCCCCGCTTCTGAGCAACAACCTTGCTACTAGCCGGGTTGCTCCCGCTTGCATTTTTCCATTGACATAACGGACTTTACTATAGTTATATTTAATAAGTATAAACATGACTTTAGCCATATTGTATTGCCCTAAAACCCCGTATAGGATTTCCACAAAAGTGAAGAATGGTCAGTGGCTATTCAACTGACGAGGGGTATACGATCAATCATCCTGGCGCATTGACCATGAAACCAAATCGAGAAGTTGCGAAACAACTAAGGGATCAAGCTGAGGAATTCGCCATATCTTCCGAAAGGCTTTTTAATCTGGCGGATGAGATCGATCCGCCCAGCGACGAAGAACTGGTGAACCGGGATGTCCGTGCTGACGATGATGCGATGTGGACTCTGTTTATCCGGGTCTATAACGTTGTCGTGCAGAATCCCGGAATCACCATCAATAAGATCGCTTCCGGAATGGGGCTTCCAGGAAATTATCCCAACGATAATTCGCACTACTTTACGGCGCAAATTCTCCACTGGCTCATGCAACAGGGTCTGGTCTATCGCAATACGGGTAAAAAACCGTATGAGTGGATGGCGAACCCGATTCCCAAGAATAGAGTCAATCTTCGCTTGGTCAGGGGCTGAAGCAGAATTCTTCAGGAAGCGCGGGTCAGCCTTCAAGGCATCTGCACCAGTGCTTCTTGGGGTTCGCCCCGTAATCTTCTTGTAGAACTTATACCCCCTGGGGGAAGATGTTTGCCACGGCCATTATGCGCGGCGAGGTTTATGTGAGCATCCTGCTCAGGCGCGCAGCCGAGACAGAAAATGGCAGCGTCAATCTTTCCCTCGCCGTGGTCCCCGCAAAATTCATGAATATTCAGCAGACATATTGTAGTAGGCGAAGACGGTCTTCATAAGATCCTTAGCGGCAGAGGACAAGTTCTCGAACTGGATGCCGCAAAGCTGGCGGCTGCCTTCCTGGCGCTGCCATTTCACGCGTGCCTGGAGCGGCACAGGCTGCTGGTTCTGGTAGTTCTCCAGATCCGTGTTGGGAACATAGAGGAACAAGTTGATCAGGGCACCTTTCGTCAAGGGGTGGTTCAACACCAGTTTCGCTCCGGTCATACTCAAATCCTCGGTCAGCACTTCCTGAGTCTCTCCATTGGAATTCTCAATCCTGGCCAGCAGGCTGCGCTCCAGGCGCGGGGCATTACGCTTGTTGTCGTCTGCAGTGCGGGTAATCTCGGTTTCGCGGTTGAAGCTGAATCCCGACATGAGATCGTTCAATCCCCCTGCCACCTTGTGCAGGTCCTCACCGATCGCAGCTGTCGCTTCAACCTTGGTCGAACTCTCCTTGAGGGTGGAAAAAAGACCGCTCAGAGAAGCTTCCAACTGATCGAGTTGCGCCATCTGCCGGCGGCTTTCCTCGGCGATGGCGTCATTGCTTTTTGCCGCGCCCGATACTCCGGCCGCCATTGCCGCCATGACGTTCGATGTCTCAGCCGCCACTGTCTGGCTATCATGCACCCGGTCCACCACTGCCGTCATGGCTTCGCGCAACTGGCCCATCTTGCCGGTGATTGCACCGACGATGCCGGTGACCTCCAATGCGGATTGATTGGTGCGCTCGGCCAGTTTCCGTACTTCATCGGCAACCACCGCAAAACCGCGGCCTTGCTCGCCTGCCCTGGCGGCCTCGATGGCCGCATTGAGGGCCAGCAGATTGGTCTGTCCGGCAATCTCGCGAATGGTGTCGATGATATGGGTGATCTGATTGGCGGCCTCGGATAACTCGGCCACTTCTCCCGAGGCCCGATTCACCTCGCTGGTGGTGAGGTCGAGTTCGGCGATATTTCGTTGCACGGCACCAACGCCGTCGCGCGCGCTTTGCTCTACCAGGCGGGTCTGTTCGGCCGCCATCTCGGCCTGGGTCTTGACCTCGCGTGCGATTGCCGTGAGTTCCTGCGTCGCCGTAACCACCGCCGCTGAGCGGCTCTCCTCCTGCCGGTTGACCTCGGCGATATCCTTGGCGATGGTGGCGATCTGGAAGGTCGATTGTTCCATCTGCTTGCCGCTTGCCTCGACATTGCCGAGGATGCGCGACAGCTTGCCGATGACGTCGGCGGAAATCCTTTGCAGGACGCCCATCTCGTCCTGAGCCGTCACCGCAATGCCGCCCCTCAAGTCGCCTTTCTCGACGGCTCTCATGGCATCGCACAAGCCCAGGATCGGTTTGATGAACATTTTCGCCACCAGCCCTATCAGGGCAAACTGCAGCGCAAACTCGACTCCGGATTCCCAAACCGAATGGAAGTGGTAGGCGACACGGTTTTCCTGCAATGACTGCACGATGGCACTGCTGGCACCGCCTGACTGGGCAATGTCTATCATCTTCTGCAATTCGTAGGAGGCAAGAATGCGGTTATATATGGTCGTCACCATGGTGACGACGAAGAAACCGATTTGCAGCTTCCAGCGAATACTCAAACGCATGAACCAGTTCATGATGGCCTCTCGATAAACCCGTTGCCAAACTTGTTTCCTGAAAATGCCTGCCGTGCCTGGATAATTATGCCAGAGGTCTCTATATCTTAATGCGCGTTCTGTTGCCCCATTGACAATAGGGAGACGCGTGCGTCCAGCCCCTGTTGGCACTTGTGCCGGATGCTCATTGTAGCAAGCTGACAAATCGTTCAGTGATTCCCGATGGGTAAACCCGGGCGATGACCTGGCGCCGACGGCAAAGACTCATCTGACGGCAAAGACTCATCTTGTTCCCATCGCACTATAGGGCTATAATTTTTCCAAATTCGAGTTTCGCTTGAGATAAGCCCATGGCTATCCTCTCTTCCACATCCGGCGCGCAATCAGCCTCCCAGTATGGCTGGGAGCAACTCAAACTACAGCAGGCGCAGAGGAATGCAGAGCAGGCACAACAGACTGCTCAGTCCCTGCAGGCGCAGGCTCAGGATGCCCAGCGGACAGCAGATAATGCGCAGGAGAATGCGCGGTCACTCAGCGTCCAGGCGGAGCAAGCCCAAACCGTTGCCGGACAGGCAGAACAGGGTCTGGCAGCCATCAGAACCAGTGGCCAGACGCAAACCCAACTGACGAATGCCTTTAACCAGGCGGCACAGCAACAGAATGTGGCGCCCGCCACACCCCCGTCACAGCAGAAACCGCCCCCATCCCCAGTGGTCAATACACAAGGGCAAACGACGGGGCGGGTGATCAATACCTCTGCCTGAGCCCCTTCCTGAAACATCCACTGTCCATTCAAGTCATCACAGGCCATCTGTCGGCATTCCTGGCTTCGCCAGATATGAGGAGCGGCAGATTGGGCGCCCCCTGTGAACTCTCTGGATGATCGGAGCATGACTTCACGCGCCCATGAACTCCATTGCCAAGGCGATCTGGAAGGGGCCGAAGCCTTGTATCGGCAGATGCTTGCAGAATCCCCCGATTCCCCTGATGAGCTTCATTGGCTTGGGGTGTTGCTGCACCAGCGCGGACAGGCCGCTGCCGCCCTGGATTTGCTGCAGAGGTCGATTCAGTTGGATCCCAAGAATGCAGCCTGGCACAATGACCTGGGAAACGTGCTGACAGAGCAGGGACTTTTTCGCGAGGCGGCCGACGCATTCCAGTCTGCGATCAGGATTGAACCCTGTGATGCGAGCCAGTGGAACAACCTCGGCTCCGTTTTCCAGCGCCTGGATCTTCCCGATTCTGCGGCGACCGCGTATCGAGAGGCGATTCGCCTTAAGCCTGATTTTGCCTCGGCTTTGCAGAATCTTGCTCAGGTACTGGCTGTGCTGGGCCGCGAAAATGAAGCTGCCGACTACTATTGCCGGGCATTCGTGCTGCCGCCGCACGATGGCAAGTCGAAAAAAATGTTGGGAATAGCCAATTACAAACTGGGCAGGATAGACGCGGCGGCAGAAATTTATCGCCTCTGGCTGGCCGAAGAGCCAGGTAATCCCGAGGCCGCTCACTTGCTGGCGGCATGCTCCGGCGATAACGTGCCTGCACGCGCTTCGGATGCCTATGTGGAGGCGCTGTTCAAGGATTTTGCCGGTCATTTCGACAGCAAGCTCGTAGACTCTCTTGCCTATAGCGGTCCGGACCTGATCGCCAAGGCTCTTTCCCGGGTGGCTGAGGTTGGGCAGGATCTCTTGGCGCTGGATGCAGGATGCGGGACCGGACTGGTGGGGCTGAAAATCAGACCTTACCTCGGTCACCTGACCGGGGTGGATCTGTCTCTGCCGATGCTAGCCCATGCGAAGCAAACCGGGGTCTATGACGAACTCCTTCATGGCGAGATCTCTCAGTATCTGGGCTCCCGCCACGAGGCTTTTGATCTGGTGGCCATTGCTGATACCTTGATCTATTTTGGTCCTCTTGAAAGTCTATTTTCAGCCGCCGTCGGAGCACTGAAGTCCAGGGGGCTGCTGATTTTCACCGTGGAAGAGGACGATCTGTCCCCGGCAGGATTCTCCCTTGCCCCCAGCGGCAGGTATCGTCATGGCCGGGAGTATCTGTCAGGCATATTGGACGCCGCGGGTCTCGATCTGCTGGCACTCGAACCTGTCATACTCAGGCAGGAATGGGGCGCCCCCGTATATGGTCTTGTCGCGACCGCCAGAAAGCCCTGACTGCTTGGTCCGTTTCAATCTAAAGTCGTTGGAGACAAGGCATGAATAATCTTTCCCCCGTCATCTTGTTGCACCAGATGGATGACGTCCTGATCGCCCGCGCCGCCATTGCGGCAAACACCGTGCTGGCCGGGCATGGCAGCCTGCTCGTGAAGAGCGATATCCCTGCCGCCCACAAGGTGGCCGTCCGCGCCATAGGCATGGGGAAGGCAGTCAAGCGCTATGGCCAGATCATCGGCTTTGCGACGCAGGACATCGCGGCCGGCGAACATGTGCACACCCACAATCTGGCCATGGGCGACTTTGCGCGCGACTATGCGTTTGGCGAGAATGTCTTGTCGACTGTGCCGCCTGACCGGCCATTGACTTTCATGGGCATACGTCGCGCCGACGGCCGGGTCGCGACGAGGAACTATATCGGGGTGATCAGCACGGTCAATTGTTCTGCTACCGTGAGCAAGATGGTGGCGCAGCACTTTGCCAGCCCCGGCGCGCTTGCGGCCTTTCCCCATGTTGATGGCGTCGTGCCGCTCACGCACAGCTTCGGCTGCTGCATCGATCACCACGGCGAGGGCATTCTACAATTGCGTCGGACCATCGCAGGCCACATCAGGCACGCGAACTTCGCCGCTGTATTGGTGATCGGCCTGGGCTGCGAATCCAACCAGATGGGGGCAATCCTCATGACTGCGGATCTCAAGCCTGATCCGATGCTGCGCACGCTGGTCATGCAGGAAATGGGGGGCACTCAGAAAACCGTTGCAGCAGCCATCGCCATGGTCGATGAAATGTTGCCGGCGGCCAACAACGTGAAACGGGAGCCGCTTCCGGTCTCGCATCTGAACGTCGCGCTGCAATGCGGAGGATCGGACGGCTACTCGGGCATCACCGCCAATCCGGCACTGGGCATTGCGGTCGATATGCTGGTTCGCCATGGCGGCACCGCGATACTCTCGGAGACGCCGGAAATCTATGGGGCAGAGCATCTCTTGACGCGCCGCGCGGTGTCCCGTGAAGTCGGGGAGAAACTCGTCGAGCGCATCCGATGGTGGGAAGACTATGCGGTCCGCGAAAAGGGCAGCATCGACAACAATCCCACGCCCGGCAACAAGGCCGGCGGCCTCACCACCATCCTCGAGAAATCCCTGGGTGCAGTGGCCAAGAGCGGCGCTTCGCCGCTGGTGGGCGTCTATCGTTACGCCGAGCCTATCGACCGGCAGGGCCTGGTGTTCATGGACGCGCCCGGATACGACCCGATGGGCGCGACCGGTCAGGTGGCGGCCGGCGCCAACCTGATCGCTTTCACCACGGGGCGGGGCTCCTGCTTCGGCGGCAAGCCAGCGCCCTCGATCAAGCTCGCCACCAACACGGCGATGTTCCGGCGCATGGAGGACGACATGGATTTGAATTGCGGCGACATCATGGATGGCAGCGCCAGCCTGGAACAGAAGGGGCAGGAAATCTTCGAGATGATGCTGCGCGTGGCCTCAGGCGAGCAAAGCAAAAGCGAGGCGTTAGGCGTGGGCAACGAGGAATTCGTCCCCTGGATGATAGGCGCGCAAATGTGATTGCTTCCTTCAGGGTCGGGCTTTAGCCCGACAGCGATGGTTGTCGGGCTAAAGCCCGACCTACACCAGCAGTTTCACCAGCATGTTCGCGCCGGCCGTCGCGATCTGCTCGTCCTGCGCGGAGAGCACGCCCGAGACACCGATGGCGCCGATGATGCTGCCCTCATGGACGATGGGCACTGCGCCCTGCAAGGGCGTGATGCCGGGCGACGCGAGCAGCGCCGTGCGGCCGCCGGCCACAGCATCTTCCAGGGCCTTGGTCGGGCGCTTGTAGCGCATCGCGGTTCTGGCCTTGCCCTGCGAGACATCGACGCTGGCCAGGTGTGCGCCGTCAAGGCGCACCAGATAGAGCAGGTTGGCACCGTCATCGACGATGGCGATGCTCACTTTCCAATCGTTGGCCACGGCTTCCGCTTCGGCCGCAGCGGCGATCAGCTTGGCGACTTCCAGGGTCAGGCATTGCCTGGTGGCGAGTTGGCAGCGAGCCTTGCTCATGTCGTTTCTCCTGCAAGCCTCTCGCGGATCTTGCGCCAGGCGAAGGCGAGAAGCGGCCAGATGAGCATGAGGAGCGCCAGGGTGGTGATGGTGCCGACCAGCGAGTTCGACCAGAAGACTCCGAGTTCCCCCCTGGAGCCCATCATGGTCTGGCGAAAGGCCGCTTCGGCGCGGTCGCCCAGCACCAGTGACAGCACCATGGGCGCCAGGGGGTAATCCAGTTTCTTCAGCACATAGCCCACCATGCCGAAGAGCAGCATGAACCAGATGTCGAGCATGGCGCTATGCACGGTGAATGCACCGATGGCGCAGACCACGATGATGATGGGGGCGATGATGGCAAACGGGATGCGCAGGATCGCCGCGAACAGCGGCACCGTGGACAGGACGATGATGAGGCCGGCGATGTTGGACAGATACATGCTGGCGATTAGGCCCCAGACGAAGTCCTTTTGCTCGACGAAGAGCAGCGGCCCCGGCTGCAGGCCCCAGACCATGAGGCCGCCGAGCAACACCGCGGCGGTGGCAGAGCCGGGAATGCCCAAGGCCAGCATCGGTAGCAGTGCCGCGGTTCCCGAGGCGTGAGCGGCGGTTTCCGGGGCGATGACGCCCTCCAGTTGCCCGGTGCCGAACTTGTCGCCATTGGGCGAGAAGCGCTTGGCGATGCCATAGCCCATGAAGGAGGCGGCGGTGGCGCCGCCGGGGGTGATGCCCATCCAGCAACCGATGGCCGCGCTGCGGATCAGGGTGAGCCAATAGCGGGGCAGTTTCTTCCAGGTTTCCAGCACCACCTTGGCGTTGATCTTGGCGCTCTTGCCCTCGAAGGCGAGGCCTTCTTCCATGCTCAACAGAATTTCGCCGATGCCAAACAGCCCGATCACCACGATCAGGAAATCGATGCCACGCAACAGTTCCGACCAGCCGAAGGTCATGCGCAACTCGCCGCTCACGGTGTCCATGCCGACAGCCGCCAGGCCGAAGCCCAGCATCATGGAAATGATGGTCTTGAAAGGATCCTTGCCGGTGCCGACGAAGCTGCAGAAGGTGAGCAGGAAGACCGCGAAGAATTCCGGTGGCCCGAATTTCAGCGCGAACTTCGCCACCATCGGTGCCAGGAAGGTAATCAGGAGCACGGCCACCAGGGCGCCGAAGAAGGATCCCGTGAATGATGCGGTCAGCGCTTCGCCGGCCCGCCCCTGCTGGGCCAGCGGATAGCCGTCGAAGGTCGTGGCCACCGAATGGGTCTCTCCCGGAATGTTGAACAGCACCGAGGTGATGGCACCTGCGAACAGCGAGCCCCAATAAATGCAGGAGAGCATGATGATTGCCGAAGTGGGCGACATGGTGAAGGTGAGCGGCAGCAAAATCGCCACGCCGTTGGGCCCGCCCAGGCCTGGCAGGACGCCGATGACGATGCCCAGCACGATGCCGATCACCATCATGCCGATGTTGTACCAGGTCAGGGCAATCGCAAATCCGTGAAACAGGGCGTCGAGTTCATCCACTTGTTATTTCTCCGCGGCTCAGTATCCGAACAGGGCTTCGAGCGGGCCCTTCGGCAGCGGCACCATGAACTGCATCTCGAACATCCAGAACAAGAGCGCATTGACGCCTACCGCCACCAGCAGGGTCTTGACCCAGCCGCTCTTGTCCATGACGCGCATGAAGGCGGCGATGAACAGCGTCGAGGCGACATAGATGCCGAGAAACTGGATGGCCAGGACAAAGACAGCGGTGGGCAGCAAGACCAGAAGCACCGGCTTGAACTTTTGCCAGGAGACGAATATCTCGTGATTCCTGTGGCGGCCGAACAATGACCTTAACAGCACCACCAGGCTCGCCGCGCAAAGGATGACCCCGATGCGGAAGGGGAAGTATCCCGACTCCGGGCCGTCGCTGGCCCAGCCCGCCCCTAGCCGGTGATTGTCGACCATCATCACCACGCCGACCGCGAAAATACAAGCCGCCGCGATGGCGTCCATGGCGCCGTGCGACAGGCCGCGTGGCGGGCTATTCTGCTCCATGCGCGGTCCTTATTTCTTGTGGGCGAAGCCGGCTTCGTTCATCAGCTTGACGTGGAAGGTCTCATCCTTTTCGAGAAACTTGACGAAGTCGGTTCCGGTCAGGAACACGTCCTTCAAGGCCTGCTTGGCGAGGTAATCCTTCCACTCCGGCGTGGCGACCACTTTCTTCAAGAGGTCGGCGTAGAACGCCACCTGGTCCTTGGAGGTGCCTGAGGGAATGAAGAAGCCGCGCAGCATCTGGTATTCGACGTCGACGCCGGAGTCCTTGCAGGTTGGGATGTCCGCCCACGACTGGTCCTTGGTAACCTTGTCCTTGTAGACCATGCGTTGTCCGGAGAAGACGCACAGGGCGCGCACCTGACCGGCGCGCCACTGGGCGATGTTCTCGCTCGGGTTGTTCACGTTGGAATCGATGTGCTTGCCCACCAGTTGGGTCGCCGCTTCGCCACCGCTCTTGTAGGGGATGTAGGTGAATTTCGTTCCGGCAATCTTGTCCAGCGCAACGGTGATGATGTGGTCCTCGCGCTTGGAGCCCGTGCCGCCCATCTTGAAGTTGCCGGGGGGCGCGGCCTTGACGGCGGCGAGGTATTCCTTGGGCGTCTTGTAGGCCGTCTCGGAATTGACCCAGAGCAGGAATTCATCCAGCGCGATCATCGCTACCGGGTTCAGATCCCGCCAGTTGAAAGGCAGGCTGGCCGCGATCGGCAGCGTGTAGATGGCGGAGAAGCCCACCATGAGTTTGTGCGGGTCGCCCTTGGCGTCCTTGACATCCATGATGCCCTCGGCACCGCTCGCTCCTCCCTTGTTCATGACCATGATGGGCTGCTTCATGAACTGGTGCTTCAGGACGATGCTCTGGATCATGCGCGCCATCTGGTCGGAGGCGCCGCCGGCTCCGGCCGGCACGACGATCTCCACCGCTTTTGTGGGCTGCCACTGCGCCTGGGCCTGCGCGGGTGCCGTCAGGGCGCAGCCGATTAAGGCTGCCAGGCATGTCTTGTGCAATGTCAGATTCATGATTTTCTCCTCCAGTGAGTTTTCAAGAAGCAGTGTGGCCGACGAGATAGTCCATCGCCGCCGCCACGCCGCCTTTATTGTGGGGGATGCCGGCAAGCGAGAGCCCCATCTCGACGCCGGCGAGCGTACCCATCAGTGTCAGATCGTTGAAGTCGCCCAGGTGGCCGATGCGGAAGACCTTGCCGGCGAGTTTGGCCAGTCCGGTTCCGAGCGACATGTCGAAGTGGTCGAGAACGACCTTGCGATACTTGTCGGCATCGTGGCCTTCGGGCAGCAGCACCGCCGTGAGCGAGGAACTGAATGCAGCGGGATTGGCGCAGAATATCTCCAGACCCCAGGCTCGCACGGCGCGCCGGGTGGCTTCGGCGAAGCGCTGGTGGCGGGCAAAGACATTGGCCAGGCCCTCCTCGAGCAGCATGTCGCAGGCCGCGGACAAGCCGTAGATCAGGTTGGTGGGCGGCGTATAGGGCCAGAAGCCGTTCTTGTTGGCTTCGAGAATCTCGTCCCACGCCCAATAGGCTTTTGTCAGCTTCGCCGACCTGGATGCAGCGATGGCTTTCTCGCTCAAGGCATTGAAGGAAAGCCCGGGGGGCAGCATCAGGCCTTTCTGCGAGCCGGCGACGGTGACATCGACGCCCCACTCGCCGTGGCGGTAATCGATCGAGGCGAGTGACGATATGGTGTCCACCATCAGCAGGGCCGGATGTCTGGCGCCGTCGATGGCGCCGCGCACCGCCGCCACATCCGCTGTGACACCCGTGGAAGTTTCGTTATGGACGATGCACACGGCCTTGATCTTGTGCTGCTTGTCCTCAGAGAGGCGTGCGGCGATGAGTTGCGCATCGATGCCTTGCCGCCAGTCGCCGGGAAGAAATTCGGGGACGAGCCCCAGGCGCTGCGACATCTTTTTCCACAGGGCAGCGAAGTGGCCGGTTTCATACATCAGCACCGCATCTCCGGGCGACAGCGTGTTGACCAGGGCCGCCTCCCAGGCGCCCGTGCCCGATGCGCCGTAAATGACCACCGGGCCTTCCGTCTGGAACACGCGCCTGATGTCTGCGAGCACCTTCCTGCCGATGGTCTGGAACTCGGGGCCGCGATGGTCGATGGTCGGGTTGTCCATGGCGCGCAACACGCGGTCGGGGACATTGGTCGGGCCGGGGATCTGCAGGAAGTGGCGGCCGCTGGCCTTATGCGTAAGCTTCAACATTCAGCGTATTCCATGAATTTGGGTGAAAATCCTATGTTAGTCGAGATCCCCCCGTTTTTGCCGGCAGCAGGTGTATATTTTGCGCGGCCATGACCACTGCCGCTAGGAGTTGTTACATGCATGCACCGATCACGTCGCCCCCGCGCCAGAGCCCGCTGGCTGCACGCCTGCGCGAGGAACTGCAGGGCGAAGTCTTGTTCGGAAGAGCGGATCGCGGCAGATACGCCGCCGATGCTTCCATTTATCAGATCATGCCCATGGGCATCGTCGTACCGCGGGATCAGAAAGACCTTCTCCTGGCACTGGAAATTGCCCGCGACCATCGCGCCCCGATTCTCGCACGGGGTGCGGGCACCAGCCAGTGCGGCCAGACGGTGGCCGAAGCGCTGATCATAGATAACAGCAAGTGGGTGAACAAGATTGTCGACTTTGATCGAGAGGCGCGCACCATTACGGTTGAACCCGGCATCGTGCTCGATCATCTGAATGCCTGGCTGAAGCCTCATGGGCTATGGTTTCCCGTCGATGTCTCGACCTCGGCGCAATGCACCCTGGGGGGCATGGCGGGCAACAACTCCTGCGGTTCGCGCTCCATCGAATACGGAAACATGGTGCACAACGTGCTGGCCATCGACGCCGTGCTTGCCGACGGCACGCAAGGCCGCTTCGGCAGGCTTGCCGAAATGCCAGAGAGCGGACGCTTGCACGACATCGTAGAGGGTCTGGAGAGGATCGCACGGAGAGAGCGCGATGAAATCATCGAGCAGGTCCCCAAGGTCTTGCGCCGCGTTGCAGGCTATAACATCGACATTTTCGATTGCCAGAATCCGCGCGCCTACAGCGACGACGGCATGGCCAACCTGGCGCAGATATTGGTCGGTTCGGAAGGAACTCTGGCCTATACGAGACAGGTGACGCTTGCGCTCTCCCCGTTACCTATTCACCGGGTTCTCGGCGTAGTGAATTTCCCCAGTTTTTATCAGGCCATGGATTCAGCGCAGCATATCGTCAAGCTGGCGCCCACTGCGGTGGAACTGGTGGACAAGACCATGATAGGCCTGGCCATCGACAATCCGGCTTTCCGGCCGGTAATGGAAAAGGCATTGATAGGAAGACCGGCGGCGATCCTGCTGGTGGAATTCGCAGGCGAGAATCGGGATGAACTGCTGGGAAAACTGGAGCGGCTCAATGAGTTGATGGGCGACCTGAGTTTGCCCGGTTCGGTGATACAGATTCCGAATGCCGCAGAGCAGAAGGACTTGTGGGAGGTGAGGAAGGCCGGCTTGAATATCATGATGAGCATGAAGGGCGATGGCAAACCGGTGTCCTTCATCGAGGACTGCGCCGTGCCGCTCGAACATCTGGCCGAATACACCCGCCAGTTGACCGAAATCTTTCATAGTCATGGAACCGAGGGCACTTGGTATGCCCATGCCAGCGTCGAAACCCTGCATGTCCGCCCTATCCTCGACATGCGCCGGGAAGGCGGCAAGGACATGCGCGAGATCGCCGAGGCGGCAGCAACCCTGGTGCGAAAATACAAGGGCGCTTATTCGGGGGAGCACGGTGATGGACTCTGCCGTGGCGAGTGGGTGGCGTGGCAATACGGTCCCAGACTCAATGCCGCCTTTTCCGAAATCAAGGACTTGTTCGATCCGGATAACCGCTTCAATCCGGACAAGATCGTGCGCCCGCCGAAAATGGACGAGCGCAGCAACTTCCGCTATCCGCCGGGCTATCGAGAGCTGTCACTCGTTCCTGCCCTCGACTGGTCGGCCTGGAACGTCGGACGTAATCCCTTGACCGGAGAGGAAACAGCGCCAGGCAGCGGCGACGACAGAAGCGGCGGCCTGGCAAAAGCCGTCGAGATGTGCAACAACAATGGACATTGCCGCAAGTTCGATGCCGGTACCATGTGTCCGAGTTATCGCGTCACCCTGGACGAGAAGCATGTGACCCGCGGACGGGCAAATACCCTGCGCCTGGCGCTCTCAGGCCAATTGGGCGACGCAGGTCTTGCCAGCCAGGAAGTCCACGATGTTCTGGATCTATGTGTGTCCTGCAAGGGATGCAAGCGCGACTGCCCGACCGGGGTCGACATGGCCAAGATCAAGATCGAGGCGAGGGCCGCATGGAATGCCAGGCACGGCCTGAGCTTGAGGGATCGACTCATCGCTTACCTGCCGAGATACGCGCCCTATGCCGCCAAAGTGGGAGCGCTGCTGGCGCTGGCAGAACGCCTGCCCTGGCTGTCCCGTTGGGCGAAGCAGGCGCTTGGATTGGCGCCGGCACGAACGCTACCCCGATTCAGAAAGTCTTTCTTGTCAGATGCTGTGGCGACACCCGCCGCGAATGCGGACAAGGAAGTCCTGCTGTTTGTGGACACCTTCAACAACCACCTGGAGTCCGAGAACGCGGTTGCCGCGCAACATGTTCTGGAGGCCGCAGGCTATCAGGTGCATTTTGCGCTGCTGCCGGGTCAGCGGCCCTTGTGCTGCGGGCGAACCTATCTTTCTGCGGGGCTTGTCGAACAGGCGAAGGCCGAGGCCAGGCGCTGTCTCGATGCGCTCATGCCTTTTGTGAACCGCGGCGTTGCCGTGGTTGGTCTGGAACCCTCCTGTCTGTTGTCTCTGCGGGACGAATTCCTGAGCTACGGTTACGGCGAGGAAGCACTGAAGCTCTCGCGCAATGCTTATCTGTTCGAGGAATTCCTGGTCAGGGAAAAGAGCGCCGGAAGATTCACCTTGAACCTGAAACCGCTGCCGGCGAACGAGGTTTTGCTGCACGGTCATTGCCATCAAAAAGCCTTCGCTGTCATGAGTGCGGTACAGACGGTATTGCAATGGATCCCCCGGATAGAATTGTCCGTGGTCGAGTCCTCCTGTTGCGGCATGGCCGGCGGTTTCGGCTACGAGGCCGAGCACTACCAGGCCTCGCTGGCGATGGCTGAACTGTCCTTGCTGCCCGCGCTGCGCCGTGCCGGACCCGACGTCATCATTGTTGCCGACGGCGCGAGTTGCCGCCATCAGATTCATGACGGGATGGGAGGATCTCCTCTGCATGTTTCGCGTGTGCTGGCGTTGGCCTTGGCAGAAAAGGTGAAGCCTTGAAGAATTTCGGCACCTTCGATTATGTCGTTGTGGGCGGGGGGACTGCCGGTTGCCTGCTCGCCAACAGGCTGTCCTCTGATCCAGATGTGTCTGTCCTGCTTCTTGAGGCAGGCGGCAAGGATGACTGGATATGGATCCATATTCCCGTTGGCTATCTGTTCTGCATCGGCAACCCGAGAACCGACTGGTGCTATCGGACCGTGGCCGAACCGGGCCTGAACGGCCGCTCCATCCTCTATGCGCGGGGACGCGTGCTGGGTGGCAGCTCCTCCATCAATGCCATGCTTTACCTGCGCGGTCAGGCCCGCGATTACGATCAATGGGCGGAACTGACCAATGACCCCTCCTGGTCCTGGAAAGACGTCTTGCCGTTTTTCAAGGGCAGCGAAGACCATTGGCGCGGCGGCGACGCGATGCACGGCGCCGGCGGCGAATGGCGGGTCGATCAGCAGCGCCTGCGCTGGGACATCCTCGACCGCTTCCTGGAGGCCGCGACCCAGGCCGGCATTCCCGCGACTTCTGATTTCAACCGCGGCAGCAATCTGGGCGGCTCGAAGTTCGAGGTCAATCAGAAGAAGGGTTGGCGTCTCAATGCCAGCAAGGCTTTCCTGCGGCCGGTTCAGGGCCGAACCAATCTGCAGGTGGTGACCGGCGCGCTGATCGATAAAGTGAGCTTCGAGGGCAAGCGCGCGAGCGGCGTGGAGTTCGAACTGGGCAACGAAAAAATGAAAGTCGATTGCCGCATCGAGACGGTTCTTGCCTCCGGCTCAATCGGAAGTCCAGCGATCCTGCAGCGCTCCGGTATTGGAAACCCCGCGCGCCTTAAGGATCTGGGCATCTCCATTGTCCATCCCCTGCCGGGCGTGGGAGAAAATCTCCAGGATCATCTGCAGTTGCGCATGATTTTCAAGGTGAGCGGGATTAAATCATTGAACCAGATCGCCAACAACTGGCTGGGAAAGCTGAAGATGGGCCTGGAGTACGCACTCTTCCGCAGCGGCCCGATGTCCATGGCGCCCAGCCAGTTGGGCATTTTCGCGAAGTCGGATCCTTCCTTGGCGACCCCCGATCTGGAATATCACGTCCAGCCCTTGTCCCTGGACAAGTTCGGAGATCCTCTGCACGACTTTCCGGCATTCACCGCCAGCGTCTGCAACCTGCGTCCGAGTTCGCGCGGCACGGTCTTGATCGCTTCACAGGATGCCAGGGCGGCGCCGCTGATCGCCCCTTCCTACCTTTCAACGGATGAAGACCGCAGGCTGGCCGCCGCGTCGCTCCGGCTCACGCGCCAGATCGCGTCCATGCCGGCTCTCGCTCCCTTCCGTCCCGAAGAATACCTGCCCGGCCCGAAGTATCAGACCGAGCAGGAGTTGGCTCACGCCGCGGGCGACATTGGTACGACCATTTTCCATCCCGTCGGTACCTGCAAGATGGGTCGTGACCAGGACGCCTCTGCCGTCGTCGATAGCCGCTTGCGTGTCTTCGGCGTCACCGGCCTGCGCGTGGTCGATGCCTCCGTGATGCCGACCATCACCTCGGGCAACACCAATTCGCCGACCTTGATGATTGCCGAGAAGGGCGCCGCGATGATTCGCGAAGACCGGCGCAGGGCCAGATGAAAATATGCGTTTTCGGTGCCGGGGCGATAGGCGGCTATCTGGCGGTGGAATTGGCGCTTGCCGGGCATGAGGTCAGTGCCGTGGCGCGCGGAGCGCATCTCGATGCGATACGCAAGGACGGACTGAAGCTGCGTATCGAAGGCCAGGAAAAGGTGGTGCGTATTACGGCAAGCGATGATCCTGCCACTCTCGGACCGCAGGATTATGTGATCTGCGCCGTGAAAACGCACCAGGCTTATGAAAGCGCGGCACTCATGCTGCCGCTGTTGGGACCAGATACTGCGGTGGTCACCGCGATGAATGGCATTCCCTGGTGGTACTTCTACAAGGAAGGCGGCGCGTTCGAAGGCTATCATCTGCACGCTGTGGATCCCGGTGGCAGGCAATGGCAGTTGCTAGGACCTGAGCGCGCCATCGGCTGTGTCGTCGACCCTGCTTGTGAAGTCATCGCCCCCGGCGTCATAGCGCACCGCGAGTTCAAGCGGTTCACCCTGGGCGAGCCGGACGGCAGCTGCTCGCCACGCGTTGTCGCCTTGAGCGAGGCCATGACGGCAGCCAATCTGGAGGCGCCGATTCGGGAAGCGATACGCTGGAATGTCTGGCTCAAGCTTTGGGGCAACGTCTGCTTCAACCCGATCAGCGTACTCACCCATGCAACGCTTGACCGCATTGTTTCCGAGCCAGGGCTCAAGGCACTTTGCAAAACGATGATGGTCGAGGCCAAGGCTGTCTCGTCGGCATTGGGCGTGAACATTCCGGATGAGATGATAGAAAGGCGCCTGGCGGCGGCGGGGACAGTCATCGGACACAAGATGTCGATGCTGCAGGATCTCGAACGCGGGCGCTCGCTGGAAATTGATGCTTTGGTCGCGGTGGTCCAGGAACTTGGCCACATGACTGCTGTGGCCACTCCGTCCATCGACGTGGTTCTGGCGCTGGTCCAGGAATGTGGCCGGCAGGCCGGCCTTTATTCGGTTT
>CAIYYX010000147.1 GCA_903930535.1 uncultured Sterolibacterium sp. | reverse complement strand
GGGCTTTTGGGGTGTCATTGCAACTCACGGCTCTGCGGGCGTTTCTGCAATTCGCCGGCCGACGTGATTTGGCTGGGTCGGGGAGGTCATGAACCGGCATCACGATGGAAATGATGGAAATGATGAATATGATACTATTGTCAGTCTGGTCATTATTTGCTAAAGTTACGTTTCATCGACACGGCTCCCAGCGCGCGGGCAGCCACTGCGGCAATTCACCCCGATAACAGGCATGAAGCTTTCGACCATAATCGTTGACGATTCAAACATCAATCTGGTGCTGTTCAAGGAACTCGTCGGGCGGGTCGAGGATCTCGAACCCCGTTGTTTCGCTGCGTCAGAGGAAGCGCTGCAATGGTGCGCCGGGAACCCTGTAGATATCGTCATCGTTGACTACATGATGCCGGCGCCAGACGGCGTCGAGTTCATACGCCGTTTGCGCGCAATGCCCGGCATGGGCGACCTGCCCGTGATCATGATCACGGCCAACGACCAGAAAGACGTCCGCTATGCCGCGCTGGATGTCGGCGCGACGGACTTCTTCACCAAGCCGGTGGACAAGAGGGAATTTGTCGCGCGAATGCGCAACATGGGAATCCTGCGCCATGGCCAGCGACTGCTGGCCGATCGCGCCGCGCAGCTGGCCGAGGAGGTGGCCGCCGCCACCGCCACCATAGTCGAGCGGGAACGCGAGACCATCGTCCGCCTGTCCAAAGCCGCGGAATACCGGGATCCCGAGACTGGCGGCCACATCCAGCGCATGGCTCACTTCTCGCTGCTGATTGCCGCGCGCCTCGGCCTCTCGCTGCGGGAGCAGAGCGTGCTGCTCGAAGCCGCCCCCATGCACGACATCGGCAAGGTCGGGGTACCGGACCATATCCTGCTGAAGCCCGGCCGCCTCTTAGGTAAGGAACTCGAACTGATGCGCACGCATCCCGAGATCGGCTACCAGATTCTGTGCGACAGCGTTTCGCCCATCCTCGAAACGGCGGCAGTCATCGCCATCAGCCATCACGAAAAGTTCGACGGCAGCGGTTATCCGCGCCAACTTAAGGGAAACGACATACCGATACTCGGGCGCATCGTCGCGGTGGCGGATGTCTTCGATGCCCTCACCTCGGTACGCCCATACAAGAAAGCCTGGAGCGACGACGATGCAAAGGAGTTCCTGCTCGCCCAAAGCGCCAAGCATTTCGACCCCGACTGCGTCTCCGCGTTCCTGTCCGGATGGACCGAAGTTCTGAGCATTCGCGCCCGCTTCGCCGGCGAAGGCGACGGTGTGGCACACGCACTCCCTTCTTGAAAGGCTCCGCAATGAAGATACAGCAGCTCATCCTGACGGGCAGCAAGATCGGGCGCGATCAGGTCGCACCTCTCGCAGCCCTCGCGCCCAACCTTGTCTTCGTCTTTGCCGCGCCGTCCTATTTCTTGCCCGACGGCGCCGTCCGCGACTTGGCGGGGCTGTTTCCCGGCGCCACGCTGATAGGCTGTTCCACCGCAGGAGAGGTGTCGCGATCCGGCGTCCACGAGGGCTCGGCGGTGATCACAGCCATCCGTCTGGAGAAATCCCGCATCACCTCGGGAACCACCCAACTTCTGGGCATGGCCGATTCGCGCGCCGCGGGACAGCGCCTGGCGAACAAGCTCTTGGCACCCGATCTGGTTGCCGTCGTCGTCTTCGGCCCTGGGGTCAGCATCAACGGCAGCGCCCTCGTCGAGGGAATGGCGGAAGTTCTTGGCAAGACGTTCCCCCTCTCGGGCGGCCTTGCAGGGGACAACGGCGCCTTTGTTCAAACATGGACCATACACAATGGCGACATCTCCGATCGCGCCGTCGTAGCCGTCGGTTTCGCCGGCGATGACCTGCAGATCAGGCACGGCTCGTTTGGTGGCTGGCAGGCGTTTGGTCCGGCACGCCTGGTCACCCGCTGCGAAAGCAATGTGCTCTTCGAGCTCGACGGCGAGCCGGCACTGGAAACCTACAAGCGTTATCTGGGTGATTACGCCAAGGACCTTCCGGCATCGGGCCTATTGTTCCCCTTCGCAATGTTGGAGGACGATTTGAGCGCCACCGGACTGACGCGCACCATCCTCGGCATCGACGAGGCCGCAGGCAGCGTCACCCTGGCCGGGGAAATCTACCAAGGTCGCTACGTGAAGCTGATGCACTCCTCCACCGAGGGTCTTCTGGACGGGGCAGAAATGGCTGCCAGAGCAGTCCTGATCGACGCCAAACTACCGGCACCGGCGCTGGCGCTTCTCGTCTCTTGCGTCGGACGCAAGCTGGCGATGGGGGACAGGGTCGAGGAAGAGGTCGAGGCCGTCTCCTCCTTACTGGGCGATGGGACCGTATGCACCGGTTATTACTCCAACGGGGAGATCAGCCCGTTCGCACCGAGCGCAGAGTGCAAGTTGCACAACCAGACGATGACCATCACCACGATCGCCGAGATCTGAACGACCTCACCGCAAGGTGACGCCGGCCTGGCGAAAGGACAACGCTCCATGCACAACACTTTGAAACGCCAGTTACGCAAGCATTTCGGCGCAGCCGATGAAGATCAGCTGCAAGCTGTCCTCCAAGACGTGGCTGCCAGCGCACAGCGCTCGGATCTGCCGCCCAACTTGCGGCACGGTCTGGCCTTCCTTGGCCAGCTGACCGAGCGAATTTCATCCACCTACGAGCAGTACGACCGCGACCTGGCTTTGCGCACGCGAAGCCTGGAGCTCAGCTCTGAGGAACTGGGGATCGCCAACAACCGCCTTCGTTCCGAGCTAGCCTCCCGCGAGCGTGCCATCGCCAGACTCCGCGACACCGCGAGCGTACTGCAGGAAGGAATGGGCGGCGGACTGTCCAGCACCGTGGATCTCGTCGAGCTGATCGAGGTCGTAGCCGAGCTGGTGCGCCACAGACGGGAGAGCGAGAAGCAGATTGTCGCCGCTCAGCGCGCCCTGGCCAACCAGCAATACGCCTTGGACCAACACGCCATCGTCAGCATCACCAACCCTGACGGCAAGATCACCTACGCCAACGACAAGTTCTGCCAAATCAGCGGCTTCACGCGTGACGAACTCGAGGGGGCGAACCATCGCATCGTCAACTCCGGCTTCCATTCCCCCGAGTTTTTTAGCCGGTTGTGGAAAACCATCGTCTCGGGAAAGGTGTGGGAGGGCGAGATCAGAAACCGCGCCAAGAACGGCCGCATCTACTGGGTTACGCTGACCATCGTCCCCTTTCTCGACGAGCATCAGAAGCCCTATCAATACGTGGCCATACGCACCGAAATCACGGCTCGCCAGGAGGCCGAAGAGAAACTGCGAGAGCAGCTTCATTTTGTCAATGAACTGGTCGAGGCCATGCCCTTGCCCGTCTTTGTCAAGGATGAAGAGCGGCGTTACACCTTGCTCAACCGGGCATTCGAGCAATATTTTTCCATCAGTCGCAAGGATTTCCTCGGCAAGACGGCCTTCTCCCTGCTCGGCCCCGAGCATGCGCAGGTCCACGACCGGACAGACCTCGAGTTACTCTCTTCGGTCGGCCGACAGACCTATGAAGCGGTCGCC
Organism: uncultured Sterolibacterium sp.; assembly: GCA_903930535.1. Taxonomy (GTDB): domain Bacteria; phylum Pseudomonadota; class Gammaproteobacteria; order Burkholderiales; family Rhodocyclaceae; genus CAIYYX01. Next base: position 3,079 of record CAIYYX010000147.1, on the reverse strand, counting down.
GGGGAAGGCGGCAAGGTTCGCCACGGCGTCTACAGCAAGGCCACATTGACCCACCCAGACGGCTCGACCGCCGGGCTCGTGGGCGTCATATCGGACGTCAGCGAGCGCAAGCAGCGGGAATTGGAGACCGTGCTTGCGAAGGAGGCCGCCGAAGCCGCCAACGTTGCCAAATCCAATTTTCTCGCCAACATGAGCCATGAGATTCGCACGCCCATGAACGGCATCATCGGCATGACTGAGTTGTTGCTCGACGAAAAGCTCTCGCCCGCGCAACGCAATTTCGTCCTGGCTGTGCATGATTCGGCAGCCTCGCTGCTGAAGATCGTCAACGACATACTGGACTTCTCCAAGATAGAGGCCGGGAAGCTGAGCATAGAGAGTGCGCCATTCTCAATTCGCGAGGTGGTCGGCGCTGCCATTGGCAGCCTGGCGTTGCGCGCCCAGGACAAGAACATCGGACTCGACTGCCACGTGGCCCCCGAAGTCCCGGCTCTTGTCTCTGGCGACCAGGGTCGTCTGAGGCAGGTGCTGCTCAACCTGATTGGCAATGCAATCAAGTTCACCAAGCAGGGGAGTGTCATGGTCAGAGTCCGACCTCTGGCTGGGAGCGGTGACGGCGGCGCGGTGCATTTCTCCGTCGAGGACACCGGCATCGGCATAGCCAAGGAGAACCTCGCGGCGATCTTCGAGCCCTTTGCTCAGGAGGACGGCTCCATCACTCGGCGGTATGGGGGCACGGGCCTTGGCCTGAGCATTTCGAGTCGGCTGACTTCGATGATGAACGGGCGCATTTGGGTCGACAGCACGCCAGGCAGCGGCAGCACCTTCCACTTCACGTTACCCTTCGCGCCGTTCAGTCGGGCGGTGGCGGTTTCCCCCGCGCCCGGAACGGAGCTGCAATCCGGGCCCAAGATTCCTGCTTTGGCACACCGCCTGCCACCGATGAAGATCCTTGTCGTCGAGGATTACCCAACCAACCAGACGCTGGCGATGACTCTGCTTGCAAGGTGGGGCCATAGACCCGCGCTCGCCGAAAACGGTCGTGAGGCACTCGAAGCCCTGGCCGCGCATGCCTTCGATCTGGTTCTCATGGATATGCAAATGCCCCTCATGGACGGCCTCGAAGCGACGCGACGCTTTCGTGCCACCGAGAGCGGGGCACGCACCCCTATCGTCGCGATGACCGCCAACGCCATGGAAGGCGACCGCGAGAAATGCCTGGCGGCCGGAATGGACGACTACTTGAGCAAGCCCATCAAGGCTGCTCAGTTGCACGCCATGCTTGAACGGTATTCTCCGGCGGGCAAGACAGAGCCGCGCTTTAACTATGCAGCGGCGCTCAACGGTGTAGACCGCGATGTGCTGGAGATCGTCGGGCAGACCTTCCTGGACGGCTTCGACAAAGAGATCGCGGCGCTGCGCAACGCGCTGGCGGCGAGTGATCTGCCGGTTTTGCGGCGGGCAGCCCACTCGATGAGCGGAGGCTGCAGCATCTTTGGCGCGTTGCCTATGGTTAGAGCGGCCCAGATGATTGAGAACTACGACCCCGGGCAAGAAGGCGCACCTGATGTCGATGCGCTGATTGCGACCATCTCCGAAGACTTCGCATCGCTGGCTGCGGCGCTCGAAGCCCTGTTGGGACAGACCGCAATCGCGGACGATGAGGATCAATCGCAGCGCCTCTTGACTAGCCAGTAAGTGTCTTCGCCGTCCTGGCCAGCCCTAAACACTATTCAAGGAACTTACGGTCCTGCTCTACTTGAACAATATAGCGCTGAATCAAAGCAACCGTACTGTTTGACGGATTGATGAACTGACAGCCGGAACGCTTTATAGTCTTGCCGTTGGCAAGGGTAACCTCGAAAATGCTGCGAACACGCATCGTAAGCATAACCTTACCAATATTTGGCAGATCAATTCCACAGTTAGATAGTAGCTGGTCAGTTTCAAACGGGAAATCGTTTGCCGGTAAAACCAGGGCTAGCCCACCACCACTGATATCAGCGACTGCCGCTTCGATGGTCTGTGTGGCACCGTCACGCAATTCAAGCGTGATAATGCATTTTAAGGTAGCTGCTAGCGGCGTCTTGATCCGATAAAAATCGCGCCTCTGAAGGCGCACCAAAGTGCTCGGCACGTCACCAAGAAATGCATTTCGCCCTTCGAACTTGCTTGGGTCAACACCCCGCACAATAAAGTGGATCTTGACCTTCTCATGATTGGTTATGCAGATCAGTTCTTCTGCTTGCAGGACGCGTTTGTTCATTTCGGCATCGCTGCCGATATCCAGGACCAGTTCGTTTCCATCGTCCGAGACGTTGAGTATCGAGGTCAATAAAGTATCCCGCCCGTTATGGAAGCTAGCGGACACCGTGGTATTTCTATCACTTATGGAGTTGAGAATGCTGAGAATCTCAGTCTTTGAGTAGACTGTGAATCGCGCAAAGTCTTCGTCTTGATCCGCCATTTTCTATGAACGACTAACGTGCGTATTTGCATACGACTCGCTGGCGCAGTTCCTGCCGAGGTTTGAAATACGCAGCACCTTTTGCTGGCACCTGAACTGCCTTACCTGCTGAAGGATTGCGCCCGATGCATGCTGGTGATTGACAGAGAAACGGCCGCGGTTGCGAATCTCGGTGCGATCACCGCGAGCTAGCGCCTCTGCCATAGCATCAAGAATCAGAAAGACCGTCTGTTGAGTATCACTGCGCGTAAGCACAGGAAAACGGCTAGAAGGTCGATGAGGTCTGATAGGGTCATTGAGCATCTGCCGTATCAATTTTGACAGGCAGATTATATGAGCCATCTATCCGCGTTTATGAACGGGATGTAACGGGCAGGCAACACAGTGTTCGTCTTCATCATCAATTCAAGTGTTGTGGACATGGACATTCTGCCCTTTTCGTAACATTTGTCCACTCCCTCTCGTTATATTGCTTTCGTAGCAAGTCCCACTCGCTGGATGCCGGGTGCGGGGATTTGAACTGGATGCAGGGGCTGACCGGTTCGCTCAAATATTATTTCGGCTACGATATCGTGCCGCAATTGGTCAATGATGTCCGGTCCCGTTTCAAGG
>CAIYYX010000146.1 GCA_903930535.1 uncultured Sterolibacterium sp. | reverse complement strand
TATTTGCAATAGCGATACCGCAAATAGCGAAGTTTTTAATTGTGTGAGAGAAATTTGTTGTAAGGCGATAATTGTGGGGTGCAATATTCTCCGTCCGGCCTGCTCTTGTCCTTTGAGGATGATTGCGGCGAGACCTGGGTGAAGCGTTTGGACTCGCTTGGCAGGGAATTTGAGGAGCAACGGCCGGATCGTGTGACATCCATAGTTGACATTGATGGGCTAGACAGGCCGGTGAAGGAGACCGCGTTCCATCAGGGTCAGATAACGGATGAGAGAAAGTGGGAATATACCCCGTCGGGGCGCATTGCGGAGGTCACTCGGATGCGCCTGCGGCAAAATGATGACGGTAAGATCGTTCCAGTCGGCCGTGTTGTCTTGGAGGAGAGACGCTATAACGAAGGCGGGCATTTGGTAGCCCAACGCGGTACCCGTGCCGACGCATGGCGGCATTTCTATTACGACGGAATGGGTCGGGCTGTTGCAGAGGAAAGCCCGGAATCTGATTGGGCGCTCACTATGTATCGCGACGGCAATGCGGCGGTGAGCAGTGCTTTGATGAGCCGTCCCGGCGCAAACGACAAAGCCGCACTTCGAGAGGTAACGATCTCGACGGACAGATTCAGGCCATATCTTGTTGTTCCTGTGGATGGTGCCGCGGTACCTTGTTGGTCGCGAGCCCGTGTCCAACGGTGGGCTCCGCAGGGTCAACTTCTTGAGGCTCTTGAATTGGAAGGGACTCACACTGAGACAAGCTACGACACTCGCGGCGCACGCATGAATGAGATTGTCAGACCGACGCGTCAAGACGACAAGGGGGAAACCCAGCATACGACCTGGAAATATGACCTAGCCGGTCGACAGATCACACAAACAACAGCAGCGAATCCACTTGCCCTTTTACGAAAGGACGGCCCTGAAAAGGTCTTGGTTCCTCGGTTGCTATCCGTCCCCCAAACCATTGAATGGCATTATGACTCCCTTGGGCGATTAGAGAGACTCGACCAACCGGACGGAGTTCAGGTGTCTCGTCAATATAGTCGAGGAGGATGCATGGTTGCTCGGATGACATGGCGCAACGCGTCCAAACCGGATATCACGCTCCGTGACATCGACTTTCATTATGGCACCCAGCGCCGCCTAACAACACTGTCGCAGGCAGGCGAAAAGAATGCCCTTCAGGAATTCGAGTACGATGTTTGGGGACAGTGCAAGGGCAGCATCGACATGACAAGCCATGAAAGGATATCGGTACGTCGTGATTTAGACAACATGGGCATGCTGTGGCGCGAACAAATTAAATATGGTCACGATATCTTACAGGACCTCGACGTGCAAGCCGACCCGGAAGCCGGCACCAACAGACTCCGCTGGCGCCAACCAAATGCGCTGCCATCGAGTTTTTGGACAGAGGCTACCTATCAAAGTGACCGTGATGCTCGTGTATCAAAACTTGTTTTGGATGGCAAGGATTATTGCCAATGGGGATATCAAGGGCAAACGCCCGTCTCAAGAACTATTCCTTCATCTCTAACACGTAGGACACTGTCTCTTGATCCAATGGGAGAGGTAGTCGGTTTGGTCGTAGATAAACGAGATAATGGTAAATGGACAGCCATGTCCAACATGCACTATACCTTGAATGCCCGAGGAAGCGTCATTGCCTCCACCGTCAAGCTTGCCGGAGCCGTTGGTCAGCCAGATTCGGTTATATCTCAGTACACCGACTTGGACGCATACCGTCAAATCATCGGTACGGCCCAGGAGCCCGTTGATTGTTCCGACCAGACTACCCGGCATAAGCAACTGCTCTCTGTTGCAGATTCACCCGCTGCGATACTGGCTAGGCGCGTTCATCGGGACCAGGCTGGCAACGTCCTGGCCAACTATCGGGGCCGTTGGTCGGAATCCTTCCTGCAAACTGCTCAAGAGCGAGGCGAACTCTTCTCTGCGGGACCGCCTCTCACTCTGCCAACAAGCGAGGTCCAACAGTCTGAAGTACGCAACTTGGTCGGGCAGTTGACCGCATCGGAACAGTTTCAATTGGCTTCGAACCGATTGACTACGACTGCCGAACAAGGACATGAACAACAGATATACAAATATGACCAGCTTGGCCAACTTTCAGAATTCGCTGGGAGATATCAGAATGGCACTAAGAATCAGTTAGTTCTTTGGTCTTTGAGCTTCGATTGCCTCGGCCGCCTGATCAAGATGACGGCAGTCGCTCGTGATCCAGTTAAGGACAAGCCCGATGCTCACCCCGCAACAGTCGCCGAACTCGATTTTTCCTATGACTCGTGGAACCGAAGGATTGTCAAACGCGTGATGGATCTGTCCACCAACAGGGTCCGTCGCGAAGCCACCCTCTACTGTGATGACCGTCAGACGGTGATCCTACAGCAGCATGACGATGGATCATGGCAGCCCGCGCAGCAATATGTGTGGGGAGCATCGCCAGCCGAAGCCCTGCAAGTGATTACATCGGCGTATTCCGCAGGAACCGGCCAGTCTCACCAGTTGGAAAACTATGTGCTGCACCAAGACCGGAGTATGGACGTTGTTTTCGCCACCACGGTTGTTGGTGGTAGCGTCAAGACAACCCCATTGGCAAGTTACTTGGACACTGGCGAAAGCAGTTGTACCGCTCGCATTTCTGGCGTGTCTTCCTCGATGGCGTCAGATGAATCCGATGCGTGCTGGAATGGTAGGATTGACGATGGAAAGCGAACACGTTGGAATTCACCAAAGGACGGGTGGGGTTGGGTGGAAATCAAGTTACCGGAAGCCAAGCGAGTAAGCGGACTCACTGTATGGACCGACGAGTTTCCGAATGACTTTGAAGTGTATGGGATGGACTCCAGCCAGCAATTGCCAGTCGGTAACGATGTTGCCGAATGGCGGCGACAGGCAATAGACGGAAATCGGTGTCTTGCCAGGGTTGTGGATGGCGTGTTTATCAGTCCGACCGGACTAAGACATAAGCTTTCCATGCTCGAGTGCCCCTATGAACTTCTGTTGAATGGATCTTGTGCGGAACGTCTATTAATCCTGTGGCGGAATGATTCAATGTTGAATAGGCCCGTGTCGGTTAGGGAATTCTGCGTGCAGGTCTTGCCCGAGATGGTCTCTTCGCTTGGGCAAAACGGATGTTGGGCCGACAACGAAACCGGTCTTTATTACCAGCATCACCGTTATCGACTGCCCGCGCTGAACGGCAAGTTCATAAGTCCCGATCCCCTTGGCTTCCTTGGTGGACCCGACCTATATGCCTATGCCAACAACAACCCGCTGCAATGGCACGATCCTGATGGCAGATTCGCTCACATCCTCTGGGGGGCAGGAATCGGCGCCGCATTTGGCGGTGGATCATACCTCTTTGAATGCTGGCTCAGCGGCGAGGAAATCAGCTGGGGCAAACTGGCTCTACGAACCGCCACAGGTGCTGTCACAGGTGCCGTAGCAGCCGCTACCTTCGGAGCAGGCACTAGTTATCTGGCCGCGAGAGGGTTTTCATCGGTCGCTAATGCCGTTATGACTGGGACAATGACGGGCGGAGCCGCCGGATTTACCGGTGGCATGGTTGGAACATCCGCTGAGGCAATGCTCCTGGGTGGGCGGTCAATGGGAGATTCTCTCATGATGGGTCTTGCGGCAGGCGGGCGAGGGTTAGCTATCGGGGCTGTTGGCGGGTGCATTGGCGGGGCCATGTTCTCGCAAGTTGGTGCAGGTTTCTTCGGTAGCGTTGGCTCGGGTGCGGCTGGCGGATCTGTCGCCGGTGCCGTTGACGGCGCGTGGCAAGGCTATCAGCGGGATGGTTGGTCAGCAAGCATGCTTGACTATGCTAGATCAGGCGCGCTTCGTGGGGCTGCATATGGTTCGGCAATCGGTGCTACCGGATGGGCAGCCGGCCTTGCTTCAGGTAAGATCCGCCCAATGCGAGACTACCCTAAGAGCCTGCCGAAACCTGAAGGACTTCTGATCAGGACTAAACCACCTGAGCGAACCTATGGTGGGGAACCAATCCAGCCGGGGTTTGCCCGGCACCATAGAACTCCGCTAAGCCTTGGCGGCCGAGACGTGTCAGGCAACATTGAATATGTTCCCCTTGACATCCACCGGACTCCTCATCCACCGAACTCCGTAAGGTCGGCCCCAATGGGAACCATTTTCAATTAACAATGAAGCAATATGACTAATTACAATTATCTCCATCAATCAAAGCAGCTACTTCCACCTTGTACCTCCAGTATGGTCAAGAAGATCGAAACCGATCTGAACTACCGACTTCCGGAGGAGTATAAGGAATTTCTCCTGTTCGCTGATGGAGGCATGCTCACCGACAACGTAATTCTTTTCTCGGCAGGCGCCGGCATCCATCCGGCGGAAACCCTTCGTGCGGCTAACAATGATCGTCAAGACCTGCCGATTTTTCTTATCGGACGGTTTGCCGATGAAGAGTTCGGATTTCTGCGTAAGGACACAGACGACTCACATCGACCAGTGTATCTGTATGAACATGAGGTTGGCGACACGAAGAAGCTGGCTGATTCATTTGAGGCATTCTGTCATGCGAGTGTTGTCAGGCAGGTATTGTAACCATTACAGTTAACCTTCCGACACTTTCAGTAAAGGCCCATCGGATAGAAGCATAGTAATATCAAACTGGCAACATACGAGAAAATCTACCATAGAGAGGTATTGAAAAAAAAGCAATTTAATGATCCGAAAACAAAGTCGGAATCATGCCAAGAAATCTTACAGTCCGTATTATATTATTTATGGAACCGCATCAAGCAACGTCAATTCCCCAGTTGATTCAACAGATTCGAGTGGTTTCGCTCGCTCGGCGAGATTGGCCTCCAAATGGAAATCTGCAATTCACGTTGCCAGACTTGCTGGCAGTTTATGCCAAGCAATTGGGTGACAAGCTTAATCAGTCAATCTTACTGATCGAGGCTTTGCTGCAAGTTCCGATTATCGCTGTCGCAGGGCTCAACGATCAGGGGAAATCCTCTCTGGTCGCTTCTTTCCTCTCCCCTGCAGGTGCGGCACGCATTTTGCGGGGCACCAAAAGCACACAGGGAACATTTCGATTTACACTCTGGCTTCCTGCCAAATGGGGTGCAGATCACGGGTTGCGCGCATCACTAGATAAGGCGCTTTCGGCGATTTTTGGTCAAGCCCCGGAAATACTATCAGATACCCCATCTATTGCTCATTCTGCGCAGAACAATCACGATGCATTGAATATACCATTGATCGCCTGGGACCCGCGATTAGATGAATTGGGAATCGCGCTGCTCGATTGTCCTGACGTCCAAAAGCAGCCCAAAGACGCTGGTCAATGTGCAGCGGAAAACCGGTATCAAATGTTGCAAAAAGCAAGCAAAATATGTGCAGGAATAATTCTGGTTGCAAGACATGTTAATCTAAC
>CAIYYX010000145.1 GCA_903930535.1 uncultured Sterolibacterium sp. | reverse complement strand
TCAGACAACTACGGGCACTAGCACCTCACAGGCACAAGTGCCCTGGGTTGTCTTTCAGACAACTACGGGCACTAGCACCTCACAGGCACAAGTGCCCTGGGTTGTCTTTCAGACAACTACGGGCACTAGTCGGCATGATTGAAATTGACTTCCTTCTCGCGCACTTCGAATCCTTCGCCGCCCGGGGCAGGCTGCCGCGAGCGCGCCTCCACCTGATACTGGAACAGCAAGTTCATGAACAGGAACATCGGCTTGGTCTTGATCACCAGTGCCCGCGCCGGCTTGACCGCGTCGGCATTGAAATGCTGATGCACGCAATTGTTATGGACGATGGCGATGTCGCCAGCCGACCAGTCGTAGCGGATGCCGTCATGAACTTCGTAGCCATTGCCGTCCAGGATGTAGAAGGCGGCTTCGTTCACATGCCCGTGCTTTTGCGATTGGCCGCCCGGGCCATACTCCTCGAGGTGCAGATGGAAGGTCTGGGTGATGCCGTCCTTCGGCTCGACATAGTGCCGGCTGTAGGCTTGCGGTCCATCGACGAACTTGATGTCGCAGGCCTTCCTCACGCGCGGCTGGGCGCGCAATCTTGCCAGTTCATCCTTTAAATTGTAGGTGCCGGCGATGGCGCGAACGAAAATGCGGTCTTTCTTGCTGTGATAGAGGGGTTCCATGGCTCACGCTGCCTTTCGGTATTGGGTGTTGTCTTGAATGGTGATGCACTTTTCAGGATCCATCCTGAGAAAAACGGTGTCGCCAAGCCGCGACTTGAACGAGGGATGAGCGCGTGCCAGCACCTTTCTCTCGCCTATCATGATCTGATAATCCAGGACCTCGCCCAGGAACACCTTGAAGTCCACCTTGCCTTCGATGACATTCACGCCTTGCGGCCGCGCCTGATACAACTCGATGTCTTCCGGGCGCACCGAGATCAATACCGCATCGCCCCTGGAATACTGATCGAAGGAAGTCACGGAAAGTGCTCCGATGCTGGAATTGACGCGATAGCCGTCGCCATCGGCTTCCTCTATCGTGGCATCGAGAAAATTCGTCAGGCCGACGAAATCGGCCACGAACTTGTTTCTCGGTCGCTCGTAGATGTCGCGCGGCGAGCCGATTTGCACGATGCGGCCGGCGCTCATCACGGCGATTTCATGGGACAGCGCCAGTGCCTCGCTCTGGTCATGGGTGACGTAAATCGTCGTCAGGCCGAGTTCGCGCTGCATGCGCTTCAGTTCCGAGCGCATCTGTTCGCGCAGCTTGGCGTCAAGATTGGAAAGAGGCTCATCGAGCAGAAGCAGTTTCGGCTCCATCACCAGCGCGCGCGCCAGGGCCAGCCGCTGCTGCTGGCCGCCGGACATCTTGGTCGCCTCGCGGTCGGCGACATGGTCGAGACCGACCGCGGTCAGGACCCGCATCACCCGGTTTTCTATTTCCTTCTTGCTGTATTTCCGGGCGCCGACTTCCAGTGAGAATGCCGCGTTCTTGAACACGTTCATGTGCGGCCAGATCGCGTAGGACTGAAACACCATGCCGAAATTGCGCTTGTTGGGGGCGATGAATATGCCGTTAGCGGACGAGTAGACGGGGACGCCATTGACCGAGATCTCCCCGGCTCGCGGCCGCTCAAGGCCAGCGATCGAGCGCAAGGTGGTGGTCTTGCCGCAGCCGCTGGGGCCAAGCAGGGTGAATAACTCCCCTTCCGGCACCTCGAAGCTGACGTCCTGGGCCGCCTTGACGATCTCGCCCTTTTCGTTCGGGTATTCTGTGAAAAGGCCTGTCACGCTCAACATGTATTTCTCCTCCCGCTATCTGTCTTCTCTCAGTTTTCTTTTATGCCGAATTTCCTGCTGACGATTTGCGCCAGCATGACCAGCAGGAACAATGCCACGATGAACATCACGCCGAGCGCGGACAGTTCCACGTATTGCCCGTTTTCCCACAATTCCCAGATCAGAACGGCCACCACCTCGGTGCCGGGGCTGTAGAGCAGGATGGAGGTGGAAAGTTCGCGTATCGAGGCGATCATGATGTAGATCCAGCCGGCCAGCAATCCGGGTTTCAGCAGGGGCAGGATGATGCGCCGGAAGGTGGTGCTCCACGAGGCGCCGCTCATCGCCGCCGACTCTTCGAGTTCCTTGTGGATCTGCAGCATGGACGTCATGTTGTAGCGCAGGCCGTAAGGCATGAAACGCGTGACGTAAGCGATGAACAGAATCCACATCGTGCCGTAGATGCCGACATCGACGTTGAGATAGAAAATCATGATGGCCAGACCGAGAACCAGTCCGGGGAAGACCATGGGAAGCGAAGCCAGGTTGTCGAGAATCCAGCGCCCGGGAAGCTTTGTCTTGACCACGATCCAGCAGATGACGGAAGTCACCAGCATCACCCCCGTGGCGCATCCGACCGCCAGAAACAGGCTGTTGACAAAAGCGCTGATCATCGTCGGGTAGGTGAGAATGAAAGCGTAGGCATCGAAGCTCAGGTTTTGCAATGCCGCCAGCGAAGGCACGCTGTAGAACTTTTGCAGGGAAGACCAAACCAGCACCAGGAAAGGCAGGATCACGATCAGCGCAAAATAGACCACGAATATTGCCGCCGTCAAATAGCGCCAGCGTCCCAGATCCATTGCCCGCGGCCGGAAGCCCTTGCCGGTCACCGTCGAATATCTGCTGCCGTGGCTGGACAGCTTGGATTGGAAGTAAATGCCTATCGAGGTGATGAACAGCAGCGTGACGGCATAGGAAGAGGCCAGTCCGATCTTGCTCGGGTACTGATGGATGGCCTGATAGATTGATGAAGTGAACACCTGTATCCCTACCGGCAGACCCAAGAGGGCCGGCACCTCGAAGGACTCGATGGAGCGCACGAAGAGAATCAGAAGGGTGGCGAAAATGGCCGGCCAGGTCAGCTTCAGGGTGATGTGCCAGGCAATTTGCGGCACGCTCGCACCGCTCATCATGGCCGACTCCTCCAGCGCCGGATCCATGGAGCGGAACGCTGCCGTCATGATCAGGAAGGCCATCGACGAGTAATGCAGGCCATCGACCCAGATCATGCCCCACATCGAATAGATGTTGACGAAAACGTACTCGGTATTGAAGAAGCCTTGCAGCAGCAGATTGACGATGCCTATCTTCGGGCTGGCCAGCAGAATCCAGGCAACGGTAAACAGGATCCCGGGAATGATCATCGGGATGATGGACAGGGCAAAGAACAGCGACTTTAAAGGTGTGTTGGTACGCTCGTTCATCCAGGCCAGCGCCGTGCCGATCAGGAAGGAGAAGGTGGATGTGCCGGCGGCGAAAGTCACCGAATTGAAGAACAACTTCAGCGTTTCGACGCTGGAATAGGCGGTGACGTAATTGTCCAGCGTGAACTCGACCGCCTTGGTGGCGGTTTGCGGCGTGAAGAAGCTTTGCCATAGCAGGAAGGCGAGCGGCATCAGCGCCAGGTAGGCGACCAAGCCCACGCTCAAGCCTATGATCAGCCATTTTAAATCGATATTACGCCAGCCCCGGGTCTCGGCCGAGGGCGAAGCAAGAAATTGACCGGCAGCATCCATGTCGATACGATTCATTTGGTAAAAATACGGCCGTCTTTGCGGCAGATCCTGATTCTCCGCTCAGGTTTATCGTTCTGGTATGCGGACCATCGGTCTACATAGAAAGACAATTGAAGTTACCTAGCTCGGCCTTCGATGTCAACGCCATTCATGCTTATATTATTCATCATCTGCGGCTTCGCCCGCGCAGGCTTCAGCGCTTTCCCTTGAGGGCGTGACCGTGATGATGTTGGCCGACGCCGTGGCCGTGATCGTGCGGGTGATCGTGATTGTGCGCATGCACGTGCGGACGGTATTTCAGATCGCTGCGCGAGTTGCCCTGGGGCGTGCGCGGATCCTGGCTGAACACCAGCGACTTGACCGTCACCGGCACGGTTTGCGAAGGCATGCGGATGCGGCCCAGATCGATATAGTCGAAATCCCAGAGCACGATGCCGTCGATCACCAGGATCTCGCTGGCAACGCCCATTTCCTCGCGCAGCAGGTTGCCCAGGGTGTGCGCCAGATCGCCGTCGAGAATCAGATAGAGCGGCAACCCCTTCTCCAGGGTCGTTGCCATCGCCTTGACAATACCTGAAGCGAAGGCGCAGATGCGCCGATACGAGGGCAGGCCGCTCCAGCGGAAGGCCAGCGCCACCTCGCTCTCGCCTTCGACCAGATCGAAGGCCTGGAAATGGCCGCGGATCGCCTGCGCCAGCGCTGCCGCATCGATTTCCGCGCCGCATTCGTAAGCCGGTTGCAGCACCTGCAGATTGCGCCGCGGCAGGAGTTGCCCCGGGCTGGAGATATAGGTCGTGTTGCCGGAGAGTTGCACCGAATACTCGGAAGCCCCCAGCGCGGTGGCGCGTATGCATTCCCCTGCCGGCAGCATAGGCCAGGGCAAGGCGCCGGCGTCTATCCTGCGGCGCAAGGCCGCGCCCAGGAGGCGGCCCATGTCGCAAAAATCGCGGCTCTCCCTGCCATAGACATACTCTCCGACGCCGCCGGAAAACATCACTGCCTCGATTTCATCCAGGCCCTGCAGAGGCTCGGTGAGATACAAGCGTTCGATGGCCGGCGGCAAGTCTTCGCCGCTGAGCGTGCGGATCAGCGCGTCTGCCATCCATTCGGCCACCTTCTCCATATCCGCGACCGCGGCCGAGTCGCCCAACTGCCAGGCAAAACCTGCGCAATCGGCGAGATAGGCGCCGGCGGGGTCGAGGCGCACGATTTTCTGCGCGCCATCGACCACCTGCAGACGGCCGCCGATATGCACGGCGGCGGTGGCCTTCACCTTGCCGCCTTCGACAAAAGCGAGCTTGGTGGTGCCGCCGCCGATGTCGATATTGAGCAGCCGCGTGCCCTGATCGTGGGATGCCCGCGCGCAACCCGATCCGTAGGCTGCCAGCATGGACTCCATGTGATGGCCGGCGGCGGCGCAAACGAACTCGCCGCCCTGCTCGGCCAGCATGGCGGAGATGGCCTGGGCGTTTTCCCGGCGCAGCGCCTCGCCGGTCAGAATCACGGCGCCGGTGTCGATATCGTCGGGATGCAATGCGGCCGCCTGATACGCTGCATCGATGATCGCGGAAAGGCCGGCTTCGTCGATGCGCGTCTCGCTCTGGTAGGGGGTCAGCGCCACCGGCGACTGGAACAGGGTTTCGCGCGAGACCACGAAATAGCGGCTGGACAAATCTTCGCCCATGCGGCGCAGTTTGATGCGCGAAAAAATCACCTGGGTGCCCGATGAGCCTATGTCGATGCCGACGCTCAGCAACGACACATGATCCTGCTGCCACACCGGATTGTCCTCGAGTGCGCCTTCGTCTGTGCCAAAGTCATCGTGATCATGGTCGGCGTCCTCGCCCTCCTCATGCACGTGGTCGAATTCCTGACCGTACTGATGGTCAGTGAGCTTATGGCTGCGTTTCTGATCCTGACTGTCCGACATGTGTGATTCCGGTGTGACGGTTGAACAAGGCGTCAGCGCTGCAGTCGTGCTGCCCGCAACGGCTGATAGCCCAAGCGAAGGGAAATGGCGTCGGCGGCGGCGACGACATCGGCGGCGAATGCGGTGAGTATTTTTTTTGTCAGGCGCTGCGACGGTCCCGCGATGCTCGTGGCGGCGATCACGCTGCCGGAGTGGTCCCGTACCGGCGCTGCCAGGCTGCGCACGCCGAGCTCGTTTTCCTCGTCGGCGGTCGCATAGCCGCGGTTGCTGATGGTCGCCAGTTCCTGGCGAAAGGCTTGCGGGTCTATCGCCGAGCCTGCCAGCCATTCCTTGCGGCCGGCGGCGAACAGTGCGTCGAGCACTTCTCCGGGTTGAAACGCCAGCATCACCTTGCCTGCCGCGGTCGTGAATGCCGACCTTCTGACGCCGACATTGAGTGTCATGCGAATAGCCTGCTTGCTCTCGAGGCAATTGATATAGACGATGCTGGCCTCATCGAGAATCGCCAGATGCACCGTTTCATCAGTCTTGTCGCGCAGTGCCATGAGGAAGGGCTTGGCCTCGCTGTAAGAGTCCATCTTGCGGCGAACGAGCGAACCCAGTTCGAATACCACCAGTCCCAGGCGGTATTTCCCGTTTTCCGGGTTCTGCTCCAGCATGCGTGCATCGACCAGCGTGCTGGCCAGGCGATGGACGGTGCTCTTCGGCAAGACCAGCCGCTTGCCAAGATCGCTGATGCCGATTTCGTACTCGTCATCGGAAAACGCCTTGATCAGACGAATGGCGTTGGCGACCGAGGACAGCCGGGTTTTTGCTTTCGCCTGCTTGGACTTGTGTTCCATATAGAGAACCCTCTCCGCTATTCTGTAGGTCGGCCTGAAGGCCGACCTACTATGCCTGCATGACCGGATCGCGGCGTGACAGCCGCAGCGCCAGGGCGAAACTCCCCAGCAAAATCACCACCAGGCCGACCCCCAGCGTCAGGCTCGCGCCCTCGAACATTGCGGACTGCGCCGGGGCAAAATACTTTGCCAGGCCCATCCCCGCGATGGCCAGGCTGAGGAAGGCAATCGACAGTCCCATCACGCGCGAAGCGATCAGCGCGCGCTGATCGGTCTGGCGCAACAGGCGCGCCACCCAGAGCCCGTTCACGCCGTCGGTCAGCATCATGCCGACCATGAAAAGAATGCCCAGGGCGATGGAGAACAGGCCACCCGCCAGGTTCGAGGCCGTCAGCGAGAACAGTGCGGCTTGACTCATGGTATCGAAGGAAAGTGCGAATGCGGCGCCGACGGCGGCGATCACCACCGGATGACTGGTTTCCGAGAAGCGGCGCAGGAAGCGCCCTTTCAGTCCGACCGGAAGCACCTTCTGATCCGGCGCGGCGCGCAATACCTCGCGCAGATTGGCCGATCCCAGGAGCAGCAGGAAGAGGATGGAAATCCAGGCCCCGACATCTTCCAGCCAGAGGGGGGCCGACCATTTGCTGGCGGAGAACGCAACGACGGCGGCAACCAGCGTCACCACCATGCCGTGGCCGAGCGAGAAGAGGAAACCTGACCAGCGCGACAAACGCGGCCGGCGCTGCGCATTGAAACGTGTCATGCCGTCTATGGTCGCCAGATGATCGGGGTCCATGCCGTGCTTCATGCCCAAAATGAACACCACCAGCACCAAACCCATCCAGTCTTGCGGCATCGTTTGCATATTTATTTCCCGAGGAACAACTTATTCCAAAGCTTTTCCCATTTTTCGTTCTCATCGAGCACCGTGACCGGGTCGGCCATGACAGAGGGGAAATTATTCAGGCTGCTTTTTATTTTCAGGCTAGAGGGTACGCGACCCATGGCGTTGAACAGGCCCTGACCCTCGGGCGACAGGACAAAGTCTGCAAACAAGAGAGCCGCGTGCGGGTGCGGCGCATGCTTGGCAACGCCAATGCCCTGGGGCCGGCCGACGACCGGATCGACCGGCAGCCAGTCTATCGGTCCGCCCCGCCGTTTCAGCGATTCCACTTCCGAATTGTAGACCGTGAGCGCCACCGGCACTTCGCCCGCGCCCACCATCTCGGCCAGCAGGATATGGCTCTTGCGCACGTCTGGGCGCATCTGTGCCAAGCCCTCGAACAACTTCATGCCTCTGTCAGTGCCCAGTTTCTTGATGATGGTGGCCATCCACTCGGCATCGGTGGCTTCGATGCCAATCTTCCCTTTCCATTTCGGGTCGAGAAAACCTTCGTAATGCCTGGGCAGATCCTCGCGCTTGACCTTGCTGGTGTTGTAGGCCACGACGAAATAGTTCAGCCTGTCAGTCACCCACAGGCGATTCGGTCCGATCGCAGAGGGCGGCAGATCGGCAAAATAGGGGCTATAGAACTCCGACAGCAACTTCTCCCGCGCAACCATTTCGACTTCGGGACCGTTGGTCTCGATCACATCGACGACAAAGCGCCTGGCCTGCCCCTCGGTGACCATCCGCTGCACCACCTTGTCGCTGGTGGCGCGCCAGAGTTCGACCTTGATGCGGTACTTGGTTTCGAAGGCGCGGGCCAGAGGCGAAGACTCCTTGGTCGCGAGCGAGGTATAGACGACGACCGAGCCTTCCTGCCGGGCTCCATCCAGAAGCCTCTGATCGCGGTCCGCACCGCGGTAGAGATAGACGGCATCGTTGCCGGCCGGCTGCGCGCAAACGGGCGAGAGGCACAGCATCAGCGCCATGGCGGCCAGCAGTTTCAGGAGGGTCTGCTGCACGAGGGTCATCGCGGCTACTTGGTCAGCGGCGGCAGGTACCAGTTCGGATCCATCCGGTTGGTTACCTTGTTCTCTTTAAGCGTCGCCTCATATTCGTTGCGGATGTAGGGATCTTCCATCCAGTAGGGAATCGCCGTCCCGCCTTCCGGGACTTCGATGGCGGTGTAGTCGGTGTGCTTCTCGCCTGGCGGCCCGGGGTCGCGCCCGGGATTGTGCGGACCGAACCAGGCGGTGAGGCGGAAGGGATCTTCCGAAACGCTGAAGTGCTGGTGATACCAGCGAGCACCGCCGGGCGCAGCCGACACGAGGCCAACCGGCTCGTAATCAACTCGCTTGACCTCTTCGGCATGGCCGTTCTTCCAGGGATTGACACCGAGCTTTTCCGGCCAGGTATAGGTATAACCCTTGCCCTTCAGGCAGATCAGGACAGCCGCCGAGGTGTGGGCGTGTGCCTTGGAATAGCGGCCGTTCTCGTGCTGGCCGATCCAGAAGTAGAAGCAGTTGTTGGTCATGAAGGGCTCGACGCGGCGATAGCCGGGCGAGCGCCTGTTATCCAGCGGCAGGTCGCAATTGATCGCATCCGGAATCAGATTGGTGCGGCGCATCGCCAGGCCGCGGACCGGGTCGGCTTCGATCTCGTCCTTCGGCTTGAAGAAGTCGTCGGCGCCGCTGAAGCGGTCGTGAAACACGAAGGG
>CAIYYX010000144.1 GCA_903930535.1 uncultured Sterolibacterium sp. | reverse complement strand
TTATTGAACATAGGGTTCTCCGCGGCTCAATCGCCTGAGCGCGCTACGCGCTCCCGGCGATTTGACTTCGTCGCTGCGCCGCTTTGCGGCTGGTCACCGCGGTTAGCGATCAGTATCTTATTGAACATAGGGTTCTCCGCGGCTCAATCGCCTGAGCGCGCTACGCGCTCCCGGCGATTTGACTTCGTCGCTGCGCCGCTTTGCGGCTGGTCACCCCTGTTGGCAATCAGTATTTTCGAGAACATGTTCAATCGCTCTTCAGCGTCCAGGAGGGCGATCGCTTTTCCAGGAAGGCGCTCATGCCTTCCTTCGCCTCGTCGCTGGAGCGGATGCTGGCGATGCGTCTTGCCGTGTCCTCGATGAGGGTCTCCGAAACAGGCTTCCTGGCCACGGCGTGGATCAGTTCCTTGCATTGCGCTATCGCCTTGGGCGCGTTCTTCAACAGAGACTCGACGATTTCCTCTATGGCCTCGTCGAGAGACTCCTCATCGGCCACGATTTCGTGCACCAGGCCGATGCGGTAGGCCTCGGCCGCTGCGAAGCGCTCTGCCGTCAGCATGTAGCGGCGCGCATGGCGCTCGCCTATGGCGCCGATGACATAAGGGCTGATGACCGAGGGAATGATGCCGAGCTTGACCTCGGGGAAAGAAAACTGCGCAGCGAAGGTGGCGATGGCGATGTCGCATGCCGCGACCAGACCGACGCCGCCGCCGAACGCCGAGCCCTGCACGCGCGCCAGCGTCGGCTTGCTCATTTGCGCCAGGGCGCGCAGCATTTCCGCCAGGGCGCGGGCGTCGGTGACGCTCTCCTCGGCCGAGTAGGTGGCGGCGCGCCGCATCCAGTTGAGGTCTGCGCCCGCGGAAAAGCTTTTGCCCGTGCTGGAAATCACCAGCACCCGAACCGCCTCGTCGGCGTCCATGGCGAAGAGGGCTTCAGTCAGTTCATGGATCAGGACATCGTCGAAGGCGTTGTGACGCTCCTGACGATTCAGGGTGATGATGCCGACGCCGCGATCGACTTCGGTCAGGATGCTTTGGTACATGAGGTTTCCTTTGCTTCAGTTACATGCGGAACAGGCCGAAGGTCGTCTTCTCTATCGGCGCGTTGAGTGAAGCTGAAAGTCCCAGGCCTAGCGCGCGCCGGGTCTCTCGCGGGTCGAGGATGCCGTCGTCCCAGATCCGCGCCGTAGCGTAGTAGGGGTGGCCCTGGCTGTCGTACTGATTGCGGATGGGCTCTTTGAAGGCGGCTTCTTCCTCAGCACTCCAGCACTTGCCGGCGGCCTCGATGCCGTCGCGCTTGACGGTGGCCAGCACCGAGGCCGCCTGTTCCCCACCCATCACCGAGATCCGGCTGTTGGGCCACATCCAGAGCAGGCGCGGCGAGTAGCCGCGGCCGCACATGCCGTAATTGCCGGCGCCGAAAGAGCCGCCGATGATCACGGTGAATTTCGGCACCCTGGCGGTGGCCACGGCGGTCACCATTTTTGCGCCGTCCTTGGCGATGCCGCCGTTTTCATACTTTCTGCCGACCATGAAGCCCGTGATGTTCTGCAGGAACACCAGAGGGATGCCGCGTTGGGCGCACAGCTCGATGAAATGCGCGCCCTTTTGCGCGGATTCGGAAAACAGGATGCCGTTGTTGGCGACGATGCCGATCGGATAGCCATAGAGGCGGGCGAATCCGGTCACCAGCGTCGTGCCGTAGCGCGCCTTGAACTCGTCGAAACGCGAGCCGTCGGTGAGGCGCGCGATGACCTCGCGCACATCGTAGGGTTTCTTGGTGTCCGCGGGAATGATGCCGTAGAGTTCCTCGGGGTCGTAGAGCGGCTCTTCCGGCGCAGTCAGATTGAGCGTGACGGGCTTCACCCAGTTGAGATTGGCGACGATGCGCCGCGCCAGATTCAGGGCGTGATGGTCGTTCTCGGCGAGATGATCCGCGACGCCGGAGATGCGCGTATGGACGTCGCCGCCGCCCAGATCCTCCGCGCTCACCACTTCGCCCGTGGCGGCCTTTACCAGCGGCGGGCCGCCCAGGAAAATGGTGCCCTGATTCCTGACGATGACGGCCTCGTCCGACATCGCCGGAACATAAGCACCGCCGGCGGTGCACGAACCCATGACCACGGCGATTTGCGGAATGCAGGCGGCGGACAGGTTGGCCTGGTTGTAGAAGATGCGGCCGAAGTGGTCGCGGTCTGGGAAGACCTCGTCCTGGGTGGGCAGGTTGGCCCCGCCCGAGTCGACGAGATAGATGCAGGGCAACCTGTTCTCCCTGGCGATTTCCTGCGCCCGCAGATGCTTTTTCACCGTCAGCGGATAGTAGCTGCCGCCCTTCACCGTGGCGTCGTTGGCGACGATGACGCATTCGACGCCATTGACCCGGCCGATTCCCGTGACCACGCCGGCTGAGGGCACCTCATTGCCATAGATGCCAAAGGCCGCCAGAGGCGAGAGTTCCAGAAAGGGCGATCCGGGATCGAGCAGGCCGTTGATCCGGTCGCGCACCAGGAGCTTGCCGCGGTCCAGATGCTTTTTCCTCGCCTCGGGGGAGCCGCCCAGGGAAACGGTTTCGGTTTTTTCGGCGAGGTCGGAAACCAGGGCGCGCATGGCTGCCGCATTGGCCTTGAATTCCTCGGAGCGGGTGTCGAGTTTTGATTTCAGTAGCGTCATGGTTCTTCGGCCTCGGCTGTTGATCTCAGTTTACCAGGGCGCGGCCGATGACCAGGCGCTGGATGTCGGAGGCGCCCTCGTAGATCTGGCAGACGCGCACGTCGCGGTAGATGCGCTCGACCGGAAAGTCTGAGACATAGCCGTAGCCTCCGTGGATCTGGATGGCGTCCGAGCAGACGCGCTCGGCCATCTCCGAGGCGAAGAGTTTGGCCATCGAGGCCTCCTTGAGGCAGTTGCGGCCGGCATCCTTGAGATTCGCGGCATGATGGACGAGATGCCGCGCCGCCTCGATTTGCGTGGCCATGTCGGCCAGCCTGAAGTTCACCGCCTGATGTTCGATGAGGGGCTTGCCGAAACTCTCGCGTTCCTGGGAATATTTCAAAGCCGCCTCGAAGGCGGCGCGCGCCATGCCCACAGACTGCGCCGCGATGCCGATGCGGCCTGCCTCGAGATTGGCCAGGGCGATGCGGTAACCTTGTCCTTCCGCACCGAGCAGATTCTCAGCCGCGATGCGGCAGTCCTCGAAGAGGATCTGGGCCGTATCGGAGGCGTGCTGGCCGAGCTTTTCTTCTATCCTGGCGACGATGAAGCCCGGTGTGTCTGTCTCCACGATGAAGGCGGAGATGCCTTTCTTGCCTGCGGCCGCATCGGTGACGGCGAAGACGATGGCGATATCGGCGTTCGCGCCCGTGGTGATGAATTGCTTGACGCCGTTGATCACCCATTCATCGCCGACTCTCTGCGCCCGCGTCTTGATCGCCGCAGCGTCGGATCCGACGTGCGGTTCTGTGAGACAAAAGCAGCCGAGCTTTTTCCCCGCGGCCAGAGGCTTGAGAAACTTCTCCTTCTGGCCATCGCTGCCGAAGGCCAGGAGAGGACCGCAGACCACCGAGTTTTGTACGCTGATGATGGTGGAGGTGGCGCCGTCGCCGGCAGCGATTTCCTCCAGAGACAAGGCCAGGGAAAGATAATCCATGCCGGCGCCGCCCCACTGTTCCGGCACCACCATGCCGCAAGCGCCCAACTCGCCGAGTTCCTGCAGCGCCTCTCGCGGGAAGGTGGCATTCCTGTCCCATGCTGCGGCGAAAGGTGACAGGCGCTCGCGCGAAAAGTCGCGCATGGTGTCCCTGACCATTTCGTGTTCCTGGGAGAGAATCATGGCTTCAGCACAGCTCGATGGCCATGGCCGTGGCCTCGCCGCCGCCTATGCACAGGCTGGCCACGCCGCGCTTGCCGCCCACTTTTCTCAATGCGCCTATCAGGGTCACTATGATGCGCGCGCCCGAGGCGCCGATGGGATGGCCCAGGGCGCAGGCGCCGCCATGGATGTTGACTCTCTCGGCGGGCAGCTTGAGGTCATGCATCGCCGCCAGGGTCACCACGGCGAAGGCCTCGTTGATCTCGAAGAGATCGACCGATGCCGCTGTCCAGCCGCACTGCGCAAAAAGTTTCTCCATGGCGCCCACTGGCGCGGTGGAGAACCAGGCGGGTTCCTGCGCATGGGTGGCGTGGCCGATGATTTTCGCCAGAGGGTTCAAGCCCAATTTTTCTGCGCTGGACAGCCTCATCATGACAAGTGCCGCGGCGCCGTCCGAGATCGATGAAGAGTTCGCGGCGGTGACCGTTCCGTCCTTTCTGAAGGCCGGCTTGAGACCTGGGATCTTGTCTATCTGCGCCTTGCCCGGCTGCTCGTCGTCCTTGATGATCACATCGCCCCTCCTTCCCGGGACAGTCACGGGGACGATCTCCCAAACGAAGGAACCATTCTTGATGGCGGTCTGCGCGCGGGTCGTCGAGCGGATCGCGAACTCGTCCTGGGCTTCGCGGGTGAAGCCGTATTTTTGGGCGCAATCCTCGGCGAAGCTTCCCATCAGGCGGCCCTTCTCGTAGGCGTCCTCGAGACCGTCCTGAAACATGTGGTCGACAACCTGTCCGTGGCCCAGGCGCATGCCGCCTCGCGCCTTGGGCAGGAGGTAGGGGGCGTTGCTCATCGACTCCATGCCGCCTGCGATCATGATTTCATTCGTCCCGGCGACAAGCAGGTCGTGGGCGAGCATGGCTGCCTTCATGCCCGAGCCGCACATCTTGTTCACCGTGGTTGCGCCTGTCGACAAGGGCAGTCCCGCGCCCAGGGAGGCCTGGCGCGCCGGGGCTTGCCCCAGCCCCGCCGGCAGGACGCAGCCCATGATGACTTCCTCGATCTGCTCGGGTTTCAGCGCTGCGCGCTGCAAGGCGGCCAGAATGGCGGCGCTGCCCAGTTGCGGAGAAGCGAGGCTGGTGAAGTCGCCCTGGAAGCCGGCGATGGGTGTGCGCGCTGCGGATGCAATGACGATGGGGTCCTTCATGGTTTTCCTTTTAAGGCCAGGGCCTTTTCATAGCGTTCGGAAATCTCGCCTGTGGCTTTGA
This sequence comes from uncultured Sterolibacterium sp., assembly GCA_903930535.1. Taxonomy (GTDB): domain Bacteria; phylum Pseudomonadota; class Gammaproteobacteria; order Burkholderiales; family Rhodocyclaceae; genus CAIYYX01. The sequence continues at coordinate 15,187 of CAIYYX010000144.1, read as the reverse complement.
GGGTGAGGCCGAGATCACGCAGCAGCCCGTCCCGGAGTCCATAGATCCAGCCGTGAATGGTGAGCTTCTGGCCGCGTTGCCAGGCGTCCTGGACGACGATGCTGCGCGCCACGTTGCTGACCTGCTCCAGCACGTTCAACTCGCAAAGCCGGTCGAGCCTTCTGTCCTGGGGCAATGCATCGACCTCCGTCTGGTGCCGGTTATGCACGTCCTGCACATGACGCAGCCAAAGGTCGGCCAGGCCGATGCGCTGTTGGTTGAGTGCCGCCTGCACACCGCCGCAGCCGTAGTGGCCGACCACCATGATGTGCTTGACCTTGAGCACGTCGATGGCGAACTGGATCACCGATAGGCAGTTGAGATCGGTGTGCACCACGACGTTGGCGACATTGCGATGCACGAACACTTCACCGGGCAAGAGTCCAACGATCTGGTTGGCCGGCACGCGCGAATCGGAGCAGCCTATCCAGAGGTATTGCGGCGACTGCAGCTGGGCGAGCCGCTCGAAGTAGTCGGGGTCGGCGGCGCGGATTTGCTGCGCCCAGGCGCGGTTGAAGTCGAAGAGGCGGACCAGGCTTTCCTTGCCGGCCTCGTCACCCGGGCCGGATTCCAGGCCGGATCCGGGAGCGCGCAGGTTGGGGGAATGTTCAGTCATTGAGCTTGCGGCAGGTGGTCGTGGCGTGCGCCGGGCTTGGCTCCCGCAGCTTCTGCCCCTTTGCGCGGGTGTTCATCTACATCGACTCCCCAAAGAGCTCGCGACCGATGAGCATCCTGCGGATTTCACTCGTGCCGGCGCCAATCTCATACAACTTTGCATCGCGCCAGAGGCGGCCGGTCGGGTAGTCGTTGATGTAGCCGTTGCCGCCCAGGGCCTGTATCGCTTCGCCAGCCATCCAGGTGGCCTTCTCCGCGGCATAGAGTATGGCCCCTGCCGCATCCTTTCGCGTCGTTTCGCCGCGGTCGCAGGCGCGGCCGACGGCATAGACATAGGCGCGGCAGGCCATGAAGGTGGAGTACATGTCGGCGAGCTTGCCCTGCATCAACTGGAATTCGCCTATCGCCTGACCGAACTGCTTGCGCTCATGGACATAGGGCAGGACCGCGTCCATGCAGGCGGCCATGATGCCCAGCGGGCCGCCGGAGAGAACGGCGCGCTCATAGTCCAAGCCGCTCATCAGGACGCGCACGCCGCCGCCTTCTTTCCCCAGCATGTTCTCCTCGGGCACCTCGCAGTCCTGGAACACCAGTTCGCCGGTGTTCGAGCCGCGCATGCCGAGCTTGTCGAGCTTCTGCGCGGTCGAGAAACCCTTGAAGCCTTTCTCGAGCAGGAAGGCGGTGATGCCCTTCGAGCCGGCTGCCGCATCGGTCTTCGCGTAGACCACCAGGGTATCGGCATCGGGGCCGTTGGTGATCCACATCTTGTTGCCGTTCAAAATATAGCGCTCGCCCTTCCTGTCCGCGCGCAAACGCATGGAGACGACGTCCGAGCCGGCACCGGGTTCGGACATCGCCAGGGCGCCGACATGTTCGCCGCTGACCAGCCTGGGCAGGTATTTCCGCTTCTGCTCTGCGCTGCCGTTAATCCGGATCTGGTTCACGCAGAGATTGGAATGGGCGCCGTAGCTTAAGCCGACGCTGGCCGAGGCGCGGCTGACTTCCTCCATGGCGACGATGTGGGCGAGATAGCCCATGTCAGTGCCGCCGTATTCCTCCCCGACGGTGAGGCCCAGGAGGCCGAGATTGCCGAGCTTCTGCCAGAGATCCTTGGGGAACTCGTTGCTGCTGTCTATCGTTGCGGCGCGCGGGGAGATCTCCTTGGCGGCGAAGGCCTGCACGGTATCGCGCAGCATGTCGATATCTTCGCCGAGGGCGAAGTTCAGTCCGGTGAAGCTCAAGATTTCATCTCCTTTGAGTCGTAAGGCCCGGGCGATGGGTTTTACACGGCAGGGACAGTGTAAGACATGGCGTCGCGTAGCGGCGAGTCACAGTCCCCCGCTTCCTGGGGAAGGGGTGCCGGGGGGCAGGTCGTCCTTGCCGTGCATGGTCATCAGGGTCTGCTGCATGGTCGCGCAGTGGCGGGTCTTGCCTTGCTTCACCACATAGACATCGCCGCGCGCAATGACCAGATTCCTGCCGGGCTTGACCACCTCGCCGACGGCGATCAGAAGTTCGCCGTCGCCGGGGGCGAGGTGATTGATCTTGTACTCGACCGTCAGCACGGTGCTGCCGGCCGGCATCAGGGTGTAGCCGGCATAGCCTCCGGCATTGTCTACGATGGCTGCGATGATGCCGGCCTGGATGTAGCCATGCTGCTGCGTCAACTCTTCGCGATGGGGAAGATGGATCTCGCACCAGCCCGGGCCGACGTCGGCAAGCCTGGCGCCTATGAAGGCCATTACCTTCTGCCGGCTGAAGCTGTCCCTCACCTTGGCAGCCCAGTCGGGGTCGCTAGGTTCGAAGTGATGCACCAAGTGACTCGGACGCTGCCTGCCGGTTTTCAAATGAGAGCCCCTGGGGAATGTCTGAATAAGTTCGTCATCGTGATTGCCACGGCCTGCAAGGTTTGGCATTTCATCTGCACTTGTTGCAGCGCAACAGTTTGCCTGCGTTCGGGTAGAATGTCCATGAACGCGGATGGCTTTCTGCCTGCTGAAAGTCGAACAATCCTGCAATGCTGCCCCTACTTCCGGCAAGATCGAGACCATGAACTCACCCCAGCCACTCAGCTATCCGCAAGAGCAACTCCCCGAACCGGGCGTTGCTGTCGAACTCGCGCCCGGCGTGCGCTGGCTGCGCATGCCCTTGCCCTTCGCGCTCAACCACATCAACCTCTGGCTCATCGAAGACGGCGTCGATGCGAGCGGATCTGCGCTGTGGACCGCGGTCGATACCGGCGTTTGCGTCGACATCATCAAGGACAACTGGCGCCTGCTGCTGAAAGAGTATCCACTCCGCCGCCAGATTGTCACCCACTGCCACCCCGACCACCTCGGCCTCGCCGCATGGCTTGAGAAAGAGACCGGGGCGCCGCTGTGGATGACCCTGGGCGAGTATCTGACGGCGCACATGCTTTGCGAGCAGATCGACGGCTATAGCATCGCCAGGATGCTGGAACTGTTCAAGGCCCACGGCCTGGACGAGCCCAGGCTTGAGGCGCTGGGCCAGCGCGGCAATGCCTACAGGAATGGCGTGCCTGAAATCCCCTCGACTTATCGTCGCCTTTTCGTCGGACAGGATATCGCCATCGGCCGCCGCAACTGGCGCGTCATGGTCGGCTTCGGCCATTCGCCGGAACATGCCGCCCTCTACTGCGAGGAGGCGCATCTCCTGATTTCGGGCGACATGCTGCTGCCGCGCATTTCGACCAATATCAGCGTCATGGCCGCCAACCCGGACAGCAATCCGCTCGGCCTGTTCCTGGGGTCCATCGCGCGCTTCAAGACGCTGCCCGAGGACACGCTGGTGCTGCCCTCACATGGCCTGCCTTTCCGCGGCATCCATGCCCGCGTCGCGCAGCTCGAAGATCACCACAAGGAGCGTTGTGCTGCCCTCCTTGCCGCCTGCACCACACCCAAGACAGCCTGCGAACTGATACCGGTGCTGTTCTCGCGCGAAATCAGCGACGCGCACCAGGCGATGTTCGCCATGGGCGAGGCGATGGCTCACTTGAACTATCTGGAGCAGGCGGGTTCTTTGCGGCGCTTGCAAGACCGCGGCACCACCCGCTTTGTCATAGAAGGGAATACCTGATGAACACGCCACAGCAGACGCCCGATGTAGAGGAGGTCGCCAAGACCTATGCCGAAGTCGCACAGCGCTCGGCCAAGCTGATTTCCAGTCACATCCGGCGCCAGATGAAGCAGGGCGTCGCTGCCCCGAATGACGAACTGGGCATCGCCAAGGCCTTCATGGACCTGATGGCCAAGATGCTCGCCAATCCCTTCAAGATGGCCCAGGCGCAGATGAACCTGGTCTGGCAGTATTTCTCACTGTGGCAGCATTCGATGCAGCGCGCAGCCGGCATGGCGCCCGTCCCTCTTGCCCAGCCGGCCAAGGGCGACAACCGCTTCAAGGATGCGGAGTGGGAGGAGCATTTCCTCTTCGACTTCATCAAGCAGTCCTACTTGATCACCGCGCGCCACGTTCATGACACGGTGGGTGAGGTCGAGGGTCTGAATGATGTCTCGCAGAAGAAGGTGAATTTCTTCACGCGCCAGTTCATCGACGCGCTCTCGCCCTCCAACTTCGCCGTCACCAACCCCGAAGTGCTGCGCGAGACGGTCAGGAGCCAAGGCCAGAATCTGCTCAAGGGATTCAGCAATCTCCTGCGCGACGTCGAGGAAGGCGATGGTCAGCTGCGCGTCAAGATGACCGACACCAAGGATTTCGAACTCGGCAGGAATGTCGGGACGACGCCGGGCAAGGTGGTTTTCCAGAATGATCTGATCCAGCTCTTGCAGTTTTCCCCGACCACGAAGAAGCAGTTCAAGAGGCCGCTCCTGATCATTCCGCCCTGGATCAACAAGTATTACATCCTCGACCTGCGCGAAAAAAACTCCTTCATCAAGTGGGCATCGGATCAGGGCCATACGGTGTTTGTCGTGTCCTGGGTCAATCCCGACGTGAAGCTCGCGGAAAAGGGTTTCGAAGACTACCTCAACGAAGGCGCCCTGGCGGCCATCGATGCCGTCTGCCGGCAGACCGGCGAAGAAGAAGTGAACCTGATCGGCTACTGCCTGGGCGGCACACTGCTCGGCTCGGCCATGGGCTATCTGACCGCAAAGAAGGACAAGCGCATCGCCTCGGCCACCTTTTTCGTGGCATTGCTCGACTTTTCCATTCCCGGCGAACTGGGCGTTTTCATAGACGAGGAACAGGTGGCCAGCCTGGAGAAGAAGATGGAGGCGCGCGGCTACCTCGAGGGATCGGAGATGGCCGGCACTTTCAACATGCTGCGCAGCAACGACCTGATCTGGTCTTTCGTGGTGAATAATTATCTGATGGGCAAGGAGCCTTTCCCCTTCGATCTCTTGTTCTGGAACTCGGACTCCACGCGCATGCCCTACAAGATGCACAGCTTTTATCTGCGCAACATGTATCTGAAGAACCTGTTGAAGGAGCCGGGCGGCATTACGCTTAACGGCGTGGCGATAGACATCGGCAAGATCAAGACGCCCTGCTATTTCATTTCCACCATCGAGGACCATATCGCCCCCTGGAAGAGCACCTATCTGGGCGCGACCAAGCTTGGGGGACCCGTGCGCTTCGTGCTCGGCGGTTCGGGCCATATCGCCGGCATCGTCAATCCGCCCGCGGCAAACAAGTACGGCTTCTGGACCAGCGATGAGAAGAAGTTGCAGGCGACGCCCGAGGAGTGGTTTGCCGGGGCGACCCAGCATCAGGGTTCGTGGTGGGCGGATTGGCAGGAATGGATTTCCGCCCGCAACGGCAAGGAGAGGGTGGCCGCGCGTGACCCCGCCAAGGGAAATCTCAAGGCGCTAGAGGATGCTCCCGGTTCATTCGTGAAGTTTCGCCTCGACACGCAGAAGGCTTGATTTCCCAGGCGCCGCGCTTACGTATTGTTTTCGACACCAATGTCTTGCTGTCACTATGGGTGTTCGCGGACAGCCGCTATGCGCCCCTGCGCGGCCTGATGGAAACAGGGAGCTTGATCGCGCTTTGCAACCAGGACTGCCTCGCGGAATTCGAGCGCGTCCTGAATTACCCCGAGTTCGAGCTGACTATCGAATCGCAGCGCGTCATGCTCTCCGAGTATGGCGACCTGGTCAGCATGATTGCGAAACCGGCGCCTAAGCTGGAGTTCCCTCTGCCGCGGTGCAGGGACGAAGACGACCAGAAGTTTCTCGAACTGGCGCGCGACGGCGCAGCCGATTATCTGCTCACCGGCGACAAGGCCTTGCTGGCCCTGGCGCGGCACAAGAAACTGCCGAAACATATTTCCATCCTCACGCCCGACGCATTCCTGTGTAGGTCGGGCTTTAGCCCGACCTAAGGAGCACCCCTTGGGGGACGCCCGACGCATTCCTTTGTAGGTCGGGCTTTAGCCCGACGGTGTCGTCCTCGCGTAGGAGGGGACCCAGGAGAGTACTGGATTCCCGCCTACGCGGGAATGACGATGCGGATATTCGATCATGCCCTAGAGCGGCAATCCCCGCGGCTTGCGTCCGGCGCGGGCGAACACGCGATCGAACAGGAAGTTGGGCAGCAGGTGCAGCAGCCTGGCGACGATGGCCATCTGCCAGGGCACGACAGCATAGCTCGCCCCGCGCTCAATCCTGCGGATGATGAGCCGCGCCGCTTGGTCGACTGGCAGGATGAAGGGCATGGGATATTTGTTCACCGCCGTCATGGGCGTCTCTATATAGCCGGGAATAATGGTCGAGACTTTGACGCCGCTGCCCTGCAGTTCGACGCGCAGGCTCTCAAGATAGACGCTGGCGGCCGCCTTCGATGCACAGTAAGCGCCTGCTCCGGGCAGTCCGCGGACGCCGGCGACCGAACCGATGCCGACCAGTCGTCCGCGCCTGGCCTGGCGCATCTGCGCGATGAAGGGATGGAAGGTATTGACCATGCCCTGCACATTGACCGCCATCACCGCGGCGAAGGAAGTGAGATCATTCCTGTCCTCGGTCAGCGTGCCGATGCTGATGCCGGCATTGGCAATGACGATGTCGGGCACGCCGGCGCGAGCAATGAAGTCCTCTGCCGCGGCGGCCAATGCTTCCGCCTCGGTGACATCGAGGGGATAGATGAAGCAGGTGGCTGAGAGCTCGGCGGCGAGTTCTTCGAGCTTTTCGCCGCGCCTGGCCGCAAGACCCAGCACAGCGCCGCTCATGGCATAGCGGCGGGCCAGCGCCAGCCCCAAGCCGCTCGAGGCGCCGGTGAGGAAAATCGTGAGCGCCACTGTTACTTCTTGCCTTGCTCGGCGCTCGCCTTGACGATCAGTTCGTCCATGATGGCCGGCAGCGCCTCGTAGCTTCCGACCAGGGTGTTCGATGTCTGGTACTTGCCCGCTATCACCATCATCGGCACGGAACTGACGCGATAGGCCTCGGTCAGCTGCAGGGAGCGTTCGACCTTGGCTTTCACGGCGAAAGAATTGTAGGCCTCGGAAAACTTCTTGCGATCCACGCCCTTCTTCTCCAGCCAGTCGGTGACATCGGCTTCGCTGATGTAATTCATGCGCTCGAGATGGATGGCGTCGAAGACCTGACGGTGCAGGCGCTCCGTTTCGCCGACGGCCTCCAGCGCGTAGTAGAGCTTTGCCGCCGGTGCCCAGCGGCCGCCGGGGAATATCGCGGGAATGCGGCGGAAGAGGGCATTCTTGGGCAGCTTGGCCACCCACTTGCTGATCACGGGTTCGAAGTCATAGCAATGCGGGCAGCCGTACCAGAAGAACTCGGTGACCTCTATTCTGTCCCTGGCGTCTGTCTGTTGCTGCGGGATGAGGACATAGTCCTTGCCCTCGCGCAGCTCGGCAGAGGCGCCGCCTGAGAGCAGGGCCAGAAGCAAGCAAGAAAGGGCAAGTTTCATCATGGTGTCGTAGGTTGGCCTTTAGCGTTAGGCCGACATGTCCCGCAGGGACTTCCTCCGGGCGTCTCCAGCGAAAGCCCGACCTACCTCTTTCCCTGCTCGGCGCGCGCCTTGACGATCAGACTGTCGACGAGTTTGAGAAGCTCATCCTGGCCGCCGGGAAAATTGTCCGGGCTTCTGTACTTGCCGGCAACGACCAGCATGGGAACGCCGTTGATGCCGTAGGCCCCTTGTTTCTGCTTGCTGCCCGTCGTCTTGCTCTGCACGGCGAAGGAGTTGAAGGTGTCGGAAAACTTTTTCTTGTCCAGGCCTTTTTTCACTGCCCAATTGATGACGCCCGCATCGTTCATCAGGTCGGTGTTCTCGCGGTGAATCGCCGAGAAGGCTGCGGGATGAAGTTTGTCGAGCTCATTCATGGCCTCCAGCGCGTAGTAGAGCTTGGCGGTCGCTTCCCATTGCGGGCGGAAGACCACCGGCACCCTGCGGAAAACGACATCCTTGGCCAAGGTCTTTTGCCACTTGCTGAGGACGGGGTCGAAATGGTCGCAATGCGGGCACATGTAGGAGAAGAACTCGATGACCTCGATCTTGCCCTTCTCCGTCGCCTGGACAGGATTAACGAGATCGTAGTCGCGGCCTTCCTTCAACTGGGCAGAGGCAGAAAAGGCCAGCAGCAGGGTGGTGATGGCCAGGAGGATTCTCGATTTCAGCATGTGCTTCTCCTTGAAAAATTATTGCGCGACGTCAGCGCCATTCTTGATCTTGATGACCGTGACCGTGATTCCACTCTGATTGAGCTGGTTGCGCACGCGGTTCATGTCTTCGGCATTGCCGAAGGGGCCGACGCGGACGCGGTTCATGACGCCCTTTTCAGGCACCTGGATTTCCTGCAAACCGACTTCGAGCCCCATCATCGCGAGCTTGGCCTTGAGGCTGTCGGCATCGGCGGTTTTCTGGAAGGCGCCGGCCTGCAGGTAGTAGGTCTCGTTGCTCGCAGGGGCTGCGGCCTGGGGCTGCGCTGCATCTTTGGCTTGCTGTGCCGGCGCCGCTTCCTGGCCGCCGGGGAGAATCTTGTAGAACTCGAAGCGCGGCTTTTCCGCCACCTTGTCGCCGGGCTTTCCGGGAAGCGGCAGGGGCTGTTGCGTTTCCTCTGACTTGGCTTCGGGTTTTTCCCTGGAGAGTTTGTCCAGGAAGGGCAGGGGTGACTTGTTCAGATACCAGACCACGCCGAAGGCGATCAGCATACCGACGACCAGACCCAGGAACAGGCCCAGCATGACGCTGCCCCGGTTCTTTGCCAAATTGCCAGTTTTCATCACATACTCTCCGGCGCCGTGACGCCCAGGATTGCCAGACCGTTTCTCAAAACCTGGCGCAGGGCCGCGGCCAGAGCCAGGCGCGCCGTGCGCTGGGCCGTGTCCTCGACCAGGATGCGTTCGGCATTGTAATAGCTGTGGAAGTCCGCCGCAGCATCCTTGAGGTAGAAGGCGATGGCGTGCGGCGCATAGTCGCGTGCGGCATCCGCGATCACCTCGGGGAAGGCGGCCAGGCGGGCGGCCAGCGCCAGCTCTTTCTCGCCTTCGAGCGGCGACAGGTCGGCTCCGGCGAGTTTGGCAACATCCCCTCCCCAGGCGAGCAAGACCGAACTGACGCGGGCATGGGCATACTGGACGTAATACACCGGGTTGTCATTGCTTTGCGATTTGGCCAGCTCGAGGTCGAAGTCGAGCGCCTGCTCTGGCTTTCTCAGCATGTAGAAGAAGCGGCAGGAATCGTTGCCGACTTCCTCGCGCAGTTCGCGCAGGGTCACGTATTCGCCGGCGCGGGTGGACATCGAGACCTTCTCCGTTCCCCGCCACAGCGAGACGAACTGCACCAGCGCCACGTCGAGCCTGGACTCGTCGCAGTGAAGTGCAGTCAGCGCCCCGCGCACGCGCTGGATATAGCCGTGATGATCCGCGCCCCAGACATCGACGACCCTGTCGAAGCCGCGCTCGAACTTGTTGAGATGGTAGGCGATGTCGGAGGCGAAGTAGGTGAAAAGCCCGTTGTCCCTTTGCACGACGCGGTCCTTCTCGTCGCCGAAGGCGGTCGAGCGGAACCATTTCGCGCCATCCTGAAGGTAGATGTGGCCTGCCTTCTCCAGCGCCGCCACGGCCTTGTCCACCATGCCGGTATCGTAGAGCGAGCGCTCGGAGAACCAGACATCGAAATGCACGCCGAACTCTTCCAGGTCGGCGCGGCAGCCGGCCAGTTGCTCGGCCAGCACATGCTGGTGGAAGTAGTTCCAGTCCTCGCCCAGGAGATCCTTGGCGGCCTTGATGAGATCGTCGAGATGGGCGTCGGCGTCGTCCTTTGCGGCTCTCACGCAGGCCAGGACCGCGGCGGCAGGATGGACGTGGCGTTTGCCGTGGGCATTGGCTATCTGCTGTGCCATGCCGCTCACGTAATCGCCCTGGTAGGCGTTGCCGGGGAAAGGCAGCTGCTCATCGCACAGCGCCAGGTAGCGCAGCCAGCAGGACAGGGCGAGGATGTCCATCTGCCTGCCGGCGTCATTGACGTAATACTCGCGCGAAACCGCGAAGCCGGCAAAGGCGAGCAGCGAGGCCAGGCTGGCGCCGTAGGCTGCGCCGCGGCCGTGGCCGACGTGGAGAGGACCGGTCGGGTTGGCCGAGACGAACTCGACCTGCACCTTGCTGCCGTTACCCAGACTGTTCCTGCCGTAGTCGGTGCCGGCTTCGAGGATGTCCTTGACCACCCCTGTCTTGGCCGCGGCCGCCAAACGGAAATTGATGAAGCCGGCGCCTGCCACCTCGACCGCATCCACCCAAGGGGACAGCGGCAACTCGCGCACCAGGCGGGCAGCGATCTCGCGCGGATTGGCCTTCATCAGTTTGGCCAGCTGCAGCGCCAGGTTGGCCGCAAAGTCGCCGTGGCTCGCCTGCTTCGGACGTTCCAGCAAGATGGCGATGTCGCCCTGCAGGGGCGCCACGCTCTTGAGCGCCGCGCGCAGCAGGTCGGACAGGTGGGATTTGGGGTCAAAGGCCATGGGAATTCAGGCAAAGCGCAAAGAGAGCATTATAGCGAGTGAAGGGCTGATCCAGTACCCGCCTCGTCATTCCCGCGAATACCCTCTGGGGCACAAGAGCGGGAATCTGGGATTTGAACATAACAACTCACTGGATCCCCGCGAAAGCGGGGATGACTAAATGACTGGCCTTTCCGCTTGCACCGAAACCGGGTAAATTCGCCCCTTGTCCATTTCCCTCCTGCCGCAATGCGTCTGCTGCGTTTACTGAAGATATTCCTCATCGCCAGCCGCTTCGGCCTCGACCAGATGGTTCTGGAGCACGAGGCTTTGGCCGGCAGGACGAGGCGGCTGATTCGGGCCATGGCCCTCCTGCAGTTCTGGCGCGACCTCGAAGCGCCGCGCGCGGTGCGACTGCGTCAGGCGCTGGAGGCGTTGGGACCCATATTCGTGAAGTTCGGCCAGGTGCTGTCAACGCGGCGCGACCTCCTGCCCATGGACATCGCCGACGAACTGGCGAAGTTGCAGGATCAGGTGCCGCCTTTCCCTTCGGATCAGGCCGTGGCCGAGCTGGAACGAGTCTATGGCAAGCCGGTCGAGCAGGTATTCGCCTTGTTCGCGCGCGAGCCGGTGGCCAGCGCCTCGGTGGCGCAGGTGCATTTCGCGACGCTTTTCGACGGCCGCGAGGTCGCGGTGAAAATCCTGCGCCCGGGCATAGCCAGCATCATTTCCAACGACGTCGCGTTGTTGCAGATCGCCGCCGGCCTGCTGGAGAAGCTCTGGGCGGATGGCAAGCGTCTGAAGCCGCGCGAGGTCGTGGGCGAGTTCGAGAAGCACCTGGCCGACGAACTGGACCTGATGCGCGAGGCCGGCAACTGCTCGCAACTGCGACGCAACTTCAAGGATTCCCCCTTGCTGCGCATCCCCGAAGTGCATTGGGACTGGTGCGCAAACTCGGTGATGGTGATGGAGCGAATGCACGGCACGCCCATCAGCCAGATCGATCTCCTGCGCGAGAAGGGCGTCGATCTCAAGGCGCTTTCCACTGCCGGCGTCGAGATTTTCTTCACCCAGGTATTCCGTGACGGCTTCTTCCATGCCGACATGCATCCGGGCAATATTTTCGTCGTCACTGAAGGCAAGGACCGCGGCCAGTATGTCGCCCTCGACTTCGGCATCGTCGGCACCCTGACCGATAACGACAAGAATTATCTGGCGCAGAACTTTCTCGCCTTCTTCCGGCGCGACTACAAGCGCGTCGCCGAAGCCCACATCGAGTCGGGATGGGCGCCCAGAGAGACGCGAGTGGACGAGTTCGAAGCGGCGATACGGGCGGTTTGCGAGCCGATATTCGACAAGCCCTTGAAGGACATTTCCTTCGGAAGAATCCTGCTGCGCCTGTTCCAGACCTCGCGCCGCTACAATGTCGAGGTCCAGCCGCAACTGGTGCTGTTGCAGAAGACGCTGCTCAACATCGAGGGTCTGGGCCGCCAGTTGAATCCCGACCTCGATCTCTGGCAGACCGCGAAGCCCTTTCTCGAACGCTGGATGAGCGAGCAGGTCGGCTGGCGGGGTCTCCTGAAAAACCTGAAGCGAGAGGCGCCGCAGTGGGCCACACTCCTGCCGGCGTTGCCTCGTCTGGCCCACCAGAGCCTGACGCGATCGGCCCAAGGCAATGATGAGACTCTGGCCAGGCTTCTCGCCGCGCACGAGAAGTCGCAGCGCTGGATCGTCCTCGCCAGCATTCTCGCCGCTGCCGCGTTGCTGCTGGAATTGGCGCATAGGCTCTGATGCTGAAACGTAATGTAGGTCGGCCTTTAGGCCGACAGCCATCGTTGTCGGGCTGAAGCCCGACCTACCCGATGCGGCAGGTATTGGCGATCCCCGTGCCCTGCGGCCTGGGCGGACCGGATCCCAATGTCGCGCGCGGCCCGAACGTTCTAGCTGTCGCCGGACTGCTCGAAGGCATTCCTGACGCGGGCTGGGACGCTGCGCTCGAGGCGCCTGCTGGGCCGCGCCTGGAGAGCCTGGGAAGCCTCTGTCGCAGTCTCGCGGACCGCGTTTCTGCCGCCATCATTCAAGGTTCGCTGCCCCTGGTGGTCGGCGGCGACCACAGCATCGCCGCCGGAACCTGGCGCGGTGTCGGCCGCGCGCTGGGCTCTCCGCCCGGCCTCGTCTGGCTCGATGCCCACCTCGATGCGCACACGATGGCGACGACGCCCAGCGGCAATCCCCACGGCATGCCTCTGGCGGCGCTCCTGGGCCTGGGCGCGCCGGAACTGACCGGGGTGCCCGGGCCGATTCTCGATCCGCATCATGTCTGCGTCATCGGCGCGCGCAGTTTCGAAAAAAGCGAGCCGGCCCTGCTGCTAGGCCTCGGCGTCAGGGTCTTCAATATGGACGAGATTCACAGCCGCGGCTTAGGCAGCGTTTTCGCCGAGGCCTTGGCCATTGTCGGGCCAGACTTTGGCCTGTCCATCGATGTCGATGTGATCAACCCGCTCGAGGCTTCCGGCGTCGACACCCCCGTGCCCGACGGTGTTTTCGCCTCCGAGCTTCTTCTCCTGCTGCGCGGACTGGGGCGCCTGCCCGGCTGCCGCGCCATCGAGCTGTGCGAATACGATCCCGCCCGCGACAGCGACGGCGGTACCGCCGCCATCGTGAAGTCCCTGGTTCTGTCCCTGTTTGAGGCCGGGGTATAATTTTAAGAAACCAACGGAGTCGGCATGCTGCTCTGGTTCGTCATTATCTATTGGGTCATCTCGGTGGGCATCGGCCTCTATGCGGCGCGGCATGTCCATAACACCAAGGACTTCGCCGTGGCCGGACGCCACCTGCCTTTCTACATGGTGACGGCGACGGTTTTCGCGACCTGGTTCGGCTCGGAGACCGTGCTGGGCATTCCCGCGACCTTTCTCAAGGACGGCCTGAAGGGCGTGGTCTCGGACCCTTTCGGTTCCTCGATGTGCCTGATCCTGGTCGGCCTGTTCTTTGCCGCGCCGCTCTACCGCATGAATCTCCTGACCATAGGCGACTTCTACAAGAAGCGCTTCGGCCGCGGCGTCGAGGTGGCCACCACTCTGGCCATCGTCATTTCCTATCTCGGCTGGGTCGGCGCGCAGATCACCGCCCTGGGTCTGGTCTTCAACGTCGTCTCGGGCGGCGAGATCGAGAAGGTCACGGGCATGTGGATAGGCTCGATCACCATCCTCATCTATACTTTCTTCGGCGGCATGTGGGCCGTGGCCGTGACCGACCTGATCCAGATGGTCATCATCGTCATCGGCATGCTCTACATCGGCGGCGAGGTGAGCGGCATGGTCGGCGGCGTCGGCGTCGTCTTCGATCATGCCCTGGCCGCCGGCAAGTTCGAGTTCTGGCCGTCGCTCAATCTCAAGGAAATCCTCGCCTTCACCGCCGCCTGGGTCACCATGATGTTCGGCTCCATCCCGCAGCAGGACGTGTTCCAGCGGGTGCAGTCTTCCAGGACGGAAAAAATCGCCGTCTGGGGCTCTGTCCTGGGGGGCAGCCTTTACTTCCTGTTCGCCTTCGTGCCGATGTTCCTCGCCTATTCCGCGACGCTGCTCGATCCCAAGATGGTCTCCGAGCTGATAGACACCGATCCCCAACTCATCCTGCCGCGTCTTGTTCTCGAGCGGGCGCCGCTCTTCGCCCAGGTGATGTTCTTCGGCGCGCTGCTCTCGGCCATCAAGAGCTGCGCCTCGGCGACGCTGCTCGCGCCTTCGGTGACCTTCACCGAGAACATCCTGAAGCCGATGATGGGCAGGATGACAGACCGCAAGCTCCTGTTCTCAATGCGCATCGTCACCCTGGTGTTCACACTTCTGGTGACGCTCTACGCGGTCAACTCCAAGGCGAGCATATTCAAGATGGTCGAGAATGCCTACCAGGTGACCCTGGTCGCGGCCTTCGTGCCGCTGGTCTTTGGCCTGTTCTGGAAGCGTGCGACCAATCAGGGCGCGCTCGCCGCCATCTTCTGCGGCCTGTCGACCTGGTTGTCACTGCAGACCTTCGGCCCCGAGGATCCCTTCGTGCCGGCGCAGTTCGCAGGCCTGATCGCCAGTTTCCTGGGCATGATCATCGGCTCGCTGGCGCCGCAGAAACTGCTCGGACCGTTGCCGGTCGAACCCGAACACGCCTTCCTGCATCACCATGCCCCGGCGGAAACTCACCACGTCGCGCCGGCGGGCGTCATCCATCCGCAGCCTCCGGAGTGAGCGGAGTCGTTCCTCAGGACGATAGATCCGGAAACCGTTTTTTCAGGGTCCGGTGTTCAAAAACGCGAACTCACACGACCTAAAGGCGTCACCCGCAGACATCGATAGCTGCCCCCAGGGACTGTTTTTTAGTACAGCTGGGCAAGTAATTAAAGGGGTGGTTTCACCGTTTCAACGGCGTTTCAACGAGTGGCTTCGCCAGGACTGATGGGGGTGCAGCGGGCACACCTAAAGTTCCAGTTACTCCAGTTACAACGGGTGCAACGGGTGGTTTCGCCAGGACTGATGGGGGTGCAGCGGGCACACCTAAAGTTCCAGTTACTCCAGTTACAACGGGTGCAACGGGTGGTTTCGCCAGGACTGATGG
>CAIYYX010000143.1 GCA_903930535.1 uncultured Sterolibacterium sp. | reverse complement strand
CCGTTTTGGTTCGAACATCGCGGGTAAACAAAGTGCAGCTTCGCTCCTATTTGGATTTGAGCGTATTTACTGGCTTTTTGGACTATGCGTTGGTGGTCTGACTTTCCTGAGCGCCGAGACCCTTGCTGCGCACTGGTTGAATTTGGGAGGCTTGCCCAAGACGATGGGGACGCAGGCCGTAGGCGGCGCTGCTTTGCTATTTGCCGCACAGTTTCCGAGTTCGGTTTATCGCAGTTTGCTGGTGGGAGCGCAAGGACAAATTGCCTTGAATGGCCTCACGGTCGCCGCTGCGTTTGTGCGTCATGCGGGCGGAGTCCTCACTGTTTATTGCTGGCCAAGCCTCACTGCCTATCTGACCTGGCATGTTGGCACAGCGTTGCTGGAAACACTGCTGAGGGGTCGATTGGCGTGGGGCACACTGGAAGTGAAGCGTGCCAAAATGAAATGGGAGGCCAGCGAAATCGGATCGGTGTGGAGGGCGGTGGCGTGGATGTCGGGTGCGACCTGGCTGGGTGCACTCACGGTTCAAATTGACAAAATTGTCCTCAGCAAGATGGCCAGTATCGAGGTATTCGGCTATTACTCGATGGCGGCAGCCTTGGCTGTTGGTGTGCTTCAGCTGATTTACCCGTTGGTTCAGGCAGTGCTGCCGCGCGCCATACACTTGAGAGAAGAGCCCGCTAAGTTGCGTCGTCTGAGCAACAAGTTGTTTAGCCTGATTGCCATGCTGGTTGCGCTTGGAGCAATCGTCTTTGCTGTCTTTGGCAAAGGCTTGCTCCAGATTTGGCTGAGAAGCCCGGAGGCGGTGCAGGCGGTATATCCCTTGTTGGCCGTCCTGCTGGTGGGGAGTGGTCTGAATGCTTTTTACAATGTGGGTTACGTCAACTGGTTGGCGGGTAAGAGAACTGACCGGATATTTCAGGTCAATGCCTTGGCGCTCCTGTCATCTTTGGCCATTATTCCGCCTTTGGTTGGGTGGCAGGGCGCAGTCGGTGCTGCGTTTGGCTGGCTGACGATCAATTTGATTGGCTTCCTTCTTAGTCTGGAGTGGCTCAAGAAGAAACAGGGGGAAGAAAATTCTTGACAGATTATTCTGGGTATTGAACCTTCAAATGGGTTTGAATTTCCGGCGGACGTGGCGGTCGATCAGGGGAATTCCTCGCTACATATTGGACTGGATCAGATTTCGTCAGCATTACAGGGGGGCCATGGCTTTTCGTCCTTGTCTGCACGATTGGTATGAGGAAAGCGGCTCCATCACCGATGAATATTTCTGGCAGGATCTGCATGTCGCTCGCAAGATATACCTCGCCAGTCCGCAAAGGCACGTCGACATTGGTTCAAGGGTTGACGGGTTTGTCGCCCATGTTGCCGTTTATAGGGAAGTTGAGGTGTTCGATATTCGGCCCCTGTCGACGCGGATTCCTGGCATTCACTTCACGCAGGCAGATCTCACGCACTTGTCCGACCAATACTTTGATTACTGCGATTCCTTGTCCTGCCTGCACGCACTGGAACATTTTGGGCTTGGCAGATACGGTGATCCTGTCGATCCGCAGGGATACAAAACGGGGCTGGCCACCATGGCCAGAATGCTACGCTCTGGGGGAGTGTTCTATTTGTCTATACCTGTCGGACGAGAGGTTGTCGAATTCAACGCGCATCGGGTATTTGAACCGAATGCGCTGATGAATCTTGCGGTCTCATCGGGACTGGTTCTCAGAGATCTTGCCTGGGTGAAATCAGGCCGGACGCTTGTTGAGTCAGGCAACCCGATCATTGATTTGGGGAAACTGGGCGGGTCGGATTATGCTTTGGGTATCTTTACATTTGTCAAGCAATGAGAGGCCATCCTTGAACCGCTTACTGAAGGGTGGAACAGCCTCCGACCCCAATCAGGAGGGGCGTGATCGCTGGCTTGAGCATGTATTGGCCTCGCTCCCTGAAGGTTGGCGACTACTGGATGCCGGCGCTGGTGAGTTGAGGAACAAGACTTTGTGCTCTCATCTGGCCTATGTCTCACAGGATGTGTGCCAGTATGAAGGCAAAGGAGACGAACAAGGATTGCAGACAGGAACCTGGGACACCAGTCAGATTGATCTGGTGTGCGATGTGGTGAGTATTCCGGAACCCGAGGGATCTTTTGATGCCATCCTGTGCAGCGAGGTTTTTGAGCACCTGCCTGATCCTCTGAGGGCGCTTCAGGAATTTGGGCGCTTGCTCAAGCCAGGCGGGAAACTCATTGTGACCGCCCCTTTTGCCTCGTTGGTGCACTTTGCGCCCCATCAC
Organism: uncultured Sterolibacterium sp.; assembly: GCA_903930535.1. Classification (GTDB taxonomy): domain Bacteria; phylum Pseudomonadota; class Gammaproteobacteria; order Burkholderiales; family Rhodocyclaceae; genus CAIYYX01. The sequence goes on along the minus strand of CAIYYX010000143.1, from coordinate 1,721 downwards.
TACGCTACTGGCTTTAGTCGCTATTGGTACCAATACCACCTGCCTCAGGCCAATTTCGAGATTCAGGAATTGACAGCAAACGGCGACTGGTTTTCCTATCTGAAGCAGGAGATTGGCAGGTTACCGGGAATGGCACGCCGATATGGTGACTGGCGCTGGCCACTGGCCTACGTGCTGGTGGGGATCGCCAGGATTTATTTCGGTCTGCGTAAAGCGTCGCAAGAATCGCAAGACGTTGCATGCTTTGGCTGGCATTGCATCGCCATCAAGAAGGGGCCACAGTAAGATGCTTTTCCCTGAAAAAATCACACGAATTCTGGCCAGCGACAGGGTCCTGGAAATCGGGCCGGGGTCCTTGCCGCATCCCAGAAGCGATGCCTTTCTTGAGCTGAGTTTTCAGAATGATCTGGAAAGGATATCGCAGCGCGGCGGTGTGCTTGTGGAAGTTACCTCTGACAACCGGCCGGTTCACTATTACGATGGCGGGCGATTTCCATTTTCCGATGGGGAGTTTGATTATGTGATTTGTTCGCAGGTGATCGAGCATGTAGAAAATCCGGAACAATTCATGCGGGAAGTCTTCAGGGTTGGTGGTGAGCGAGGGTACCTCGAATATCCACTGATAACGTACGAGTACCTTTACGACTTTGACGTCCACCTGCATTTTGTCAAATTTGACCCTGAACAAAACCTGCTGAAATACTTGCCAAAAAGGGATACTGCGTTCCATCAGTTTGCCGCAGTGACCTCTTTATTCCACAAGTCCCTCGAGTCCGGGTGGGACGATTTGTGCGCCGCAAACAAGGCCCTGTTTTTTGAGGGCTTTGAGTTTGACAAGCGCTTCCGAGTGGAAAAGGGGGGCAGTCTGGAGGCGATGCGACCATCGATTGCCGTGATCGCGCGCAAGGGAGCAACCCGTCGATTTATCGGCCGGGTCATGAACAAACTTGGCGTATGAGCTAGCGTGATTATTTCGCAGATCATTGGGGGTCTTGGCAACCAGATGTTCCAGTTTGCAGCCGGCCGCGCCTTGTCACTGGAGCGTGGACAGCGCCTGTGCCTTGACATTTCAGGATTCAGGGATTACCCGCTGCATCAGGGATTTGAACTCGAGCGTGTTTTTGACTGCCAGGCTGACATCGCCACTGAGGCTGAGGTACGCGCCATCCTCGGCTGGCAGTCCTTCCCAACCATCAGGCGGACCGTCGGGCGTCCTGGTTGGGCTTGGGTTCGGCGCTCTGGATTTGTCGTTGAGCCCTATTTCAATTACTGGTCAGGCATAGGTAAAGTCCCTCGGGATTGTTATCTGGCAGGTTACTGGCAATCTATAAAGTACTTCGAGAAGTACGCTCATGTCATTCGTCGGGATTTCACTTTTCAGATACTGGGGAACCGGCAGAACAGCGTAATTGCGGAGCAGATAAATCAGGCTAATGCGGTCAGCATCCACGTGCGTCGGGGTGATTTTCTGCATGATCCAAGGACCAGCTCAAAACATGGAGTATGTTCGCTTGATTATTATTTGGCCGCCATAGAACATGTGTCGAACCGAGTCCACAGACCTGAGTTTTTCATCTTTTCTGATGACGTCGATTGGGCAAGAATGAACCTGAAGATCGACTTCCCTTCTCAGTACATTGACCATAATCGTGGCGCACAGAGTTACAGGGACATGCATTTGATGAGTTTGTGTCAGCACAATATCATTGCCAACAGTTCCT
>CAIYYX010000142.1 GCA_903930535.1 uncultured Sterolibacterium sp. | reverse complement strand
CGCGCGCGGTCTGGACATATTCCAACTCGAAGCGGTGATCAACGTCGATATCACGCCCGACCCCGAAGTCCATATCCACCGCATCGGCCGCACCGGACGCGTCGATCAGGAGGGATGGGCATTTTCCCTGGCGAATGCCAAGCAGATGCGGCGCGTTGCCAATATTGAAAAACAACAGGGCAGTGAGGCAAAGTGGCATTCCCTGAGCGAGTTGCAGGCCGACAGCGGCGCGCCGCCTCTGGTGCCGCCCATGGTCACGCTGCAGATCCAGGGCGGGCGCAAGGAAAAGATCCGTCCGGGAGACGTTCTGGGAGCGCTCACCGGCGAAGCGGGTTTTGCCAAGGCGCAGATTGGGAAAATCAATGTCACCGAGTTCTCCACCTATGTCGCGGTGGAGCGCAGCATTGCCGGGGAAGCTCTCGCCCGGCTCACGGCCGGCACGGTGAAGGGCAAGCGCGTGAAAGTGCAGATTTTGCAGGGAAACCCATGAAAACTCCGAAAAGACTCGCAACGCTCGTCGAGGAGGGCCTCGTGGACGAGGTGATTGGCCAACTGATGAGCGGCAAGGAGGCCAGCGTCTACATGGTGCGCTGCGGCGAAGAGATTCGTTGCGCAAAGGTTTACAAGGAGGCCCATAAACGCAGCTTCCGGCAAAATGCATCGTATCAGGAGGGTCGCAGGGTAAAGAACAGCCGCCAGGCCCGGGCCATGGAGAAAGGTAGCCGCTACGGCCGCAAGATGCAGGAAGAAGTCTGGCAGAACGCAGAGGTCGATGCGCTTTACCGCCTTTCCGCTGCGGGGGTGCGCGTACCCCAGCCCTACATCTGCTTCGAAGGCGTGCTGCTCATGGAACTGGTGACCGATGCCGCGGGCAATCCGGCGCCGCGTCTGAACGACGTCGAACTGTCGGAGGGGCAGGCGCTGGAATTTCATGCCGATTTGCTCAATCAGGTGGTGCGCATGCTTTGCGCCGGGGTCATCCACGGCGACCTCTCCGAGTACAACATCCTCATTGGCAGCCAAGGGCCGGTCATCATCGATTTGCCCCAGGCGGTTGATGCCGCGGGGAATAGCAGTGCCGAACAAATGCTCGCCCGCGATGTGGCCAACTTGGCCTCTTGCCTGGGGCGCTTCGCCCCGAGTCTTATCGGTAGCGAGTTTGGCAAGGAAATGTGGACGCTCTACCAGGAGGGCCTGCTCCATCCCGCTATCGCCCTCACTGGCCGCATCGAAGAGGACAGGCGCAGCGCCGATGTCGGCGCGGTGTTGAATGAGATCAAGCAGGTGATCAAGGAAGAAGAAGCCCGGCGCCTGCAGCATCCCGCTAACGGTTAAAAACCCGCTGATTTTTAGGTTTACGTGTTTTCATATATTCTGGGAGCCTGTAGAGTTTGCAGACTGCGGCGCTGACCAATACTAAGGGGAAGTTCTTGAAGCTCGATATGCGTAAGATTTACCGTTTTGTCCCTGTGGAATACAAGGCCGGAGAGGCGCTTCCCTTGGGCGGCGATATTTACTATGAGTGCGGCGACTGCAACGGCATCGTCAACTCCGTTCCCCATCTGCCCTCGGCCTGCGAATGCGGGAACATGACGGGCAACAAGGGGGCGATCACGATCAAGAAACCCGAGGTTGTCACGCCCGTGCGCGGCAAGCTTAAGTAAGCATGAGCATAGAAAGGAGGTGTTCCTTGAGCACAACAATTAATTCCCGCATCGGGGCAAAACATGGCCGATAGGACTGCACTCAGATTCCTCGTAGTTGACGACTTTTCGACCATGCGGCGCATCGTGCGAAATCTGCTCAAGGAATTGGGCTTCACCAAGGTCGATGAGGCCGAGGACGGCGCCATCGCCCTGCAGAAGTTGCGGGCCGGCGAATTCGACTTCGTCGTATCCGACTGGAACATGCCGAACATGGACGGCCTCCAACTGCTTCAGGCGGTGCGCGCCGATCCGGCCTTGAAGCATCTTCCTGTGCTCATGATTACCGCCGAGGCAAAGAAAGAAAACATCATCGCCGCAGCGCAGTCCGGGGCATCCGGCTACATCGTCAAGCCCTTCACCGCTGCGACGCTGGGCGACAAACTCGACAAGATTTTCGAAAAAATGGGGGTGTGATTCTATGGGTGCAGCGAGCAAGGGAGGAAAGGCCGCCGTGAAGGCGAAGACAGCTATCGCGAAAAAGCCACCATTGAAGAGGGCCGCGGCGAAGAAACCGGCGCGGCAGACCGGTCAAGTGCTCAGCGAGCTCAAATCGCTGGCGATAGAGCTGAATAAGGCGGCCAAGGGACTCGGCAAGACTTCATCCGACAATCCCAAGGAAGTGGCGGCGGTTCTCGGAAACGTCGAGCGCATGACTGCGGATGCCGCAAACAAGTCCCTGCTCGAGGCAGAGACCGCCAAGCATCTCGTTGCCGCCGCACTCGAATCACTCAACAAGGACTGGAGCCGCAAGGACCTGGAAGCCAGCCTGCGCGGCATCGGCGGCCACCTGACCAATATCATGGTTGCCCAGGAATTCCAGGATCTCGCCGGCCAGGCCTTGCGCAAGGCCATGAAGGCGCTGGTCGGAGCCATCATCGTCGTCGAGAGCGGCGGTCCCACCGACGACAAGCGACTGTCTCAGAAGGAAGTCGATAGCCTGCTCAAGGACCTCGCGTTCTGAACCCGCACTAGGGCTGTTTCTCGATGAGCACCAGACCGCGACTCTTGCCCGAGTCGGGGTCTGTCGTCCGCATGGCATCGAGCAGATCCGCGAGCCTTATCCACACCGGCGGGTATTTGAATTTTGCCACGTCAAGCAGCAAGGCGGAGTCGCTGGCTTCGTCGTAGGCGGTGAGCGGGGATAGATGACCGTCCCCCTCCTGGCCCAGGGGTTTCCGGCTGTAATTGATGATGATGCGGTTGTCGGGTCTGGCCAGGACTTCTGCGACCAGGGCCCGAAACTGCTCCAGGGCAAGACTGTCGCCGTAGCGGCTGCTTGCCTTGACGCCCAGGGTATTGAGGAATGCCGTGATTTCCGCCAGAGTCATTCCTTGCGAGGACACCCGTATATAGCTCTTGATGTGCTGCGTGGCCGGGGTAAAGATATTGTCCTGGGTAAAGTAGGAATAGGGATAGAGCGGGCCGACGCTGGGCCTTTGCAGGCCCAGGCTGTTTAACACGGCAGCCATGCTGGCCGGTCCGCAGAAGGCCAGATTCTGCTGAGTCTCGACATAGGGCTGAACGGCGAAGAATTGATAACGAAGTTTGGCCGTCACCAGCCTGTCCGCGCCCTGTGGGGTATTGAGATAGACGAGATCGGCGGCATGAGCCGGGATCAGCAAGAACAGCAGGATTGCCGCGAAGAAGCCGAGTCTCAATCTTGTCATGGCGCACGCCGGGTGAAGTTTTCTGATTATATACACGTCAGGAATGCGCCGGCTTGCAGGGATGCCAGCACCTGCTTCGCCGGCACAAGTACCCTGGGTTGTCGTGCCGGCAAATACAGGCACTACCCCTTGCCGTATCCGGCGAAATAGCCGCCCCGGCAGGCACCCGCGCGGATGGCGGCGATAAAGTCTTTCATGTCGGCGACGGGCTGCAGGAACTCCGTGGCGCAGCGGCCAACCGCCGAAACCTTGTGACAGTCGCTGCCGCCCAGACCGGGTAGCAGCAAATGGCGGCTGGCCTCCAGCGCCAGGTCGTTGTCGGAATCGATGTTGCCGCCGTTATGCGTTTCCACGGCGCTGATGCCGGTCAGGTCGAGCAGTCCCTCCATGAGACTGCAGGCGCCGATCTCGCGGAAGGGATGGGCTGGCACGCAAATCCCGCCCAGTTCGATGATGGTCGCTATCACTTCCTCCATCGGCAACCAGGTATCGCGGTTCCAGGTGTTCCAGGAATCGTCTTCGACCCCATAGGCCAGGAGATGGCCGCGGTCTGTCGCTATCTCGACGCCGCGCAGGAGCAGGAAACCTTCTTCGCGGGCAATCGCCTCGACCGGTTGCGATGCCTCGTAGGAGTAATGCTCGGTGACGACGAGGGCGTCGAGGCCAAGCGCCTTGGCCTGGCGTATCAAATCAAGCGGCTCAAGCCAGTTGTCGTAGGAATGCTTGGTGTGACAGTGAGTGTCTATCCACATCTGCTCTTCGGTCTCAAGGAAGCTGCAGCTCGAGATTGACACGCTTCGAAGGCTGAAACTTGTGGTGCGCGAAGAAGCGCTCGAGAGTGAAGTTGTCCCAATTCACCAACGTATAGATTTTTCTGACGCCGACGGCCTTCATATTGGTCAGGAACTGGTCCATCAGGTCGTGGGCGACGCCGCGATTCTGGTAATCGGGATGCACACCGAGGGTATCGATGGTGCCGCTGGTCTCGGGAATGCCGAATTCTCCGAAATAGACGTCGCCCATGATGAAGCCGACGATCTTGTCATCCAGCATTGCCACCAGCGAGGTGTTGATGTTGTGCGGATTGCTGACCACGGAGTCTATCTTGCGCTGGTAATAGTCGCGCCGCTCCTGCTTGGATACCAGGGTATCGAGTGCGGCGACCGCATCGAGGTCTTCGCGCCGCATGACGCGCATAATCGGTTCCTGGCGGGCCATCAGAAATCTCCTTGAGTTTATTGAATACGGTTCAAAACAGTTCGTCGTCGGGCGGCTTACCACTGCCCTTGCGGACATAGACATCGCCGTAGAACTGGCCTATCTCTGCCCCGGCGGTGAAGCAGGTATTGCAGCCTTCTGTCGTGCCGTGCTCTACGACATGGACTTCGTAGCCGAGTTGCCTGTAGTTCTCGGCGATCTCAGACAGGCGGGGCTCATTGATGGTGGTCTGCTTGATCCAGCCCTGGGCAATGAGTTCTCCCTCCTCGCCGCTTTTCACCAGTTTAAGCCGAATATTTACCATGCCTCTTTACCAGGAATGCTTGATCGCGCCGGGGGTGCAGGCGCTGCTGCAAGGTAAAGCCGTGTAGCCGCCGACCGGTTTGCAGTCGCTGCAATCGAATCCAAGCGAGCGCCGGAAGTTCGGCTTGACGGCAGCAACCTCTTCGTCGTAATCGTCGCTGATGATCTCGAACATGCCCTTTGGACAGGCCGTGAGACAAGCGCGCTGGGCGCTGCAGGCAATGCACTGGTCGGTGTCGATGCTGATGTAATACTCGCCCGAGCCGTCCTTGTAGCCGTAGTTCGCAATCATGTTGCCTCCGAAGGGCCGCCCCGAGGAGGCGACAAGTCAGTCAATGGAAGCCGCGTTAGCGGCTGAACGATTGTCACCCCTTTCCACGGGGCGCAGTCATATTCCCTGATTAAGCCGCTGCCTTAGCCGCAGCTGCGCCCTGCTTTTGCATCAGCGTGTAGCCGAACAACGCGGCGCCGAGCGCTCCGGCGATCTGGCTATCGTACTTCGTTTCCGCCGCCTTGGTGCCGAGCAGCTTCTCGATGCGGCGGACGACTCCGGTATTTTTGGCGATGCCGCCGGTGATGAAAAACTTGTCTTCGACACCGATGCGCTCTATCAGGGACACCACCCGCTCGGCCATGGCCTGGCAGTAGGCGGCAATCACCTTGTTCTTGGAGTAGCCGGCCTTGAGGAGGCCTAGCGCCTCTGATTTGGCGAAGACCACGCAGGTTGAGGATACCGCCTGCGGTTCCTCATCGACATCGAATGAGCGCGCCCCCAGTTCGGCGATCGGAATCTGCATCAGGTCGGCGATCACCTCCATGCCACGCCCTGTGCCGGCGGCGCACTTGTCATTCATGAGGAAGTTGGTGACCTTGCCCTTCTCGTCGCAATGGATGGCCTTGCAGTCCTGGCCGCCCATGTCGAGTATGGTGCGTATGCTATTGCCGCCCATGTAGTTGGCACCGCGGGCGTGGCAGGCAATCTCGGTGATGGCCTTGTGCGCGAAGGGAACATTGACGCGACCGTAGCCCGTGCCGATGACATAGGTGATGTCGGTGAGCGTCATGCCGGACTTTTCCAGTACGCCCTTGAGGGCATTGGTGGCCGAATCCGGACTGCTGTTGCCGGTGCGCATGCTGTTGTAGCCATAGAGTTCACCGTCGACGCAGACCACCGCCTGCGAACTGACGGAGCCGACGTCTATGCCTGCAGTGATGATTTTCGCGTCGCGCCAGTTCTTGGAATCGTCCGTCCAGCAACTCTCTTCCCAGCGCCAATATTCCTTCTTCTCTCCAGCGGTCATGATAATTTCCTTTCGATTTGTCCGATGACTCGTTAGGCGCTCTGTTCGGCCGCGATCAGGGCGGCTCCCAGGGCGCTGATGTATTCCGGCAGTTCCGGCAGATGCAGCCGGTCGACTCCCAGCGCCTCTTTCAGAGACTTGACGAAGCCGGGGTTATGCACCATGCCGCCGATCAGGACCACCTCGTCTTCGATGCCGACGCGGCGCACCATGGCGCAGACACGACTGGCCACGGCATCGAGAACCGACTTGGCGATGTCTTCCTTGGGCGTCGAGGCATGGATCAGCGACACCACTTCCGACTCGGCGAAAACCGTGCATTGCGCATTCATCGGGATGCTCTTGTCGGAGCGCAGGCTGGCCTCGCCGAAGTCCTTGAGGGAAAGCTGCAGTGCGCGCGACATGGACTCGGCAAAGGCACCGGCGCCGGCGGCGCATTTCTCGTTGCCGGCGAAGTCCACCACCTTGCCATCAGCATTGGCCTTGACGCCGCGTCCCTCCTCGGCGCCGACGTCGATCACGGTCTTGGCGGTCGGGCACATGAACACCGCGCCTCTCGCCCCCGCGCCCACCTCGGTCACATCCTCCGAGGCGAACTTGACCTGCTTCCTGCCGGCCCCGGTGGCGACGATGCGTGAGACCTGGCCGCTCGTGATGCCGGCACCGGCAAGCGCATCGGCGTAGGCTTTTTCGGCAGCCATGTCGGGATCCAGTTCGTCGGGAAACATGATGTGTTTTCCCTTCACGCCATATTTCAATTGCGGCGCCCCCGCAACGTCAAGGCTCTCCATGAACACAACCTTGATGGTGCGCGAACCCATATCGATACCAGCGGTAATCATTGTCAGTTTCCTCCGTAATCAGGCATGCACAAAGTCGCGTTTAAGTCCCAGCGTTTCCATGAACGAATCGACGCGGTTCTGCGTCCGGCCGAGGTCGAACTCGCGTTCGTCGCCCATGTTTCCCTCGTAGGTCATCACCGGGATGCCGGCCGATGCCAGGCCCAGGCGGTTTTCCATGATTCCCGTGGACAGGCCTTCGCAGCCGCGGTTCAAGTGCAACAGGACGCCATCGACGCCCCATTCCCTGACCATGTTCTTCATCATCTCGGTCTTCAGGCGGGGATCGTAGAAGTGCTGAAATTGCGGCTTGGAGAGGTTCCATTCGGCGTAAAGCCGCATGACCTGCTCGCGCGTCTTGAACTCAACGCCTTGCGCCATCGGCGTCGTCCTCGCCCCCCAGGATCCATCAGGCTTCGTCTCCCAGATGCCTTCGAGACCGAAGGTGTATAGGGACCCAATCGATACCGCGCCGTATTCTTCGAGGTAGCGGAAGACCTTGAGGAAGCCCCAGGGTGGCTGCGTGTCCGACATGATGCGGCAGCGCTCGTTGCCCACCGCGGCGATGCCGCGGGCGACTCTATCCTTCACTTCGTCCAGGCACTCCTCGTAGAAGTCAGCGCACCACTTCGACGACTTCGACAGCGTCGCCAGCACGTACAGCGAGTACATGGTCTTCTCATCGAGGGGCGCGGGCCGGGCCTTGTTCAGGGCGCAGATCTCCGCCCACAGGGAGGTTGAGCGCATCTCGTTCTTCACGGCCGCAAAGAACAACTCGTCGTCGAAGCTGCGGCCGGTCACCTTCTCCATCCAGCCTATGGATTCCAGGCCCTGGTTGGTGACATACATCAGCCGCTCTTCGGTCAGGTCCTTGTAGGGTCCGACGCTGACGTCGATGTAGAAGTCGGGCGTCTTCTCTATCTTCGAGGCATGCTGGTACCACTTCGAATGGGAGCAGCAGATCTGGGTCTGGAAGTTGAAGTCGGGCTTAGGGAAGGGGCCGCCGAAGAGATATTTGTCGAGGTGTATCGATCCCCAGTAGGTGCGCATATAGGCGCACAGGTCGCGGGCGAAACCGGCGGATTCGGCAGCGTCCTGGCATTGCTTGTTGAACTTCCTGTCGACGGCCACCGAGGCGCCGTAGGGCTCGCCGGTCAGAGAGAACACGTCGTTGCCCAGGCCCGCCGGAATGGCATCGAAGGCCCATGCCGAGCCGGACCAGCGGATGCCGCCCTTCTCCTTGGCGCTGGCATAGTTGATGTAGTACTGCTCGCGCAGCTCCTTGGCCTTCTTCCAGCACTTGAGTGCTTCGACCGGATATTTCGCCATTAAAATAATTCCTCTTCGGAGAGCGTTTCCAGGAAGGCCTCGATGCGGATGCGGAAGGGGCCCAGCGGATTGGTGATGTCGAACTCGAGGAACAGCGTTGGTATGCCGTTCTGCTCCAGATGTTCCTTGAGATCGGGATAGTCGCCCTCGTGCGGATCGCAAAACTTCTGCTGCAGGAAGACCGCAGCGCGGGCGTTGTAATCCTTCGCCAGCTTCAGCACATGGTCGTAGCGGGTGTGCAGCGGATAGTCCTTGGTCGGACAGGCCGGGCGCTCGCAATAGCGGTCTGCGATGGCGGCGATGGGGTCATCCTGCAAACGCGCCTCGTTCCAGAAATAGCGGGTGCCCGAGCACTGGTCGTCGATGACTATGGTCGAGCCGACCGATTCGACCATGGCCATGAAGGAAACATCGTCGTTCTCCGAGCCTATGGTCATGAAGCGCACGCCTTCCGGCCGATCCTGCTTGCGCTTTGGCAACTCGCTCAGCACGCGCTTCAACTCTGCGTTGTGTTCCGCCTTGTCCACGAACTGCGCGGTCAAGGATGCATACAAGGCTTCGACGCCGTTGACCCGGGGGTTGGTTTCCTTGCGGTATTCGAACAGTTCTCGCAGGAGGCGGCGGTTTTCGTTGACCACACTGAGGGCGCGATTGAGATCGTCGTCGGTGATCGGCTTGTCGATGACGCCTTCCATGAAACTCCTGAATTTCTTTACCTCGGCGTATTGCAGGGTGCGGGCGAAGCGCGACTGCACTTCGTTGGGCATGGGCAGGTAATAGTCCCACTTCACCGTCGGCACATGCTCGCGCCAGGAGGTGAAGGTCTGGCGGTACTGGATGCAGGACTGGGTCAGGGTCACGCCGTCGGCGTAGTCGTAACGGCCAAGCAGACCCTGCGCCAGGGAGTCGCGACAGAAGGGACAGAACATGCCGAAGATATGCGGCTCGGTGACGTTCTGCGGTTCGTGTGCGCCCAGCACCCGCACCGGCAGCATGCCTGCCGCGATCAGGATCTCCTCGGGCGTGTAGGTGCACATCGTCGCGGCGATGCGGCCGCCGGTGCGCGCCTTCCAGTCCCGCGCATAGTCATGGCGCTTTTCGTACCAGTATTTGAATTGATCGAACAATCCATCCAGATTTGCACTCATCATCGCTCCCCTGCCGGCATCCGGTTCTGCATTATCATGCGTCAATTAATATTGAAATGCAAGATACTGCATTTGCGGCAATTGTAGAAACCATTGTGGGCTTGGGGTTTGATCTAGGTCAATAAAACTGTAGAACCCCATATAACCCATCCCTGCGGGAAAATTTGCTTTTCAGGAGCGGGCTTGATGTAAATCAAACAATCCCTAGGGCCACCTCCCCTAGAATCACGGAAATGCAATTTAATACCTATTGTAATAATTCAATGCTTTATTATGCATTGTCCTGAAGGGTGAATATGGAGACGACTGTACAAGCCGTCAGGTGGTGGAAGAAGGCGCCGGAGTCCTCGGCAACCTTGGTGAAAATCACCATAGACGGCAAAGACGTCGAGGCGCCTCTGGGCGCTTCACTTTTGTCCGCGGCCACGGCGGCCGGCATCTACATCCCTGCCCTGTGCGCCCATCCCGATCTCCCGCCCTCCTGCCAGCGCGGCCCCGGCGACAGCGGCTGCAATCTGTGCGTGGTCGAAATTGCCGGATTGACCGGAATGCGCACTTCCTGCTCGGTTCCGGTGGCGGCCTTGATGAAGGTGACGACGAAATCACCGGCGCTGGAAAAGTTCCGCCAGGAGCGAATTGCCAAAACACTCGGCAGCCATCCCCATGTCTGCCTCACCTGCCCGCAGCGAGATGGCTGCAGCCGCACCCAGTGCTCTTACGGCAATCCGGTGGAGAGCCGCTGCTGCTCGATTTTCATCAGTTGCGAACTGCGCAAGGTGGCCGATTTCGTCGGCATCCCGAATACCACGCCGCCCTACAAGCACGTCAAGCTGCCGGTGATCAAGGACGAGCCCTTTTATGACCGCGACTACAACCTGTGCATAGACTGCCGTCGCTGCCTGGTGGCGTGCAACGAGGTACGCGGCGTTGGCTGTCTCGAGGTGAAGAATACCGACGGCCGCAGCTGGGTCGGCACCATCGCGCCGACCCTGATCGAATCGGGCTGCAAGTTCTGCAGCGCCTGCGTCACCGTCTGTCCCACCGGCGCGCTGCAAGACCGCACGCTCGACGTCTCGCGCCTTGATGCGACCCAGGTGCCGTGCAAGGCCTCCTGCCCTGCCGGCATCGATGTGCCGCGCTATGTACAGTTGGTCGGCCTGGGCAAGTATTCCGAGGCCGTTGCCGTGGTGCGCGAGAAGCTGCCCTTTCCCGGCATCCTCGGCCGCGCCTGCTTTTCTCCATGCGAATCGGCCTGCCGGCGCAACAAGCTCGACGATCCGCTTTCCATCCGCAGCCTGAAGCGCATCGCCGCCGACAACGATAGCGGACTGTGGCGGCAATATTCCAGGCAGCTGCCGCCAAGCGGCAGGAAGGCGGCCGTCATTGGCGCCGGCCCTGCCGGCTTGACCACTGCCTATTATCTGGCAAAGAAGGGCCATGCCGTGACCGTCTTCGAGGCCCTGCCCGCAGCGGGCGGGATGGCGCGCTACGGCATTCCTTCCTACCGTGTGCCGCTGCAGGTGATCGATAGCGAAGTCGCGGAAGTGGAGAAGCTGGGCGTGGTCTTCCGCTTTCAGACCCGCGTCGAAAACATCGACGAACTGCAGCAGCAGGGCTTCGAGTCGGTATTCATCGGCATAGGTGCGCAGGGCGGGGACAGGCTGGGGATTCCCGGCGACGACCTGCCCAATGTGGTGGACAGCCCGACCTTCCTGCGCGCCGCGACACAAGGCAAGATCGGCAGCGGACAGGCGGATATAGCGATAGGAAAGCATATCGCCGTCATCGGCGGCGGCAACGTCGCCACCGACAACTGCCGCTCGGCGCGGCGTCTGGGCGGCGAAGAGGTGGACATGATTTATCGCCGCAGCCGTTCCGAGATGCCGGCAAGAGAGGAAGAGGTCCAGGGCTGCATTGACGAGAAAGTGAACCTGCGCTTCCTCACGATGCCGAAGAAAATCGAGGCAAGCGGCAGCCGGCTCAAGGTGACCTATGCCAGGATGGAGTTGACCGAGCCCGATGCCGGCGGTCGTCGTCGCCCGATGGAGATTCCCGCGAGCGAGTTCCAGGAAGAGGTCGACCTCGTCATCGCCGCCATCGGCCAGCACCCCCAGACCTTCCCGGGGTTCGGCGTGCAAACGGGGAAAACCGGTCGCATAGAGGTACGCGAGGATTCCCTTCTCACCAGCAGACCGGGGGTTTTCGCCGGCGGCGATGCGGTGCTTGGACCCGCCAGCCTGATCGAAGCCGTGGCGCAGGGACGCAAGGCTGCCTCGGCGATGGACGCCTTTCTCGGCGGCGACGGCGACATCGAGGAGAAACTGCTGCCGGACTGGGACTCGGATCCCTACCTCGGCCGCGAGCAGGGGTTCAACCAGAAGCCGCGCTTCCACCCCGTGTTCATGATGCCGGAGCAACGCAGCAACTGGAACGAGGTCGACCAGGGCTTCGCCTTGGAAACGGCAGAGGTCGAGGCGAAAAGATGTCTCAAGTGCAATCTGGCTGCGAACATTTCCGACATGGTTCTGCCGCCCGAATCCTGGCTGGAATTCAACGAGGCCGCCGTGTCCGTTGTCAGCGGCGAATCGGGGGTGTTTCAGATTCTCGACGCAGACAAGAACGTGCTCATGATCAAGGGTGTCGACAATCTCGGCGCCGGGCTCAGAGAGCAGATCGGCCGCAATGAAGCGGCGAAGTATTTCATCTGTGAAGAGGCGCCCATGTATACCCAGCGCGAGAGCCAACTCATTCAGGCCTATCTGCAGCAATACGGCAAGATGCCCGGCGGCGGATCCGATGAATTGGATGATTTGTTTTGACAGAAGGGTGGGCCATGTTCAAGTCTCTCGAATATTCCTCGGTCGCCGGATTGCTGACCATCGTCATCAACAGGCCGCCTTACAACGTCCTCGACATCGCCGCGATGGAGGAGATGAATGCGGCCCTGGATTTGGTGGCCAGTGATGAGAGTTGCAAGCTGCTGCTCATCACCGGCAGCGGCGAGAAGGCGTTTTCCGCTGGCGTCGAGGTCGCCGATCACACGCCGGACAAGGTGGAGCACATGCTGGAAGTATTCCACGGCATATTCCGCCGCCTGCAGAAGATCTCCGTGCCCACGGTGGCTGCCGTCAATGGCGTGGCGCTGGGCGGCGGCTGCGAACTGGCGCTGGGTTGCGACATGATAGTGGCGGCATCCCATGCCAAGATCGGCCAGCCCGAGATCAAGTTGGGCGTCTTCCCGCCTGTCGCGGCAGTACTTCTGCCCCGCCTGATGTCGCCGGCGAAGGCGATGGAATTCCTGCTCGGCGGAAATTCCATCGATGCTCTCGAGGCTGAGCGCTTAGGTCTCATCAACAGGGTTTTTGCCAAGGAAGCGTTTTCCGCCAGCGTAGAAACTTTTCTTGCCCAGTTTCTTTCCCTGAGCAAGCCTGCGCTGAGTCTCACCAAGAGTGCCATGCGCCAGGCTTTTGGCAAGTCCTTCAATGAGGCTCTGGCGGGCGCGGAGGAAATCTATCTCAAGCAACTGATGATCACCGAGGATGCCAGGGAGGGCCTCAATGCCTTCATGGAGAAGCGCAAGCCTGTCTGGAAAAATGCTTAATTTCGAATTCACTTAGGGAGGAACAACATGGCTTTGGAATGGTTACGCAAGGACGATGAACTCAAGAACCACCGACTCTTCGATGACAGCCACTTCGGCAAGGATGCGCCGACCGTCGTCTATGAGGAGCGTCCGGTTCTCGACGAAAAAGGGCAAGCCGTGCCCGGCCTCTGCTCCGCCTGGATCTGGCTCAACAACCCGAGCCAGTACAACTCCTACACGACGGAGATGGCTAAAGGCATGGTCGCCGGTTTTCAGAGAGCGTCTTCCGACCGCAGGGTTGTCGCCACGGTGCTCACCGCGGTCGGCGACAAGGCCTTCTGCAGCGGCGGCAACACCTCCGAATACGCCTCCTACTATTCGCGGCGTCCGAACGAGTACGGCGAATACATGGATCTCTTCAATGCCATGGTAGACGGCATCCTCAACTGCAAGAAGCCCGTCATCTGCCGGGTCAATGGCATGCGCGTGGCGGGCGGCCAGGAAATGGGCATGGCGGCCGACATCACCGTCTCCTCAGACATGGCCATCTACGGCCAGGCTGGGCCCAAGCACGGCTCGGCGCCTGACGGCGGCGCGACCGACTTCCTGCCCTGGTTTCTTTCCATGGAAGATGCCATGTACAACTGCATTTCCTGCGAGCCCTGGAGCGCCTACAAGATGAAGTCCAAGGGCCTGATCACCAAGGCCGTGCCGGTACTGAAGAAGGATGGAAACTGGGTCAGGAATCCGCTGGTGCGCACGGACACCTATGTTGACGATGGCGACATCGTCTATGGCGAGCCTGTCTCGTCCGACAAGATCGCCGCAGCCAAGGCGTTGATCGCCGAGTGCAAGACGGACTTCGAGTTGCTGGACAAGGAAGTCAATGCCCTGATCTGGAAGTTCACCAACCTCTTCCCGCACTGCCTGATCAAGTCCATTGACGGCATCCGCGGCAAGAAGAAGTTCTTCTGGGACCAGATGAAGCTTCCCAATCGTCACTGGCTCGCGGCCAACATGAACCACGAGGCCTATCTCGGCTTTTCCGCCTTCGACGCCAAGAAGGCCACCGGCCGAGACGTGATCGACTTCATCAAGTATCGCCAACTCGTGGCCGAAGGTCATGTCTTCGACGAAGCGTTCGCGGAACAGGTGCTGGCCAAACCCAAATAAGCCCAAAGCAACCCAAGTCCCGGGACCGTTTCCTGTGTGAGGCTGTCATTGACGCTCCGAACCATTTCCTTCAAAATGCAAGCGATTGCATAGAGACTGGATACAGGAGAAGTGACATGGCAAAGATCCACACCCACGAGCCCAAGATCATCCTGCCTGATGATGTGGACCCGGGACACAAATGGGATCGTCCTATCCAGGCGCCGGGCCACATGCAGGTGGATTTCGAGGAGCGTATCAATTTCCGCCGCCTGCACGACTACCGCCTGGCGAGGGTGCGCGCGGCGCTCGCGCAATCCGAGCTGGGCGCCCTGCTCTGCTTCGACCAGCACAACATCCGCTATACGACGAGTACGGTCATCGGCGAATGGGCGCGCGACAAGCTGACCCGCTACTCGCTCCTGACCGGCAGCGGCGATCCCTACATCTGGGATTTCGGTTCGGCAGCCAAGCACCACAAGCTGCACTCGCCCTGGCTCGCCCATGACCACTGCAAGGCCGGCCTTCTCGGCCTGCGTGGCGCCGTGCCCACCGATGCCGGCCTGTTCCGCTCCGCCGCTCTGGAGATCAAGGCCATCCTCGACGCCGAAGGCATGGCCAACATGCCGCTGGGCATCGACGTGGTCGAACCGCCAATGCTGTTCGAACTGCAGAAACTCGGGATCGAGGTGAGGGACGGCCAGCAGGTGATGCTCGACGCCCGCCAGATCAAGAGCGCCGACGAGATCACCTTGCTCAACATGGCCGCCGCCATGGTCGATGGCGTCTATCAGGACATCTACGAAGCGCTGAAGCCCGGCGTGCGCGAAAACCAGATCGTGGCCCTGGCAAACAGCCGCCTCTACGAAATGGGCTCGGACTGCGTCGAGGCGATCAATGCGATCTCCGGCGAACGTTGCTGCCCGCATCCGCACAACTTCACCGACCGCCTGATCCGTCCCGGCGACCAGGCCTTCTTCGACATCATCCATTCCTTCATGGGTTACCGCACCTGCTATTACAGGACGTTCAGCGTCGGACGGTCAACAGAACCGCAACGGACCGCCTACAAAAAGGCGCGTGAATGGATGGACCGGGCCATCGCCCTGATCAAGCCCGGTGTGACCACCGACAAGATTGCCCTGGCTTTCCCGACCTGCCATGAAATCGGCATCGAAACGGAGATGGAGGCTTTCGGTCTCAACTTCTGCCATGGTCTGGGCCTGGGTCTGCACGAGCGGCCCATCATCTCGCGCCTGACCTCGATTCAGGAACCGATGGAATTGAAGGCGGGCATGTGCTTCGCGGTGGAGACCTTCTGCCCGGCGACCGACGGCTTCTCCGCCGCGCGCATCGAGGAAGAAATCGTGGTGACACCGCGCGGCGCGCAGATCATCTCCCTGTTCCCGGCGGAAGAACTGCCAATTGCCAACAGATACTAAGCAAACGCCGATCAAGTACAACTTCGTCATTGCGAGGCCCGCAGGGCCGTGGCAATCACAGTGACAGAAACGAAGCAATCTAAGAGCCATGCAAGAGCCATGGCGTGAAGATCGCCACGCCCCTTTGGGGCTCGCGATGACGGACTTTTCAGACATTCGCTAAATTATTCCACTCAAGGAGACATTCATGAAACTCAGATTTGTCGCTGCTGCTGTCGCTGCCCTGATCGCCACATCCGCCCATGCCGATGGGGAGAAGATCGCGGTGTTCACCAAGAATTTGACCAACCCCCTGTTCGCCGAGATACGTGCAGGCGCCGACAATGCCGCGAAACAGATGAATGCGACGACGCAGCATTACGTGCCGACCAAACCCGACAGCATTCCCGAGCAGATGAGCGCAATCGAGGACGTGGTGGTGAAGAAGCCGGACGCCATCGTGTTCATTCCGGTGGACTCCAAGGCCATGGTGGCCGGGGTGACCAAGATCAACGCCGCGAACATCCCGGTGGTCAATATCAACGACCGCGCCGCCGGCGGCAAGTTCGTCTCCTTCGTCGGTGTCAATGACTACGATCTGGGGTTGGAGACTGCACGCTTCCTGCTGAAGAGTATCGGCGGCAAGGGCAATGTGGTGATCATCGAGGGCGTCAAGGGCGCATCGACCAACCAGGACCGGATGCGCGGCTTCAAGAAGGCGCTGGAGGAGAACCCCAACGTCAAACTCCTGGGCTCGCAGACGGGAAACTATCAGCGCAACCAGGCACTCTCGGTGATGGAAAACCTGATGCAGACTTTCCCGCAGATTGACGGTGTGCTCGCCGCCAACGACGCCATGGCGACCGGGGTGATCGAGGCCCTGGCCGCCGCCAACCGCAAGGCGCTGGTGATCGGGGTGAACGGCACCGGAATCGCCGAGATCAAGGAAGGAAAGCTGCTCGCCACCGGCGACTACAAGGGCTTTCAGCAGGGCTGCCTGGGAACCATGGCGGCCATACGCCACCTGCGCAAGCTGCCGGTGCCCGCAGAAGTGATGTTCCCGCCTGCCTTGATCACCAAGGCAAACGTGGAGGCTTTCCTCGTGCCGAAAGAAAAAATGGTCTGCCCGAAGTGGGAAGACGTGGTCAAGAAATAATTGCCCGACATCGCGGCCACCAAAGGCGGCCGCGATGAATAACGGCGCGCCCTTCTGCAAATCCCAAAGCCTCATTCCATGCCGCAGAAGAAACGCCTCACCCTGAAAGACCTGGCCCGGCGTTTGGACGTGCACTCCTCGACGGTGTCGCGCGTCATGAATGCCGCGACGCGCCACCTGATCAGCGAAGAAGTGGTGCAGCGAGTCCTCAAGGCGGCTGCGGAACTCGGCTTTCGCCCCAACCGCATGGCTTCCAGCCTGAGGACGAGGCGTTCCCACGCCATAGGCGTGGTGCTGCCCGACATCACCAATCCGGTTTTTCCGCCGATCCTGCTGGGCATAGAGAAAGTGCTCTCGGATGCCGGCTATGTCGCTCTGGTGGCCAATGCCGGCCCGGACCGCGCACAGCACGTCGTGGACCAGATGCTGGCGCACCAGGTCGATGGCGTGGTTTTGGCGACGGTCACGCGGCGCGATCCTGTCCTGGCCTATTGCCTGGATGCCGGCATCGCCGTGGCCACGGTTCTGCGCAGCGAGGCGCCGGCTCCCGGCGTGATATGCGACGACAGACTTGGCATGCGCCTGACGGTGGATCACTTGTTTGCTCTCGGCCATCGCCATATCGCCCATATCGCCGGGCCGCTAAGCATCTCCACAGGCAGGCTGCGCAAGCAGGGTTTTGTCGCGGCGATGAAGGTGCACGGGCTGAAAGCGCTTCTGGTGCAGGCCGATGCGCATACCCGCGAGAGCGGGCGGCAAGCCTGCGCCGAAATCCTCAAAAGGTTTCCGCAAGTCACCGCCATAGCCGCCGGCAACGACCTGATCGCCCTCGGTTGCTACGACGCCTTGAGGGAGGCCGGGCGACGTTGTCCGGAAGATGTTTCAGTGGTCGGCCACAACGACATGCCGCTTACCGACATGCTCGCGCCACCGCTCACCACCATCAGGATTCCGCACCATGAGATGGGTGAGCAAACGGCGCGACTGCTTCTCGAATACATCCGCGGCGAGCAGAGAGAACACGTCCGCGTCGTATTGAAGCCGGAACTCGTCGTGCGCGGTTCGACCGCACCGCCCAGGCAGACTTCAGGCTGAAGCTTAGACCGCCGCTTTGACCACTGCGGCGATGCTCGCAATGGCCTGTGCTACGAGCTTGTCAGCGGTCTTGCCGCCATAGGCCGAGACGACGCAGAGCGTGTTTTGCGTGACGGGTTTGTCGGCAGCCTGCGGCAGAGGTCCGAGGTCTAAGCCCTCGAGGACGGAAAGCTCGATGCGTTCTGATTCGATTTCGACCTCTTTCAATTTGCCTCGCAGTTCTTCCGTTTTCTCGTTCGGGGCCGGAGCGGGCCCGGTCTTCATGCGCCGGCGCACAGCGCGCAGCGGCATGACCACCTGCTCACGCCACTGCCGGACCGCCGCATCGATCTTTTGGACGGTGGCGGCATCGAGCTGGATCTTTCTTTCTGCTGCCATCCAGAGCGCGAACAGCAACACGTTCACATCGACGCCGCACTCATCCTGCAGAAAAAGACAGGCCTTGGAAACCTCGTCATGCCCGTAGATGGCCGCGGCGAAATGCCAGAGGGACGAATTTTTCATTGTCGCCGCATGCTCAGCCTTGTTTCATCCAGAAGACGCTTTTGGCTGCGGTTTTTGCCGGCGCAGGCTGCGCACAGTCGGGATCGGCCAGCGCGGCAATGCGCGCATTGCGTATGGCCTTTCTGAAGGCGTCGATGCCCTTGGCGGTCGCCGCCTCGTTCTCGAGCAGGCTGTCGAAGATCTTGGCCAGGGCCTGTCGTCCGCGCCGCAGCGTCTCGCCGTAGCCGCGATGGATGGCTGCGCATTGTGCGATCTCCATGACCAGTTCGCGGTCGAGAGAGGCCAGACCGAGCCTTCTCACCGCACCCAGCCAGCGTTCTATTGCCGCCTGCTCTTCAATGAAACGCGAGGATTTCCTGCGCCACGGTTTCAAAAGGGCGAGCAGACGCAGCGAGAGAAAGCCGAAAAAGGTACTGGTCCTGAGCTTCAGTCCGAAGGAGAAGGGCTTGCCCCGTTGCTTCTGCCAATGCCGCAAACGCTTTGCCAGAAAGACGGGCAGGATGTCAGCGATTTCCTCCGTGCCGGGCTTCAAGTAATCGACGATCACCACCGGTTGCCCATCCTTCGCGCCTACCTCGGTGCGCACGCGGGCAAAGCGGCTGCTGCGCGTCTTGAGATCGGCGATGCGGATGATGTCTTCAAAGCTCATCCAAAGCGCCAGAAGCCGCGCCACCTCGCTTGTGAGCGGATAGCCGTCGGCGGCGCCGCGAGTCTCGCGATCCACCGGCAGAACCTGGCGCACACGATCGAGAAACAGCGATGCGTAGGCTTCGTCCTGGTAATCATTGAGCCGGGCAACCGCTTCGCCGAGCAGGGTATGGAGTGGTTCAGGAAAGTCCTGTCTGACGCGGTCTACTTGCGGAGCAATGCCGGTGGTGGTTTGCGCTGGCAACGCCGCAGCGCCGCCTTCCGCCCGAGCAAAGCCAAGAGCGAAGCCGCGCAGGCTGGCCTGCTCGCCTCGCCCGCCACCGCTGATGGCCGCCTCGCAACTGGCTCTGGACAGAGGCAGGACGCCCGAACCCGCCATGGCGCCGAAGAGCACGGCATTGATCACCGTGCCGGCCTCCTGCGCGAGAGCCGACATGTCAAAGAGAATGGCCTGCTTTGAGAGTTGCGGCGCTGCCGCCAGGATTTTTTCAGAGTCATAGCGGCCGTCGCCCGGCACCATTTTTTCCGAGGTGGCGTAGATGCGGTGGGTGGACGCCACCAGAGTCGTGCGCTCTGCGGTGACGAAGGCGTTTTGCATGGCCCGGCCGGCCTCGACGAGTTCGGATGCGGCCATCAGATCGATGCCGCCGGGGCTGGGAATCAGAGCCATCACCGGCCTTCTTACACCCTTAGTCGGAAAGATCTCGACATAGTAGGTGGTGGCGCCGGTGCGTTGCGAGACGCCGGGGATGGAAGTGCGCTGCACCGGGAAGCCTTCATTGAGCGCGGCTTCGACCAGCCAGTCGGCCAGCACGCCGCCGCCTTCGCCGCCCAGGGCGGCGACGAGAATGGTGAAGGGGCGGCTCATGATGTCCGTCTGCCTTGGCCGGATTGACCAGATAGCGCGGCGATCAGCCATTGGCGAATGCCGTGAGAGAGTCTGTCCAGCCAGCCCGGGTTTTCTGTCACCTCGGCGCGGTAGAACGAGGGGCAAAGCGCCGCGGCATGCGCTGCTTCGCCGCAGAGGCCGCAGCCGACGCAGCCGTTATTGACCGTCGTCACCGGATCGACGCGCAAGGGATCGGGATTCTCCTTGATGGTGAGAGACGGACAGCCGGACAGACGGATGCAGGAGCGGTCCCCGGTGCACATATCGGGATCGACGCCGAAGCGGGTGCGTACGACGCGCTCCCCGGCTTTGAGCTTGGCCGCAATGATAGGGCGGCTGCGGCGGCTGCGCTCGAGCATGCATTCGCCGTCGGCGATGATGACCTTGAGCCCCTTCGCCGTCGTCGTCATGGCGCGGCGAAGGGCATCGGCGACCTTGCCGACCTGGTAATCGTCGACACGCTCAAGCCAAGTGACGCCGAGCGCGCGCAGCGTCGCCTCGATGCTGATCTGTCGGCCTTCATTGGGCAGAAGCCCGGGCGTGGACGGGATGTTCTGTGTGCCCGTTGCCGAGGTATAGCCGTTCTCCATGATGACCAGGACGCCGTCGTCATTCCTGAATATGGCATTGGAAACGCCTGAGGAAAGCCCGTTGTGCCAGAAACCGCCGTCGCCCATGACGGTGACGACGCGTTTGGAAAAGTTCGGGCCGATGCCCGAGGCTGCGGCCAGCGACAAACCGAAGCCGAGAACGGTATTGCCCAGGCTGAAGGGAGGCAGCGTCGAGAAGGTGTGGCAACCGATGTCCGAACTGATATGGATGCCGCCGATTTCCTTGTCCACCAGCTTCAAGGCGGAGAACACCGGCCGCTCCGGGCAGCCGACGCAAAACCCTGGTGGGCGCACTGGCACGGGGCCGCCGAGAAGCTCCGCGGCACGGCTCTTGGCCGCTACGACGCCTTCAAGCACCGCTGCGATATGTTCGTTGTCGATGCCATCGGGCAACACCATCTGCAGGAAGCCGCCTATGCCGCCTTGCATCACTTCGCTGGTATATTCGCCTGCCATGGGCAGGATGTCCTTGCCGATGATGTCGGGGCCGTTGATGTCGGCGCGGCGCAGTATCGAGTTGATCGCCTCCTCGAGATGCGCCGGCTGGCCTTCCTCGATGATCAGGACGGCGCGCTTTCCCGAACAGAACTGCGTCACTTCATCGGGAAGCAGCGGGTAGGTGACGTTGAGCACATAGAGCGGAATCCTGGCTTCGCCGAAGGCATCGGCAAGACCCAGTTGCTGCAGCGCCCTGATCACGGTGTTGTAGAGGCCGCCTTGCAGGATGATGCCGACTTCACCGATATCGCCGGCGAAGAACTCGTTCAGCTTGTGCTCGCGCATATACTTCAGCGCCTCGGGCATGCGCACCGCGATCTTGTGCTTCTCCTGCGAATAGTTTGCCGGCGGCAGAGGAATGCGTCCGACGTCGAAGGAGGGTTTGCTGATCGGGTTCAGGCGCGAGAATTTTGGTTTGACGTTGTCCCGGCACTCGAAGCTGCCATGAACATGGCAGGCGCGGATGCGCAACTCCAGCATCACCGGAGTATTGCTCGCCTCGGAAAGCTCGAAGCCCTTTTCCACCATGCGCACGATGGAAGGCAGATTCGGTCTTGGATCGAGCAGCCACATCTGCGACTTCATGGCGAAGGAGTGGCTGCGCTCCTGGATGATGGAGGCGCCCTCGCCGTAATCCTCGCCGATGATGATCAGCGTCCCGCCGAGGACGCCGGCCGAGGCGAGATTGGAGAGCGCATCGGAAGCGACATTGGTGCCGACCACGGATTTCCAGGTCGCCGCGCCGCGCAAAGGATAGTTGATTGAGGCGCCGAGCATGGCAGCAGCGCCTGCCTCGTTGCCGCAGGCCTCGAAGTGCACGCCCAGATCGTCGAGCACGTCGTGGGCGTCGGCGAGCACATCCATGAGATGCGAGACGGGCGCACCCTGGTAGCCACCGACATAGGAGACACCGGATTGCAGCAGCGCCTTGGTCACGGCGAGAATGCCCTCGCCGGTGAAGGTTTGCCCCTTGCCCAGTCTAAGTTTGCCGACTTCGGTCTTGAAGGATCTTTCCATGAGCGCTCACTTTGTCCAGCCCGGCTTGACCCCGGGCATCGGTTGGCCTTGACCGCGCACCGGCAGGACGGGCAAAGCGAAGCCCTGATTGTAAGCCGCCCGCGCCACGATGGTGAATTTCAGCGCCCAGCCCGAGAAAGCTGCGGCTGCCCCTGCCAGCGGGATGAGCCAGACGTATTCTGCCGGGAAGAATAGTGCGGCGACGATCAGCATCTCGGGCAGGCTCTGGCCATAGTTCGAGTAGGGGCCGGAGAAGCGTTCGAGCACCGCAAGTGATTTCTTCGGAGCGCCCTTCTTGTTCAGGGCCTCGCTATACATTTTCCAGGCGATGCGACGCAGGATCAGGGTGGCGAGCAGGACGCCGGTGAGCCATTGAGACGCGGTACCTGACAGGGTGGCAAGCAGTGCAGTCAGCCCTGCGCCCTCCGTGAGGCCGGTGATTATCATCAGCGGAATGACTGCGGGCTCGCGCCAGGCCGGTATGCCTTTGGCCGCCGCGAGCATGCGCGCCTGGCAGTAGAGATAGATCAGGGCGAGCATGGCAGCGACGTTGGCGAACAACCCGCCACCCGCCCAGGTGGCGATTGCGCCTGCAGTGAACAGAAAGGGTGCGACCATGGCCTCTCGCGTCATCCAGGAAGTCTGCGGATGGAGAAAGACATTGAGCGCACGCAGTGGTCTGCCGATCTCTGCCAGCACGCAGCACAATCCTGCAGCGATCAATACCAGGGCAATCGATGCAGCCATTCGGTATTCCGCTGAAGAAGTCGTGGCGAGAGCGGCGAAGATCAGCAGGCCGCAGCCGCCGCCGCCGCCGATGAAGTTGCAGGCGGCGCGGGCGTCCCAGTTGGTCTGATGCCAGGGCGTGATTCTCATTTCCGGACTCTCATTTTTTATCCCAGATATAGTAGAAGCCGGGATCCGTGCCCAGTTCCTCATGCATGCGGAAATGCTGCGTCTCATCGAGGAGCTTGGAGACATTGCTCTGCGGGTCTTCCTTGTCGCCGAAACTGAGCACGCCGGCGATGCAGGAATTGACGCAGGCGGGAGTGACCTCGGGATCGACGCCGGGCGTCATGCCATTTTCCTTTGCAGCGTCGACACGATCCATGCAGAAGGTGCATTTCGTCGCCACGGAGAGGCGACGCGCATCGAAGCGCGCCGATTCGGAGGCCATGGGTGTTCCGTAGGCGAATAGGGCGCGGTGCGTGATGTGGCGCGCCTGATAGGGACAGGCCACGGCGCAGTAACCGCAGCCGATGCATTTTTCGTAGTCCACCTCGACCAGACCGTCGTCGCGCTGGTAGGTGGCGGTGGTCGGGCAGACATGCATGCACGGCGGCTCGCCGCAATGTTGGCAGCCGACCGGCACGAAGCTGCGGCGCACATCCGGGAACTCGCCGCTCTCGATGTCCAGCACCTGACGCCATTGCACCCCGACGGGAGTGGCATTGGCCTGGCGGCAGGCGGCGGTGCATGTCTGGCAGCCGATGCAGCGGCGCAGATCCGCGGTCATGATGAAACGCGTCATTCTTTTTTTGCCTCAAGCCGGCGCACACCCACACGCACCAGGTCCGCGCCCGAGCCGGTGGAGTCGGTCAGCGCCATGGACATGGCGATCAGGCTGTTCATGGAGGGCGCCTTCATGTCCTTGGCGTAAGGGGTGGCCCAGTGGTCGAACTGCCCCATCATCAGCAGGGTGTCCATGCGTATGCCCTGGGAGAGCACCGCCGGTCCCCGGGTCGTGCCGGTGTAGGAACTGACCTCGACCAGGTCTCCGTCTTCTATCCCGAGTTCGCGCGCCCTCTGGCTGTTGATGACCACGCCCTTGTGGCCGCGCATATTGCCGGCGACTTCATCCATCAGCTGCACGCCGACATTGCTGCCCCAGGCGTACTGCATGCTGCGCGAGGTGATGAGCCAGAACGGGTAGTCGGCGAGCGCGCCCACGCCTGCTTGTTTGATCGTCTCCTGCTCCCAGATGCCGGGGAAATCCATCACCTTCGGCAGCCCGCCGTATTCCTCGAGCTGCACGTCCCACCATTTGATGCCCTGCTCGTGCAGCCTGTTGCCGAGCTCCAGGCCGACGCGATAGAGGCGTTCCTGGAAGGGCATCTCGAAGCGTATGCCCTGCTTCTTCATCTCGGGAAAGAGATACCAGGTCAGGCGCGAGATGGGCCTCGTGCGCAGCCCATGCTGCTTGTACCAGGCGAGGCCCTCACTGTCCCGGCCCTCGGTCAGTTCGGCGCTGGCGGCGCGGCAACTGTGTTCCCATATGGTATCGACATCGTGGCGAACCTTGGGGTCGAGGCTGAAGTCATACTGCCCGTTGGCGAGTGAAATCCCTGCAGCGCCGCGGTTGATGGCCGCATTGTATTTTTCCAGGAGCCCGGCCCGCACCGCGAGTTCGGTGGCGATCTCGGTAAAGTCTTTCGTGTCGCCCTGGGGCTTTACCGCGGGTTGGCGCAAAGCGAAGCCTTCGTGGTCCCAGAACTGCTCGATGAACTTGCTGCCGCCGATGCGGATCAGCTGGGTGCTCTCGATGTCCGTGCATTCGGGCAGCAGAACATCCGCCATGTGGTTGGTTTCGTCATGGGTATAGGCGAAAGCCACGACGAAAGGGAATTCCGCGATGCGCTTGACGATTTCCTTGGTGTCCCAGAAGGAGATCGAGGGATTGGTGCGGTAGCAGAACCAGATGTCGGGCGGCGTGACCCTGGGCCAGTGCTCCGGCGAGTCCTTCTGGAACATCCAGGAGAAGTGGGTGGGACCGAGCGCGGTGCTCCAGGGCGAGTTGGCGGAGAGCGGCACCAGGGTGGCGTGGGCATTGCGCACCGCGGGGCTGGGCTTCCAGTTTGCCTTGTCGGTCGGATTCATCGGGTAGAACATGAAGCCGTCTTCGTTGATCCTGACGCTGGCCTGCCTCGTCGTTGCTGGCCGGTTCAATCTCACCGTCGTGCCCAGGGTGCCGCCCGGCACTTCCAGGCCGCCGATGAGACAGGCCAGGAGGGTGCGCGCCCAGCAGCATTCGTAGGCGCCCCAGCCGTTGTTCACCGTCCTGCCGAACTGGATGGACACAGGCCGATAGGGCAGGGTCTCGCCGTCGATTTCGAGCGTCGCGCCCACCTGGGCGTATTCGACATATTCGGCGGCTATACGTCGCGCCGTGCCGCTCCTGATGTCGCAGGTCTGCTCCGCCCATTCGGGCGTGTAGGGCCTGATGCGGGTGACGAGCTTGGTAAAGCTTGTCTCGCAGACGAGTCCTCGATGCCGCCATTCCTGGCCGTCGGCGCCAACCTCGATGGCGTCCAGAGTGAAGCTGCCTTCGAGTGCCGGATCGGTTTCCGGGGTGTCGAAGGTGACTGCCGCATTGCGCTGCAGATCCCAGAGCAGGGGTTTCTTCGTTTCCGGGTCGCGCAGGTAGAAGCCGTTGGGGCCGACGAGATAGGGCGAGCCGGTATGCTGCTTGAGGAAATGCAGGTCGAGCGCTTGCCGGGGTAGTTCATGGAGCAGCACGTGGACCAGGGCGAACAGGAAGGCTGCATCGGTCTTGGGCTTGATCGGCACCCACTCGGCCGAGGCGGCGCCGGTGACCGAAAGATGAGGCTCGAACTGGACGCGCTTCATGCCCCGCTCGCGCGCCTCGCCGTGACGCCAGGCTGCGACGACGCCCCCTGAGGCCTCGACGTTGGCACCGAAGGAGAGCACGTAATTGCAGTTGGGTGTGTCGGGGCAGACGGTGAAGGCGCGATGCCAGAGTTCGCCGTAGAGATGCTCGGAGTGCGTGCAACTGACGCCCTGGCCGCTGCCGAAGCTGAAATCCACCGGCCCCCAAGCTGAGAGAAAGGCCGGAAATGTGCCCATGTAGGAAGTGGGTATGCCGCCGCCACCGAAGCTCGCCGCGGCGCGCGGATAGCCCTCTTCGTTGCTGAGCCCGCGGGCGCGGATCTCCTGCATTTTTTCGCCGATGATGGCAAAGGCCTCTTCCCAGGAAATGGGCACAAAGCCGGGATCCTCGTGCCTGCCCTTCTTCGGATTGGTGCGCTTCATCGGGCCGGCAAGCCGGTTCGGGCTGTAGGTCTTCTGGATCAGGCCATAGGCCTTGACGCAGCACTTGCCGGCGCCGGGATGGACTGCCGCGGCGGCGAAGTTGGGCTCCACCTCGGTGGCCACTCCGTCCTCGACCTTTACATTCAACAGGTCTGGCCCGGCCACGCACTGGTAGCAGTATTGCGGAACCCTGGTGACGACGGCGGCCACCGGCCCGGCTTTCAAACCATGATTCATTTTATGTACCATATGGGTTCAATACTGTATCACTTATTCTCCTGGCGCAAGCAGCAAGAGTTCGCCTTGACGGGACGGATTGGGATACGCTGAGAGCGTTTTCTGGAGGAAAGCCATGCAAAGGGAGGGGTACGATCCCATAGAATCTGCCAGTCGCGACGAGATCAAGGCGCTGCAACTGGCGCGCATGAAGTGGTCGCTGGCGCACGCCTACGGGCGGGTCGAGCATTACCGCAATAAATGCCAGGCCGCAGGCGTCCATCCCGACGATCTCAAGACCCTTGACGATCTGTCCAGGTTTCCCTTCACCGGCAAGCAGGACTTGCGCGACACCTATCCTTTTGGCATGTTCGCCGTGCCCATGAACGAGGTGCTGCGCATCCATGCTTCCTCGGGGACGACGGGCAGGCCGACTGTGGTCGGCTACACCCGGAATGATCTGGACATGTGGGCGAATGTGATGGCGCGCGGCATCCACGGCGCCGGCGGGCGGGCCGGCGACATCGTGCACAACGCCTACGGCTACGGTTTGTTCACCGGCGGCCTCGGCTATCATTACGGCGCCGAGCGGCTAGGATGCACCGTGATCCCGATGTCGGGGGGGCAGTCGGAAAGACAAGTGCAGCTGATCATGGACTTCAAGCCAGACATCATTTGTGCGACGCCTTCCTACATGCTCGCCCTGGCCGAGGAATTTTCCCGCCAAGGCATCAATCCAGCGGATTCCGGCCTGCGCCTGGGGCTGTTCGGCGCAGAGCCCTGGACCAACGAGATGCGCCGGGAAATTGAAAGCCTGTTCTGCATCGATGCCATCGACACCTACGGGCTGTCGGAAGTGATCGGGCCGGGCGTGGCCTTCGAGTGCGGCGAAACCAAGGACGGCCCGCATATCTTCGAAGACCACTTCTATCCCGAGATTATCGATCCTGCGACCGGAGAAGTGTTGCCCGAAGGCCAGTTCGGCGAACTGGTATTCACCTCGCTGACCAAGGAGGCGCTGCCCGTCATCCGCTACCGCACGCGCGACCTGACGCGGCTCTTGCCCGGCACGGCACGGCCGATGCGGCGCATGGACAAGATCACCGGCCGCTCCGACGACATGCTGATCATACGCGGCGTCAATGTCTTCCCCTCGCAGATCGAGGAACTCATCCTGAAGAACAAGACCCTCTCACCCCACTACGTTCTGGAAGTCTCGCGCGACAAGCACCTCGACAAGCTGGACATACTGGTTGAGATGAAGCCTGGCGTCGGCGTTGATGCCGCCGCCACAGCCGCAGAACTGCAGCACCACGTCAAGTCCTACATCGGCATATCGAGCGAGGTTCGCGTCCTGCCGGCCGGGACGATCGAACGCTCGGTCGGCAAGGCCAAGCGGGTGATCGATTTGCGTCCGTAGGTCGGGCTAAAGCCCGACCTACTCGATGGTCCAGGTATCGCCGCTGTAGAGCAGCCGGGCAAGATCGCCCCTGCCTTTTTTGGCGACGGCTTCTTCGGCCAATTGCGAATTCAGTTCCTCGTAAGCCGGGGCATCGAATGCCCGGAACACCCCCAGTGGAACGGGAAAATCGGGCGCGGCCAATTGCGAGAGGAAGAAGGCCAGGCCGGCTTGGGGCGACTTCTCGTCGTGCATGAGCAGGTCGGCCTCGCTCATGCCTTCGCCTATCGTCACCACTTCCGGCTCGAATCCGGAGAGACGGATGCCCTTGTTTCTTTCCTTGCCGAACACCAGAGGCTTGCCGTGCTCGAGCACGATGGCCGCATCGGGGCGGGTCGCCTTGCTGCTCAAGGCGGCATAGGCCTCGTCGTTGAAGACGGGGCAGTTCTGCAGGACCTCGACGAAAGCTGTACCCTTGTGCTGCGCTGCGCGCTCCAGAACGTAGGAGAGGTGCTTGAGGTCGGTATCCACCGCGCGGGCGACGAAGGTAGCGCCGGCGCCGAGCGCCAACGCCACGGGGCTGAAAGGTCTATCGATGCTGCCCATGGGCGTGGTTTTGGTTTTTGTCCCCTGTTCCGAAGTCGGCGAATACTGGCCCTTGGTCAGGCCGTAGATGCGGTTGTTGAGCAGGATGATCTTCAGGCCGATGTTGCGCCGCATGGCGTGGATGAAATGGTTGCCGCCTATGGCCAGTGCGTCGCCGTCGCCGGTCACGACCCATACCGACAGTTCCGGCCGGGATAGCTTCAGGCCGCTGGCGATGGCCGGTGCACGGCCGTGTATGCTGTGCATGCCGTAGGTTTCCATGTAGTAGGGAA
Source organism: uncultured Sterolibacterium sp. (assembly GCA_903930535.1). Classification (GTDB taxonomy): domain Bacteria; phylum Pseudomonadota; class Gammaproteobacteria; order Burkholderiales; family Rhodocyclaceae; genus CAIYYX01. Next base: position 11,435 of record CAIYYX010000142.1, on the reverse strand, counting down.
AGCGGCTGGAGCAGCCTATGCCGGAGATGAAGGCGAAGTTCTCGCGCGGAATCCCCAGCGTGGGCAGAAGCTTCTGTACCTGCGCGAGGACGGCATAGTCGCCGCAGCCAGGGCACCAGCGGACGTCCTGGTCGGATTCGAAGTCCTTCTTGGAAAGGACATGGGGCTGGGCGATGTCGACAGGGCTGTTCACGTTTCTCTCCTTAGCACAGCTCGAGAATGCGGTCGTAGATCTCGGACACCTTGAAAGGCTTGCCCTGCACCTTGCTAAGCGGCAGCACCTCGAGAAGGTAACGCTCGCGCAGCAGCCTGGAGAGCTGCCCGAGGTTCAACTCAGGCACCAGGACGGTCTTGTAACGCGCGAGTATTCCGCCCAAGTTTGCGGGCATGGGATTGAGATGGCGAAGATGCACATGTGCCACCGACTTCCCTGCAGCCTCCGCCATCTCGCGCGCCTGGGCGATGGATCCGTAGGTGCTGCCCCAGCCGACGATGAGCAGGTCGCCGCTCTCCGGCCCGTCGATTTTTGCTGGTGGGATGTCGATGCCGGCGACCTTGGCCGCCCTGACCTCCACCATGCGCTGATGATTCAATGGATCATGGGAGATGTCGCCGCTGAAAAAATCCTTCTCCAGGCCGCCGATGCGATGCTCCATGCCTGGCGTTCCCGGCCGGACCCAGGCGCGTGCCAGGTTCTCGTCACGGGCATAGGCCTGGAATCCCTCGGCTTCGGTGCGGTAGTTCACCTGGAGCTTGGGCAGGCTCGCCACGTCAGGAATCAACCATGGCTCGGCAGCATTGCCGATGCCGCCATCGGTGAGCAGGATCACCGGCGTCATGTATTTCACGGCGATGCGGGCGGCCTCAAGCGCACAGTCGAAGCAGTCTGAGGGGGAATGGCTGGCGATCACCGGCACCGGGCACTCTCCATTGCGGCCATAGACCGCCTGCAACAGGTCGGACTGCTCGACCTTGGTCGGCAGGCCGGTGGAGGGGCCGCCGCGCTGCACGTTCACCACGACCAATGGCAATTCGAGCATCACAGCCAAGCCCAGCGCTTCTGTCTTCAATGCCATGCCCGGACCGGAGGTCGTCGTCAGGGCAAGCGAGCCGCCATAGGCTGCACCAATGGCAGAGCATATGCCGGCAATCTCATCTTCGGCCTGGAATGTCGTGACCTTGTAGTGCTTTAGCGCAGCCAGTTCCTGCAGGATGTCAGTGGCCGGCGTGATCGGGTAGGAACCGATGAACAGCGGCACTCCGGAGAGCTCCGAGGCGGCAGCGAAGCCCAGCGCCGTGGCGGCGTTTCCCGTGATGCTGCGGTACCTGCCCGGCAGAACCGCGGACTCGCGCATCTGATAGGTGATGGCGAACATTTCCGTGGATTCGGCGTAGGCGTAACCGGCGCGCAAGGCAGTGATGTTGGCCGCGGCAAAATGCGGCTTCTTCGCGAATTTCTCGCGAATTTCTGCTATTTCCTTTTCCAACGGCCGGCTGTAGAGGCAAAGCATGACGCCCAGGGCGAAGTAATTCTTGCAGCGCCCCACCTCTTTCTTCGACAGTCCGGAGTCGCGCAGCGCGCTTGCGGTGAATTCGCCGATGTCTATCTTGAATAGCTGGTAGCCGTCGAGACTGCCGTCCTCCAGGGGATTCTTCTGGTAGCCGGCCTTGACCAGGTTGCTGTCGACGAAGGCGCCGGTGTTGGCAATGATGATGCCGCCTCGCTTGACGTCAGAGAGGTTGGTCTTCAGCGCCGCCGGGTTCATCGCCACCAGGACGTCGGGTGCGTCGCCCGAGGTGAATACCGGCCGCGAGGAAAACTGGATCTGGTAGCCCGAGACGCCGAACAGCGTTCCCGTGGGTGCGCGGATCTCGGACGGGTAATCCGGATAGGTGGAGAAATCGTGTCCGGCCTTGGCAACCGCCTTGGAGAATTCCGCTCCGGTAAGTTGCATGCCATCACCGGAATCCCCGACGAAGCGGATCACCACGCTGTCCAACTCCTCGACATGGCGCGATTTCGCCAGGTTCCCGTCAGTAGTTTGCATGAGCATTCCCATTCAAGGCGCATTGCCCTTGCTAGGGCAGGCAGTGGCTATTATAGTTTGGGACCAAACAATTAGATGTCCAACCGTCTTGATCTGGATCAAGAGACTGCAAAAATTTCCATGCTACTTTGCCGCCATCTGAACAGGAGGCAAGCGTGACCATCCATACCCTCGTTGACCGGCTCTGCCTCCGGTTGCACGACTCGCCGCAATACCCAGCCCAGGGAAAGACGCTTTTCGTCGACCTGGAACATCGCGAACTGCGCCGCAAGTACCTGCCGCGCGAAGTTCTGGAGAACTTCTTAGGCGGCCGTGGCGGCAACATGTGGCTGCTCTACAACCTGCTGCAGGAGGATCTTGACGCCCTTGATCCCGGGATTCCGCTGATCTTCGGCACCGGGGTGTTGACCGGCGCCATGCATTCCGCCACGCGTGGCAATTTCAGCAGCAAGTCTCCCGACTCCCGCGCCATCTTCGACGCCAGCGGCGGCGACTATTTCCCGGCTTTCAGCAAGCGCCATGGCTATGACCACATAGTGCTCTATGGTTGCGCCCCCCAGTGGTCGCTTCTGAAGATCGCCTATGACGAAGTGAGCTTTGTTGACGCCACAGCTTATGTCGGCATGGACAATCTGGATTTCGCTGCCGCGATCGAGCGCGATTTCGCCTGCCAGGAAAGGAAGGACATGGCGCTCGCCCGTATCACCAGTGCAGGCGAGAACTTGGCCTTGTGCTCAGGCATCATGGGCGGGATCAAGTCCATCTGGGCTCGCGGCGGCGGCGGCGCAAAAATGGGTTCGCTGAGACTCAAGGGCATCATGATCCATGGCAAGCCGCCGGAGATCGCGCTGTCGCCAGAATTCAAGGCGCAGAACAAGACGATAGGAAAAAAGATCACCGGTACCAGCGTCATCAAGAATGCGTTGAAGACCGTCGGCACCCCCTTCCTCTACAAGCCGAGCCGTGTGCTCGGCGCGATAGGCACCAAGAACCATCAGGAGACGACTTGGGGCGAGTCGCTGGACGCCGACAACTTCGACGTTTACCGGCCCGGGATGGACGGTTGTTTCAAGTGCCCGGTGCATTGCCGCAACCAGAACGACATGACGCCAGAGGGCAAGGGCGGCTGGGGTGCCCACGCCCTCAAGGGCCTGAAGGGCAACGCCAGCTACGACAAGGCGCAGGCCGATATCGAGCACCAGCGGCAGAAAACCTACAATGGCATCAACAGCGACGGCAAGTTCGATCGCTACGACAAGGGGGATGGGCCGGAGTATGTCACGCTGGGCAAGTTCGGGCCCGACATCGGCATCCGCGAACCCGAGCAGGTACTGCGCCTGAACAATATCCTGAACGACCTTGGGCTCGATTCGGCCAGCACCGGCAGCGCGATCGCCTGGGCGATGGAACTCTACCAGCGCGGCATCATTACGCAGAAGGAAACCCAGGGTCTGGATCTTTCCTGGGGAAACTACCCGACGATAGAGAAGCTGCTGTTCATGACGGCCAGGCGCGAAGGCTTCGGCGACACCATTGCCGACTCGGCGCGTGCCGTCGAACGAGGCAAGTATCCGCAAGCTGCGCTCGACTACTGCATGGCGGTGAAGGGCTTGTTCCAGTCTGATCCGCATGACGCGCGCATCCTCAAGGCATTCGCTCTCGGCCTGGCGGTGGCCACGCGCGGCATGGATCACCTGCGGAATCGCGTCACGCTGGAAATCAACGCCCGCATCAACGATGATCTGGCCTTCAAGACCGCTCTTTACGGCGGTACCGTTGCCGCCGAGCCGAACAGTTACGGCGGCAAGGAATACGCCGTGAGAACATGCGAGAACACCTTTGCGGTGGGCGATTCTATCGGCATGTGCCGTTTCGACACCAAGCTGTTCAATTCCCCCACCCTCCCCGACATGGGCGATTTCGCCGGGGAACTGACTTCCATCACCGGCAGGGCATTCAAAGCGCCGGACCTCGACGAAATCGGCCGCAACATCACCGGTCTTGAGCGCCTGCTCAACTTCCGTTTCGGCCTGCGTGGCCGCGATGACACCCTGCCCGCGCGCTGGTTCGAGGAAGAAATCGGCTTCGGCCCTTTCAAGGGCGAGAAAATCGACCGCAAAGAGTTCGCCGCGATGAAGCAGCGTTTCTACTCGCTCACAGGTCTTAATACGGAGGGCGTTCCAGCCCTTGATTGGCACGAGAAACTGGCGATCGCCACGACCGGATTTGCCGTGCGCGTGGACTTGCCCAAGGACCTGCCGGGGGCGCCCGAGCATGCGGTCATCGTCGATGAACCCGTGGCCAACCTCGTCGAGTTGCGCCAGTGGCTGTCGCGCTGGCTGCCGGAAGCCGCGCTGCGCCTTGGCGACCGCAACCTCAACATGGCCATCAATGGCGAGATGGTGCTGTCGGGAGAACTGGGCAGGGCGGTCGCCAACGGCGACAAGGTGACCGTTTTCCCTATGATAGCCGGGGGCTAGTGCCCGTAGTGTCCAAGGGACAACTCAGGGCACTTGTGCCCCAGAGGGTAATAACAGGTTCCTCAATCCACGGACTTGTCTTCGAGATCGGCATAGGGCTCGGCGGCATAGACGATGCGGCCGCCGACCATGGTGAGAAGCGATCGAATGCTGCCGATCTCGTCGGGCTGAATACTGAGATAGTCGCGGTTCAGCACCGCGAGGTCGGCGAGTCTGCCGACTTCAAGTTCACCGCGTCTATCGTCGTCATGAGCGAACCAGGCGCTGCCCTGAGTGTAGCTGTGCAGCGCGTCCATGCGCGTCGGTAGCTCTTCGGGTGCACGCAGGGCCAGACCGCCGACGCTCCTTCCGTCCAGCATCCATTGCAGCGACACGAAGGGATTGTAGGACATCACGCGGTGCGCATCCGTGCCTGCTCCGACCTTCAGTCCGGATTTCAGTGCGCTTACTATCGGCGGAACCAAGCGCGCAGCTTCCGCGCCACGCCTTGCAAGAAAGTCCTCGCCGGTGAAGTAGAAGGAATTCTGCATCAGCCAGCCCACACCCATGGCATTCATGCGCTTCAGACTTTCCTGAGAGGCGTCGTTGAGGTGGGCGATCGACCAGCGCAGGGCTGCGATCGGGGTCTCTCTGTTGATGCGCTCGATCACCTCCAGGAGATGATGGACCGAGGCGTCGTTGTTCCAGTGGAAGGTCGTGGAGAAATTGCGCGATGCAGCCCAGCGCAGCACCTCCAGGAGCCGCTGCTTCTGTTCTTCCGTCGGACTGTCGTTGTTGTACATGCCCCAGACGACATTCTCGCCAATCCCATTGAATTTCAGCCAGTCGTCGCCCGCGCCCATAGGCAGCATTGGCGTCAGCGCCAGAAAATCCTCGAGTTCTTGGCCGCGCCGCGGCGCGCACAGACTATATGCCACACGGAGGGTGAGCGCCCGCTCGCGCCATATCTGGAAGATCGGTCGATACGCCTCTATCGGCAGATTGTAGCCGCCGGGATCGATGACGCCGGTTATTCCAAGACTGTTCAGGGTGCGGAAAAAGGCGCGCGTGCCGGCGACCTGCTCGGCAAAGTCCGGGCGCGGCAGGAGATTGAACAAGTCGCTGACTGTGCGGTTGTCGCCTTTGAGCCAACCGGTGGGCCGGCCTTGTTCGTCTATTTCGATCTTCAGGCGGGAAGCCAGTTCGCCATCGTTTAGGACACCCAGGGCATCCAATCCGCCCGGCGACAGCAGCACCGCGGAATAGAGCAACTGCACATAGATGTTGTGTTCGGGGGCGGCCGCCGCAATCTCGTCCCGGGTGGGGCGGCGGCTCTCCGCGAACTGCCGCTCGCTCCAGCCGCCGGCAACCACCAGCCAGGAGCCCTTTGGGGTAATCCTGGCCGCCGCGCGGATACGCCCGAGAGCCTCTGCGATCGTGTGGGCGCCGGTCCAATGGACTTCGCTCTCATAGGTGAGCCCGGCGCGAATGGCGTGGATGTGGGAGTCGATCAGACCGGGAATGACCGTGCGTCCGGAGAGATCAATGACGCGGGTGCCTGGACCGGCGAGCGCGCGCATGTCCTTTGAACTTCCCAGTGCAGCAATCCGGCCATTCTGAACCGCCACTGCCTCGGCCGGAACTGCGGCGAAACGCACGATCTTGCCGTTGACCAGAATGGCGTCGGCGCCGGCCCGCACCTGACCGGCAAATGCCAGTAAAGTCAGCAGGTAGCAGAGATGTCTCGACAAAGCGGCTACATCTTCTGCAGCGTGCAGTCGGTTTCGACGGTCGAAGTGGACAAGCCGGCCGAGGTGCGCCGTTTGACGCGCGCCTGCTTGTAGCCGGGCTTTTCGCAGGACACCTCGACGTCTTCGGGACGGATTTCCTTGCCGAGGTGGCTGCGGTAGAGGCCAAGGACGTTGGTCTTGAGTTCGACCGACTTGCCGCTCTTCGTACGCAGCAGCACGCGCGCATCACTCATCGGCGAGCCGCGCTGGTCCCAGACGAAGCCGAAATAGGCCGGCCCTGCGCTCTCTGTGTCGTCGGGGCCGCCATATTCGGGGCCGCCGGCAAAAGCCGCAGCAGCCACCGCCAATGCCACTGCGAGGGCAGCATTCCGGATCAGGTCTGTCATGTCTTCCTCCGAGCGAATGGATGCAAGCGCGGGGTGAAAGCAGGCATCGCTACCACCGCCAGTAAAAACCCAGCGAATAAATTATCACCGGCGTCAGCAGGACAGGGACGATCCAGCAGAGCGACAAGGGGATCTTCCCGGCCACCCGGTCCGGCAGCAGCGCGGCGAGCACGCCAAGCGCCGTCGCTCCGATAAGCGATGCTGCAATCCAGCCATACCAGTACATCGCCGGCCCTTCATCCCTGCGCGCAGGGACCCAGCCAAAATCGATCCGATCCGTTCCCGGATGGTAGGTGAACAAAGGCAATCGACCCATGTCGCAGATCAGATAGAGCAGCGCAAAGGCGATGCCGAAGACGAGCGCGAAGGTCCTGAGCCTGGGAGATGCTTCACTCATGATCCGTAACCCCGGACGTTGTTGACGATGTGCCCGACGAGAAAGGCGAACCAGCAAATAGCCGCGAGCCAGGCGGTCAGCCATTTGCGGGCGCTGTCATATTCGCGCTTCCCGGCATTTTTCCAAAGCAACCAGTAGATCGGCAGACAGGCCAGGCCGAAGGTGGTGAGATGCTCCTTCAATTCGAAGACGCCCAAGGTTTTCCAGAAACCTTCCTGCTCGATGGGGATACGGACATAGATGCGGTACTTGGTGTAAAGCCACGCACCCAGGATGAAGCAGATGACCCAGAGCAGGCAAACCGCATTGGCATAGCGCGGTCCGGAAACCGCACGGAAGCGAGCCATGAAGTGATCGCTGCCGGCCGCGCCGCGCACCGGCATGAGCACGGCCATGGCCTGATGGGTCAGCGCTCCCAGCAGGGCGACGGCAAGCAATCCGTGGACGATTAACAGAATCGTCCAGAAGGTATTAACCGAAATATAGTCTAACAAGAAATCCAATTGCCTGACCTCGCCAGTGAAGCACTCTGTGTCTGGGAATTATGCCATTAACTCCAGTCGCTCCGCTCAAGCTTGGGCGAGGGTCTTGGCGGCGCCACCCATAGTATGTAATCATCCGCAGCCCATGGGCCAGTATCGGCCAGTCTTCCCGCGGAGCAAGACGATGACCCTCACCGACCTGCGCTACATAGTGACGCTCGCCCGCGAGCGCCACTTCGGCCGTGCCGCGCAGAAGTGCTTTGTGACCCAGCCGACGCTTTCCGTGGCGGTAAAGAAACTGGAAGAGCAACTCGGTGTCATGCTCTTCGAGCGCGCTGCGAATGAGGTGCGCGTCACGCCGATAGGCGCGCAAGTCATCGCCCAAGCCGAGCGGGTGCTGGCCGAGGCCGCTCGCGTGGCAGAGATCGCCGCACAGGGCAAGAACCCCCTGTCAGGCCCCTTGCGGCTGGGAGTGATTTTCACCATAGCGCCTTATCTGCTGCCCAAGCTGGTGCCCATCCTGCGCTCCCGCGCGCAGGAGATGCCGCTCTACATCCGCGAAGGCTATACGGAAAATCTGGTCGAGGCGGTCAAGGCCGGCGACCTGGATCTCATCGTCATCGCCCTGCCCCTGGACGAGCCCGGCCTGGTGACGCAGGCGGTTTATGATGAAGTGTTTCGCGCCCTGGCGCCGACCCAGCATCCGTGGGCAAAGAAGAAAGCGGTGGAGCCGGCCTGGCTGCTCGAAGAGCCGCTCCTGATGCTGGGTGCGGGCAACTGCTTCCGCGATCAGGTGCTCGACCTCTGCGCCAGGGCGGAGGCCGCCGGGGCAAGCGCGCCGCACATGCTCGAGGGCAGCTCTTTAGAGACCATACGCCATATGGTGGCTTCAGGCGTCGGCGTCACCGTGATGCCGGCCTCGAGCGTCGATCTGATCCCCAAGGACGATCCCTGGTTGTGCGTGCGGCCCTTCGTCAATCCACAGCCTTCGCGCCGCGTCGGCCTGGTCTGGCGCAGCAGCTTCCCGCGTCATCGCGCCGTGGATGTCGTGCGCAGCGCCATCATCGACTGCCGTCTGCCTGGAACCAAGGTCACTAAATAGTGAAAGACTATCGAATACATACTGACAATTCATTGGATCAATAGTTACGGCCAGCCTAAGCTGTGCAGCGTTCCATTCAACCAAGGAGATGCTTCATGGCAAGAGAATCAGCGACTATCCGGAATCTCGAATCGGCTTTCGCCGGAGAGTCGATGGCCCACAGCAAATACCGTTATTTCGCCAAGCTTTGTCGTGCTGCGGGAGATGAGGCGACGGCCAGAATCTTCGAGGAGACAGCCGACCAGGAAGTCATGCACGCCTTCGGCCACCTCGACCTGCTCTATCCGGCCAGCACCATGACCCCGGCCAGATGTCTGGAGATGGCGGTCGCCGGCGAAACCTACGAGTACACGGAAATGTACCCGTCCTTCCGCCATGCCGCCCTGGCCGAGGGCAACGATGCCGCGGTCCAAGAGATCGAGGCGCAGATCACGGAATCAAAAGAGCATGCCACGCGCTTCGCCATGACGCTGGAAAAGGCCGCCAAGCGCTTCGCCGCTCTGGCGCGAGTGGAAGAGCGCCATGCCGGACAATACCGCGCCCGGCTCGACAAGCTTGAAACCATTGAGATCAACAGGAGATCGGCATGAAGAAATACATCTGCATTGTTTGCGGCTACATCTACGATGAAGCCACGGGCGATCCCGAGCACGGCATCGCCCCCGGCACGCGCTGGGAGGATGTGCCAGACGACTGGAACTGCCCGGATTGCGGCGTGGGCAAGTTCGACTTCGAGATGGTCGAGGCTTAATGCCCGTAGTGGTCGAGGGGAAAACCCCGGGCATTTATACCCCAGAGGGCATTAGTGCCCTGGTCAGTTAGGCCGCAGCTTTCTTTTTTGCGGGAGCCTTCTTGGCCTTTGCCGGCGCTGGCTTGGCTGCCGGTTTTACCGCAGGCTTTGCAACCGGCTCAGCGTCCTTCTTGGCCGCTTCTTTAGGCGCTTTGGCTACCCTGGGCTCGAACTCGAAGCCGACCTTGCCGTCGGCACCGCGCACCAGGAAGGCTGAGAACTTGCGCTTGGTCCGCGACGAGATGAAGCCGCGCAGAAGATCGGTCCTGCCGCTGGAGAGCAGCTTCTGCATCTGGGCGCGCTCCACCGGCTGTTGCAGGATGATCTTGCCAGAGCGGAAGTCGCAACTTTTGGCCGGGCCGACCGCTTTTTCGCAGACATAGGCCATGCCGTGCTCGAAGACCCTGGCGGCGCATTTCGGGCAGGCGCCTAAAGCCTCCTGTTCGCTGAAATCGATTTCCTCGCCTTCGCCTTCACCTGCGCCATTGCCGAAATCGAATTCCGGCTGGTTTTCGCTATTGAGCTTGATCATCGCCGCGAAGGGGCGGCCCATCTTGCTGCGAAAGCCCTGCAAGGGTCCGATGACGCGCTTCTCGAGCAGTTCCTCGACTTCCTCGGGTTCGTACTGGCGACTGGCCACGACCTTCCATAACGCGAAGTCGCAGGCCTTGCACTGGAATTTCTTGTAGTTCTCCTGGATCACGCCGCCGCACGCAGGGCAGGGCGTCTTCAGGGTGCTGAAGGCTTCGTCCGGGATCTCACCGTTCTTGATGCGATCGACCATGACCTGCGTCTGCTCGACGATATGGTCCATGAAGACATTGCGCGCCAACTCGCCCGTCTCCATCTGCCGCAACTGGTATTCCCAGTGGCCGGTGAGTTCGGGCGAATGCAGTTCATCGACGCCAAGTTTCGAGAGCGCGAACAAGAGAGAGAATGCCTTTGCCGTCGGCTGCAGTTCGCGGCCGTTGCGATGCACATACTCCTCGTTGATCAGGCCTTCTATGGTGGCCGCACGGGTGGCCGGCGTACCCAGGCCGCGCGCCGCCATGGCTTCGCGCAACTCCTCGTCCTCGACCAGTTTGCCCGCCCCTTCCATGGCCGAGAGCAGCGTCGCTTCGTTGAGGCGCGGCGGCGGCTTGGTCTGATTGGGCTTGACCAGGACGTCATTGGCCCAGACGCGCTCGTTCTTTTCCACGGCGACGAGTTGCGGCGTCTCGTCGTCGCTCATCACTTCCTTGCCATAGACGGCGAGCCAGCCTGCGGACACCAGCACCTTGCCTTCGGTCTTGAAGGGTTCGTCCTCGACGCGGGTGATGCGTGTCGTGACGTTGTACTCGGCGGCCGGATAGAAGATGGCGAGAAAGCGCTTGGTCACGAGATCGTAGAGTTTTTGCTCGGCCTCGGAGAGGTTTTTCGGCGTCTGCGCCGTCGGGATGATGGCGAAGTGGTCAGAAATCTTGGCGTTGTTGAAAATGCGCTTGTTCGGATGCACCCAGCCGCCCTTCAAAATCTGCCCGGCAAAACCTGCGTAAGGTGTGCCCGAAAAGGCTTGCAGCGTCTCCTTCACAGTACCTATGTAGTCCTCCGGCAGGCAGCGGGCATCGGTACGCGGGTAGGTCAGAGCCTTGTGCTTTTCGTAGAGCGCTTGCGCCAGGCCCAGAGTGGACTTGGCGGAGAAGCCGAAGCGGCCGTTGGCTTCGCGCTGCAGCGAGGTGAGGTCGAAGAGCTGCTGACAGGCCTCGGTCTTGGGCTTGCTCTCCTCGGTCACGATGCCCGGCTTGCCCAGGCACTTGTTGCGCACCGCCTCGGCGCGAGCGACATCCCAGAGGCGCTCGGCGCGGGCGTGCTCGTCATCGTCCTTCTTGAATTTTTCGTCGAACCAGCGGCCGCGGTAAGTGCCGGCGACCGCGCCGAACTCGGCCTCGACTTCCCAGAAGTCCCTCGAGACGAACTTCTTGATCCGATCTTCGCGCTCGACCAGGATGGCCAGCGTCGGCGTCTGCACGCGGCCCACCGG
>CAIYYX010000141.1 GCA_903930535.1 uncultured Sterolibacterium sp. | reverse complement strand
GCAATGACGGAGGTGGGGGCGTCATCCGTCATTGCGAGGCCCGCAGGTCCGCGGCAATCTGTGACTCGTGATGACGACGTTTTTGCCTGTCATCGCCGCGCATCAGGCACCGGGCAGCCACAGGGTGACCGCGGTGCCGCTGCCAAAATTGCTGGTCATGCTCAGGCTGCCGCCGTGCAGTTCGACGATTTCCTTGACGATGCTCATGCCCAGCCCGGTGCCGGGAATCTTGCCCGAGGTGTCGGCGCGATAAAAACGCTCCGACACCCGCGCCAGTTGCCCGGGCGTCAAGCCTATGCCGTGGTCGCTGATACGTATGCCGATCTGCCCCGCCTGCGCCCCCCCTTCGGGTTCGACCAGGGCGACATCGACGGCGCCGCCCGCAGGAGAATACTTGTAGGCATTGGAGAGCACATTGCTCACCATCTGGATCAGCTTGTTGCGGTCGGCCAGCACATGGTGCGGCGTCTCGCGCGAAGGCACGACCGGTGCGGCGCGGCCTTGCGGCGCCTTGAAATTGTTTATGACTTCGCGCAGCAACTCGCCCAGTTCAACGCGCGTCACATCGAAGTCCTTGCCGCGCCGTTCCTCGATGCGCACCAGGTCGAGCAGTTCGTTGATGATGGCGATCATCAGTTGCGATTGGCGGTAAATGATGCCGACGAATTCGCTCCTCTCTTCGCTGGTGAAATCCTCCGAGAGCATCAGCTCGGAATAGCCGAAGATGCTCGCCATGGGCGTGCGCAATTCGTGCGCGGCGGTGGAGAGAAACTCGCTCTTCAGGTGCTCGACTTCCGTTTCGTGGGTGACATCGCGAAAGTAAAGAATTTGGGAAACGGTCTTGGCCTCGGACATGCGTATGCCGAACTCGAGCACGCGCTTGCCCGCGCTGGCAAGTTCGATCAGTTGCCGGCGTCCGCCGCCGCTCGCGCCGGCCCCGGTGAGCAGTTGCTGCTCGGCGCGCATCGCGGCGACGCCGGGAAAACGGGCGTGTTCGGCGCACAAACCGAGCAGATGCCGGGAAAAGGCTTCCTCATCGAGCCCTGCCACGTCTTCGTCTTCGAGTCCGGTCATGCGGGTGAAGGCGGGGCTGACGTACTTGACGCGGCGTTTTGCATCGAAGGAGACGAAGCCGTCAGGACTCAGCGCGAATATCGCGGCCAACTGCTGCCTCGTGTCCTCCAGCACGGTAAAGGAGCGAAACTGCAACAGTAAAATGATGACGATCAGAACGCTCACGGCCAAGGCTGCCGCCAGAATCATTCTGCGATGGCTGTAATAAGGCGCGAGGACTTCGTTGACCGCTGCACCCAGGAGGAAAGTGAGGCCATATTCGGGCAGTTTGTAATAGCCGTAAATCCGTTCCTTTCCCTCGATCGCCGAGACCAGGCGGAAGTTGCCGGAAACCGGCGCATCGGGGCGCAGATAAGGCGGATCCTTGAGCACAAGACCGAGACTGGAATCGATGGCGGGATAGCGCGCCATGACTTCCCCGGTGTCCCGCACCACGGTGAGCACGCTGTCGCCGCCGATGCGCAACTTCTTGGCAAAGCCGGCGAATTGATCGGGGCTGACCGACACCACGAGCACGCCGTTGAACCGGCCCTGGTCGCGAATCGGTCGGGTGATCTGGATGGACCACTTGCCCGAGACCTTGCCCTTCACCGGCTTGCTGATGAACAGGCGGTCGGCCTCGGCCGCCTCGTGGTGCACCCGGAAGTGCTCGCGCTCGCTCAAGTCGGTGCGGTCTGTCGGCTTGGCAAGATTGGAATAGGCAAGTATTCCCTCCTTGTCGATCACTGCGACCTGGAAGGTCAGGTCGTCGATATTCTCCTGAGCCTGCACGACCTCCTTCGAGAAGCGCTTCCAGTCGCCCACCCAGTGCCTGCGCATGTCGAGGACGAACTCATTGAGGCGCTTCAGGGACGAGCGCGAATACTCGGCAAAGACCTGCGCCTGGACTGCGCTCCTGACTTCGGCTTCACGCACATAGGCGGCCTGGCTGCGGTGCAACTCATAGGCAGCCGATGACCAGAGCAGCACCAGGGTCAAGACCCCGACGATGGCCATCTGGCCGCGAAATTGAGTGCTTGAACGCTTCATGGTAGTTGTCCTGGAATACCCCGGGAATCAGGCAGTGTGGCCTTGCCCGGCAGCCACAGGGAAATCGTCGTCCCCTGCCCCAGTTGCGAACTGACCTCGAGGCTGCCGCAAAGCAGGAGCAGGATTTCCTTGACGATGGCCAGGCCCAAACCCGTGCCCGGCGTCTTGCCGGAGCTGTCGGCCCGCCAGAAGCGTTCGCCAAAATGGCTCAGTTGTTCGGGGCTCATGCCGATGCCCTGGTCGCTCACCGCGATGCCCACGCGGCCGGGCGCCTCGAGCAGACTGACACGAATTTCTCCGCCCGCGGGGGAATACTTGATGGCATTGGCCAGCACATTGGTCAGTGCCTGGCGCAGCTTGGCAGGATCGGCGAGCGCCGTTCTCGGCTGTGCGGGCAAGTCAAGAAGCAAGGGCGCGGGTCCCGCGCCGGTGGTGAAATCGCTAGCCGTGGCGCGCACCAGGGTCGCCAGATCCACTTCGCCGAGCTTAAGGTCGAGTCCGCGCCTGGCCTCGATTCTCGACAAGTCGAGCAATTCGTTGATGATGTCGACCAGCACGCTGGTCTGACGATGAATGGTCTCCAGGCAGTCCCGGCGCGTGGTCTCGTCCAGAGCGACCTCCAGCAACAGCTCGCTATAGCCGAAGATGCTGGCCAGGGGGGTACGCAGTTCGTGCGCCGCATGCGAAAGGAACTCGCTCTTCATCCGGTCGACTTCCGTCTCGCGGGTGATTTCGCGCACATAGAGAATGCGCGAAATACTGGAAGAGTTGCTGCGGATGCCGATCATCTGCAGCACGGCCTGGCGCGGCGTGTTCAGGGCGATAACCTTTTTCTGCGGGATATCGATGCTCAAGGAAAAGCAGTCGGCGATGCCGGCAAACTGCTCAGGCCGATCGCAGCGCAGGCGCAAGGCCGCATCGAGCTCCGCCTCGCTCTTGCCCACGACGCTTGCGTAACTGATGCCTGTCATGGTCTGAAACGCGGGATTGACGAACTTGACCGTGCCATCCTGTGCGAAGGCGACGAAGCCATCGGGACTCAGGGCAAACAAGGCATCCAGTTGCGCATTCCTGTCCTCCAGGGATTCGCTCTTGATCTGCAACTCTCTCGTCTGCTCCAGCACCTTGCGCTGGACGATGGACGTTCTGCCGCTGGTCACCAGCAGCAGCATTTGCAGCAGCGCCGCCAGCAACAGGCCGCAGGCCCCCACCGCCAGCGCCAGCCAGTGATGGTGCTGACGCAGATAGTCTTCGGTGGGGAACACCTTGACCGTCCAGAGTCGGTCGGCGAAGGGGATCTCCTTGCGCCACAGGTAGCGCTCATCAGCCGCGCCAGGGTCACCGGATGAACGATAGAGCAAAGCCTTGTCGGCTGGCGATGCGGCATCATCGACCGCCAGGAGCAGACCCGGAATCATGGTGGAGCGCGTGGCGATTGCCACCATCTCATCGACCTTGATGACGCCCACGACAAAACCGGCAAAGCGTTCGGGCCCGAGCGCCGCATCTTGCGTCGCCTCGCCCGACGGATGCAACAGCAGGACGCCAATGCGCTGCCTGTTCTCCTGAACCAGTTGCAGGGGCGCGGTGAGCGCCGCTTGGTGCGAGCGCAGGGCCCGCCCGATGGCATCGTGGCGCGCCGGATCAGAATTGATGTCGTAACCGATGGCAGCGCTATTGCCCTCCCGGGGCGCGATGAAGCCGACAGGGACATAGTCCGGCCGCGGGCCGGCGCGCACCAGTCGGCGCTCGCTGTCCCGCTCCCTGATTTCGAAAGCGGCGCTGCCCAATGTCGCGGCCATTCCACGCTCGAATGCCTGGCGTTTTTCAGACAAGACGCGGGGATTGATGCTCAGGGCGAAGATGTCGGGGTTGTCCTTGAGGGTGATGCGCGTGAAGTGCTCGAATTGAGCGTAACGCATGGCGGGCGTGACCTCGACCAAGCGGTGCAGCGCGGAGAGCGCTTCCTGGTGGGCCAGTATGCGCTGCTCCAGCCTTTGGACGAGCGCCTCGCCGCTACTCTGGATGGCCGAAGCCAGCTGCGCCTTCTGCCACTGCGTGGCCGCGTAAAATGCGCCGGCGACCAGACCCAGCATGATCGCCATGGGCAGCACCAGCGTTGCGAAGCGTGCCCGCCAGGGCGAATGCCGGCGGTAGATCACGGAGAGGCTGAGCGGCAGCATGATCAACACACCCAGCGTGTCGCCGGACCACCAGTTCCACCAGGCGTAGGGAATCTCGGAGCCGGGAATCACTTGCGCCCAATACAGCGCAGCCACGCCCGTGCAGGCCGAGATCACGCAGGCGATGGGCCCCGCCAGCGCCAGGACGCGGATGATGTCGGAGTCGGTTTCCAGCGTCTGCCAGCCCTTCTTGACGCCGCGCGCAAGCAGCCACGAGGCGGCCATTGCCTGCGCGACGGAGCCGCTGGCAATGACCGCGGCGAGCAATGCGCCGCGCCAGTTCAGGTCGCCACTCAGGTCGCCATGGAACCAGGCAAAGCCCAGGTTCAGCGCCAGTGACCCGAGCCAGATGCCCGGCCAGGCGCGCTTTTCCGAATACAGCAGGATGGCAACGGCAAAACCCGCAGCCGGGAAAATGGGGCTGGCATAGCCCGGGTCAATCGCAAAGCTCAAACCCAACGCACCCAAGGCCAGATAGAGGCCAGCGGCAAAACCATTGAGCATCGCGAAGTTCATCGGATTGGGTTCGGTCCGTGCCTCGATGCTGTCCATGGTGCGCCTGCCTAGAGGCGAAGAAGCGGCGGCGGCATCATGTCAGACGGCTCTCTATGGTGCGCAACAGTTGCAGCGGGCTGTATGGCTTGACGAAATAGTCGTCCGCCCCGACCGCCTTGCCCCGCTCCTTGTCCTCGTCCTGCCCGCGGGCAGTGACCAGCGCGACATACATGAGCTTGGATTGCGGATCGCGGCGGATTCTTTCGCAAAGCTGATAGCCGTCCATCTCGCCTGGCATCATGACATCGAGAATCACGCCGCGCGGTTTCTCGTGGCGTATGAGTTCCCAGGCCGAGGCGGCATCGGCGGCCTCGATCAGGTCAAAGCGCTTGCCCAGGGTCAGGCGCAGCAGGCGGCGGATGTCAGACTGGTCATCGACGATGAGCAACTTGTTCATTTGGGAGCCTTTACTTTCTCAAGTTCTTGACACTGCTCGAGCACGTCCGCAAGGTCTACTGCGTATTGCTCGATCTGCTCGACCAGCGGGCATTCATCGCAACGGCGCGCCTCCACATGCGCTTGCGCACCGGTGGGCAAGGATAAGCTGAAGCCTGTGATCACCGTCTTGTCGAACTCCACCTCGGAGTCCATGCGCACCGTGCCGCCATGCAACTCCGCGATTCGCCTGCAGATGCTGAAGGTCAGGCCGCTGGGGGGCGGCAGAGGCGGCCGCGGACGATCCCGGTCATGGGCAGGTAGCGTCTCATCCTGGCAGAACAGAAGTACGTGATTGCCCAATTGTCGGAGCGAGAAGGCGATCTTTTGTTCGACCCCCATGTTGAGTTCCAAGTCGCGCAGCAAGTGCTCGAGCATCTTTCGTATCCACTCTTTGTTGCCATAGACAGGCGAGGCTTCCCCTACAGTCGGTTTGACCACAAACCTCGGCCAGCGACTGTCGCTGCGCGCAGCCAGGATTTCCGACAACAAAGCGGAAAGGAAAAAGCGCTCGTGCTGGCTGTCGTTCTGGCCGCCAAAGGTTTCTGCCAGGGTGGCAAGGGTCTCCATTTTTCCGACCATATCCCAAGTCATTCGTGCCGCGTTGTCGAATACTTCGATGCCGGTAAATGTGGCCGGCATCAATCCTTCGCTGCGCATGCGCTCCAGATGATTGAATATGCCTTGCAACTGCTTCGTCCATTCAAGCACCTCACCCCGGATCAAGCCCGCCAGCAGCGGCGACTCGACTGCAGAAGGCAATGTGGGGTGCTGGGCTGTCTCGCTACTCATGATTCCTCCACCGGCTGCGTTCATACTCGAATGGGAGTGATGATACACTCAATTGATAATATTTGAACAAATTATTGCTATTTTCAAAAGATTTGATAAAATATGAACACGCTCCAGAAAAGGTTGACCAGATGCCCAACTCCGTAAAATCCGCTTATTGCACCACCAGCGAGGCTGCCAAGCTTCTGGGCGTGGCCTTGCGCACCGCCCAGCTATGGGCGAACAGCGGTATTCTGGAAGCCTGGAAAACGGACGGCGGGCATAGGCGCATCAGCGTCGCCTCGGTTCAGCGCATGCTCAATCCGGAAGGCACCGGCCCCGCCCTAGGCGCTTCTTCTCCGGAGGAGCGCCTCAAGGTGCTGGTGGTTGAAGACGATAGCGTTCTGCTCAAACTCTACAAGCTGCGCATCAATGCATGGAATCTGCCCATCGACATCTCGACCGCAAGCAATGGCTACGAAGCCTTGATGCGTGTCGGCCGCGAGTCTCCCGACATGATGATCTCCGACTTGCGCATGCCGGGAATGGATGGCTTTTTGATGATCCGTCATCTGACCACGTCGAGCTTCCGGGAAGGCATGGAGATCATCGTCGTCACCGGCCTCGACGAGGTGAACATCACCAAGGAAGGCGGCCTGCCCAGAGGCGTCACGATACTTCCCAAGCCTGTGCCTTTCGAAAAACTGCGCGCGATCGCAGAACAAATACTCGTCCGGCGCGCCGCCTTGTAAGCCTGCCAAATGCAAAATGACCTGAGTGCAAAGAAGTTCGCAAGGAGCCCGCCATGAACAAGATTCTGCTCGTCGATGACCATTCCGACATTCGCCGTCTGATCAAGCTGTCCCTGGGCAAGGCCTTCGAGATTTTCGAAGCCGAGGACGGGGTATCCGGACTCGAAATCGCCATCCTGAACAAACCGGATATCATCGTGCTCGACGTGATGATGCCTGGCGAACTCGACGGGCTGCAAGTGCTCGATGCCATCAAGAGCAACCCGGCGCTCGCGCACACCCGCGTCATCATGGTGACCGCCCGCGGCCAGATATGCGACCATGAGGAGGGCATGAAGCGCGGCGCCGACGCCTATTTCATCAAGCCATTCAGCCCGATGGAACTCGTCGCCGCGATCAAGAAACTCCTGGCCGACTGAGTGCCGTGTGATCCGCCTTGAACACGCAAGAGGTACAAGATGATTGACGATAGCAACGAGATGGCAGACGCGCCCCCGATGCGCACCCGTCCGCACTACATTCCCTTGAGCGACGCCCGTGAAGGAATGACCCTGGGTGCTACGGCCACTGTGGTCAAATCCGGAATCCTGCGCCTGAGCCTGCCCGCAGGCCACATCCTGAACGAGGACAGCCTGCACCAGTTGAAGGCACACCAGGCCGAGTTCATTTTCATCCTCGAGCCCGATAGGCGCTCCGATCAGCAGGTCGCCCTCGACGCCTCTCAGGCGGCCGGTCGCCTGCTGCAGATCTTCTCCGGCGCAGACCTGACCGAACCCAACATTGCCGGCCTGTTCGACCAGATTCTGGCATACCGGAGCGCATGATGGCGGCCCTCACGATCACCCGGGAAAACGCTGCCGAGATCAGCGGCAAACTTGCCAGCTTTCCTCATTTCGTCACCGAGATACTGCGAACCCTCGATGACCCGGACGCCAACCTCAAGATCCTGGTCGAGCATATCCAGCGCGATCCGGTCATCTCTGCGCGCGTGCTCTCGCGAGCGAACGCCGCGGGCTCGCGCACGCGAGGCTCGGCAGCGATCCAAAACATCTACACCGCCACCTCGCTGATCGGCATGCGCAACGTGCGCGAAATGACGGTGATCAGCAGCCTCGCCAGTTTTGTCGACAGCATCGCCCCGCCGGGCCTGCCCGTCACCTTCTGGCAACACAACGTCGCTGCCGGCGTATGCAGCGTGGAGATGGCGCTGCACATGACGGCGCCGGTCTCGATCGACGCCGCGCTGATCGCCGGCTTGCTCCACGACATCGGCCAGCTCTGGCTCTACCGCATGGATCCGGCAGGGTGCCACGCCGCCTGGGCCGAAGCGAACACCAGCAATAGCGGCATCGATATAGTCGAGCGTGAGCACTTCGGCGTCGACCACGCGACCATCGGCGGCTGGCTGGCCGAGCACTGGTCACTGCCGGCCAACATTACAGCGGCCATTGCCCACCACCACGCGCCCGATGAGGCGCTGCATGAACCGCTGGTTCCGCTGGTGTATATCGCGGAAGTCCTGAGCAACGCGCTGGACCTGACCGGCCGCGATGAAAATCGCGTCACCACGCTCTCGGCGCCGGCCTGCAAGGCGCTGGGTCTGGTCTGGAACGCCGAGCTGCGGCCGCTGTTCGGCCGCATGGAGGCGAGAAGCCGCCACGCCAACGCGATGTTTCAGTAAGCGCCTGTCGCCTTGACCGCGCAAGCGGAAATGAAACTCTAGTTTCATTTTTCACCCCGCATTGACCGCCCCCGGCGGCGGCACAACAATATCCCCACGATGGTAATCCGCGAGCGTCGCGCAACTGGCGACGACCGCCGGTTTATAGATAAACATCCAGGTCTGATCTGGCTATGGGCCAAGAACACCTTCTTTAACACGACCATCCTGAGCGCAGAGGAGCATCATGAATAATAGAATTGCCTTCGATTCGCGTACCTTGCGTAAAAGCCTCGGCCTCACGCAATTGGATTTTTGGTCTCAAGTCGGCGTCGGACCTATCGTTGGCAGCCGTTATGAACAGCGATTGATTCTGCCGGGCAAGATCGCGGCCCTGGTGAAAATGGTCCACTGCGAACAGATCGATGTCGTCCGTATCAAGCGCGCAGACTGGGAAATCATCGAGTACTTGCGCGAGCATGATCTTGCGCTGCTAAGTCAACTCAAAGCCGCGGTGCGGGCGAAACTGAGAATAGCCAGGCCGCCGGTCAAGGCAAAGGCGAAAGCACCTTCTGTGCGCAGAGCCGCAGCCGGTGCCAAGCCTCGCCCGGAAACCCAGCCAGCAGCCTAGGACTGAAGAAGTCCGTCATTGCCACGACCCTGAAGGGCCGTGGCAATCTGGGTCAATCCATTCACGTCATTGCGAGGCCCGCAAGGCCGCGGCAATCTGGGTCAATCCATTCACGTCATTGCGAGGCCCGCAGGGCCGTGGCAATCTGGGT
>CAIYYX010000140.1 GCA_903930535.1 uncultured Sterolibacterium sp. | reverse complement strand
CGCCGGCATGCCTTTTGTCGATGAGCGCTGGCTGGGCGGCATGCTGACCAACTTCAAGACGGTCAAGCTGTCCATCAAGCGTCTCAAGGATCTCGAGCAGATGACCCTCGACGGCGCCTTCGAGAAAATGAGCAAGAAGGAAGCGCTGATGTGCCAGCGCGAAATGGACAAGTTGAGGAAGAGCATAGGCGGCATCAAGGACATGGCCGGCTTGCCCGACGCCTTGTTCGTGATCGACGTCGGCTACCACAAGATTGCCATCACCGAAGCTGGCAAGCTCGGCATCCCGGTGATAGGCGTGGTCGATACCAATCATACGCCCGAGGGCGTGAACTACGTGATTCCGGGTAACGACGACTCCAGCCGTGCCATTCGCCTCTACGCCCGCGGCGTCGCGGACGCCATCCTCGAAGGACGCAACGAATCGTTCAGCGAAATGGTGGCAGCGGTGGCCGGGGAAGACGAGTTCGTCGAAGTCGACGAAGCGGCTGCCGAATAATTTTTTAGCGGAGTAGAGAAATGGCGGAAATAACCGCAAGCATGGTCAAGACTCTGCGCGAGAAGACCGACGCGCCGATGATGGAATGCAAGAGGGCCCTGACCGAAGCAGAAGGCGACATGGACCGGGCAGAGGAAATCCTGCGCGTCAAACTCGGCAGCAAGGCCAGCAAAGCAGCCGGCCGCATCGCCGCGGAAGGCATCGTCGGCGTTTTCTTGTCGGCCGACGGCAAACTGGGCAGCATGATAGAGGTCAATTGCGAGACGGACTTCGTCGCCAAGAACGACGATTTTCTCACCTTCGCGAAAAGCCTGGCCGAACTGGTGGCCAAGGGCAAGCCGGCAGACGTCGCCGCGCTAGCAGCCATGAATCTTGGCGACAAGAGCGTGGAAGTCACCCGTACTGCGCTCATCGGCAAGATCGGCGAGAACCTTTCCATCCGCCGCTTCGTGCGCTTTGAGGCGCAGGGCAAATTGGCCAGCTATATTCACGGCGGTTCGAAGATCGGCGTCCTGGTCGATGTGGTCGGCGGCGACGAGGCTCTGGCAAAGGATCTGGCGATGCACATCGCCGCATCCAAACCCAAGTCTCTGGATGCCAGCGGCGTTCCTGCCGAGCTTCTCGACACGGAGCGGCGCATCGCCATCGAGAAGGCGAAGGAAGCCGGCAAGCCTGAAGCCATGCTGGAGAAAATCGCAGAAGGCACGGTGCAAAAGTACCTCAAGGAAGTCACGCTGCTGGGCCAACTCTTCGTCAAGGACGACAAGCAGACCATAGAGCAGTTGCTGAAGAGCAAGGGCGCCAAGATTCCGAGCTTTGCTCTTTATATCGTCGGCGAGGGCATCGAGAAGAAGCAGACCGACTTTGCCGCAGAGGTTGCCGCCCAAGCGGCTCTAGCTACAGCCAAGTAAGCTTCACTCAGGATGAAGACTGCCTACAAGCGCATACTGCTCAAGCTCTCGGGCGAGGCCCTGATGGGCGAAAATGCCTACGGCATCAATCGCGACACCATCGCCCGCATCGTCGCCGAAATCGGTGCCGTTGCCGCGATGGGGGTCGAGATCGGCGTCGTCATCGGCGGTGGCAATATCTTCCGCGGCCTGGCAGGCACCGCCACCGGCATGGACCGGGCGACTGCCGACTATATGGGCATGCTGGCCACGGTGATGAATGCCATGGCGCTACAGGATGCGATGCGCCAGGCAGGGGTGAACAGCCGCGTACAGTCCGCGCTGAACATCGAGCAGGTGGTCGAACCCTATATCCGCGGCAAGGCGATACGCTATCTTGAAGAAGGAAAAGTCGTCATCTTTGCCGCAGGCACTGGCAATCCCTTCTTCACCACGGACACCGCTGCAGCCCTGCGCGGTTCAGAGATTGGCGCTGAGATCGTTCTCAAGGCGACCAAGGTCGATGGCGTCTACAGTGCGGATCCGATGAAGGACAAGGGGGCGACGCGCTATGCCAGCATCAGCTTCGACGAAGCCATCAACCGCAATCTGAAAGTCATGGACGCGACGGCGCTGGCGCTATGCCGCGACCAGAACCTGCCTATCAACGTCTTCTCGATATTCAAGCCCGGTGCCTTGAAGCGCGTGGTGCAGGGCGAGGACGAGGGCACCATGGTGCACTGTTGAGGAGACCCGTATGATCGCCGAACTCAGGAAGACCACCGAACAGAAGATGCAAAAATCGCTGGAGGCGTTGAAGAACGACCTTGGCAAGATTCGCACCGGCCGAGCCCACACCGGCATCCTCGATCATGTTCAGGTTGATTACTACGGCTCCATGGTGCCCATCAACCAGGTCGCCAACCTGACCCTGATAGACGCCCGCACCATAGGCGTGCAGGCGTACGAGAAGACGATGGTCGCGAAGGTCGAAAAGGCCATCCGTGATGCCGATCTGGGCCTCAATCCCGCCAACCAGGGCGATATGATTCGCGTGCCCATGCCGTCCCTGACCGAGGAGCGGCGCCGCGAACTCATCAAAATGGTCAAGCATGAGGGCGAGAGCGCCAAGATTGCGGTGCGCAACCTGCGCCGCGATGCCAATACCCATCTCAAGGATGCGCTGAAAAAGAAGGAAGTCTCTGAAGACGACGAGCGCCGCATCCAGGACGACATCCAGAAACTGACCGACCGTTTCGTGGCCGAGATTGACAAGGCCTTGGTCGACAAGGAAAAGGACCTGATGGCCGTTTAACGGCGGTCTTGGGCAAGTTTCGCGAAAGGAGGGAGATGGCGTGAGCCGATTTTCTAGTTCCACCCAGTCCATCCTTCCCACAGGCGATGTGCCCGGGCATGTCGCCATCATCATGGACGGCAATGGCCGCTGGGCCAAGAAACGTTTTCTGCCGCGCATCGCCGGCCACAAGCGCGGCGTCGAGAGTGTGCGCGAAATGGTCAAGACCTGCATCGAGCGCGGCATTTCCTATCTCACCCTGTTCGCCTTCAGTTCGGAGAACTGGCGCCGGCCGCCCGACGAAGTCTCTTTTCTGATGAACCTGTTCATGTTCGCCCTGGAAGAAGAGGTGGAGAAGCTGAACCGGAACAATGTCCGCTTCCGCGTCATCGGCGACCTTTCCCGCTTCGAGCCCAGACTCGTCGAACTGATACGCCGCAGCGAAGAAATCACAGCCGGCAATAACCGTCTGACGCTGACCATCGCCGCAAACTACGGCGGTCGCTGGGATATCCTGCAGGCAGTCGAACGCATGATCAAAGCGCAGCCCGAGAAGAGAGACGATTTCTCCGAGGATGATCTCGCCGCACATCTGGCGATGGCTTATGCGCCCGAGCCTGATCTCTTCATCCGCACCGGCGGCGAGCAGCGCATCAGCAATTTCCTGCTGTGGCAACTGGCTTACACGGAGCTGTACTTCACCGATCTCCTCTGGCCAGAGTTCGATGCCGCCGCGCTCGATGCGGCAATCGCTTCCTACAGGAGCCGCGAGCGCCGCTTCGGCCGTACCAGCGACCAGCTTCACGGGAGCGAGACCCGTATCGCTGCCGTGGCGCAGCAAGATGCTTAAGACCCGGATCATCACCGCACTGTGCCTCGCCGCCGGACTCCTCGTCGCGCTTTTCCTGCTTCCGGCACAAGCCACGGCAATGGTTTTCGCAGTGATCGTCGCGATCGCGGCCTGGGAGTGGGCCGGTCTGCTGAAGATGGCTCCTGGCAGGCGCAAACTCTATGCGGCGCTGACCCTGGTACTCTGCGCGCTACTCTGGGCGGCAGGAATGCCTTTGCCCCTGCTCATCCCCATGTGGGCGCTGGCGCTCATCTTCTGGCTGCTCCTGGTGCCGCTGTGGTTCTCGAAACACTGGCCTCTCAAAGCCGATGCCCTGGGTCTGTTGCTAGGCTGGCTACTCCTGCTGCCGAGCTGGGCGGCGATGGTCATGCTGTTGAAGAGGAGTCCTCTGCTCCTGCTCGCGGCGATGGCGCTGGTATGGGTTGCCGATATCGCAGCCTATTTCACCGGTCGCGCCTGCGGACGACACAAGCTTGCGCCACTGATCAGCCCTGGAAAAACCTGGGAAGGCGTGGCCGGCGCAGTGATCGCGGTAGAGGCTTACGGTCTCCTGCTCGGTGCGGCGACCGGCCATCTGATATCAGCCAGTGAGTTTGTCCTTGCCGCGATCGCTCTTCTGCTCGCCACCAGTGTCAGCATCCTGGGCGACCTGTTCGAGTCCCTGGCCAAGCGCCAGGCTGGCGAAAAGGATAGCAGCGGACTCTTGCCGGGTCATGGCGGCGTCCTCGACCGCATTGACAGTCTCACCTCGACTCTGCCCCTCATCTGTCTGGGAATGTTTTTGACCGCCTGATATGGAATTTCCCAGGAAGCAGAAACTGACCGTGCTGGGTGCCAGCGGCTCCATCGGCGCCAGCACGCTTGATGTCGTCCTGCAGCACCCGGAGCGCTTCGAGGTGGTGGCGCTCAGCGGCCACGCGCGGGTCGATGAACTTTCGAGATTATGTCTCATCCACCGTCCGCGCTACGCCGTGGTGGCGGACGCCGGCGATGCGAAAAGGCTGGCGGCAGATTTCACAGCCGCGGGTCTTGCCACGGAGGTACTGGCCGGGCCAGCAGCTCTGGAAGAGGTGGCCGCTCTCGACGAAGTGGATACGGTAATGGCCGCCATCGTCGGTGCCGCTGGCCTGGCACCCACCCTGGCGGCGGTGCGTGCCGGAAAGCGCGTACTGCTTGCCAACAAGGAAGTGCTGGTGATGGCAGGCGCACTGTTCATGGCTGAGGTGCAGCGCTCGGGTGCGCAGCTTCTGCCCATCGACAGCGAGCATAACGCGGTGTTCCAGTCGCTGCCAGCCGACTATTCTGGATCATTCGTCGCAAAGGGCGTGCGGCGCATCCTTCTCACCGCTTCCGGCGGGCCATTTCTCGACACGCCGCTGGCGCAACTGGCCGGGGTGACGCCTCTTCAGGCCTGTGCTCATCCTAACTGGGTGATGGGGCGGAAGATTTCCGTGGACTCTGCGACCATGATGAACAAGGGCCTTGAGGTGATCGAGGCGCACTGGTTGTTCAATGCTCCGGCAGAGAGGATAGAGGTGGTCATCCACCCCCAGAGCGTGATTCATTCCCTGGTCGAATATGTCGATGGATCAGTGCTCGCCCAACTTGGCAACCCTGACATGCGCACACCGATTGCCCATGCCCTGGCCTACCCGGAGCGAATCGCGGCCGGGGTGGCGCCCCTGGACCTGTTCGCCATAGGCCAGTTGAACTTTTCACGCCCGGACTTGCTGCGCTTCCCCTGTCTGCCCCTGGCCTACCAGGCGCTGTCTGCAGGCGGCAGCGCACCGACTCTGTTGAATGCCGCCAACGAGATTGCGGTCGCCGCCTTCCTCGACGGCCGACTGCCTTATCTGCGCATCGCAGATACCATAGTCGCCATACTCGCAGAGATCCCCGCTGTTGCAGTTCCGGATCTCGCCGCGGTCAAGGCCATCGATGAACAGGCACGCAGCGCCGCAAAGGCTGTGGTTGCGCGCTGGCAGAAGTGATGACAGCGACCAGCTTCGCCTTTTATCTCGGCGCCTTCGCGGCTACGCTGGGCATCCTGATCGTGGTGCATGAACTGGGGCACTTCGCCGTGGCGCGCCTGGTCGGCGTCAAGGTCCTGCGTTTCTCGGTGGGTTTTGGCAGACCGCTCGTGATCGCGCGCTTCGGAGCCGATCAGACAGAATGGGCCATCTCTGTTTTTCCTCTGGGCGGCTACGTCAAGATGCTGGACGAGCGGGAAGGTCCGGTCGAGGCGCACGAACTGCCGCGCGCCTTCAACCGCCTGCCGATAGGCAAACGCATCATGGTGGTCGTCGCCGGGCCGCTCGCCAACCTCTTCCTGGCCGTCTTGATCTACTGGCTGTTATTCATGCACGGCTCGGAGGAACTGCGTCCGGTGCTGGCGGCACCGCCGGCAGCGAGCGCAGCGGCAGCGGCGGGTCTCGCCGATGGCGAGACCGTGCGCAGCATCAACGGCAAGGCGGTGACTACCTGGCAGGACATGCGCTGGGAAATTCTCGCGGCGGCAATCGAGAAGCAGTCGGTGACGCTCGAAGTGATCAATCGGCGCCAGGAAATTGCCAGCCGCCGCATAGAGACGCAGGACCTGAGTGCGGCTGACCTCGAGGCCGACCTGTCGCAGCGCCTGGGTCTGCTGCTCTACCGGCCAAAGCTGGCAGCTGTCGTTGGCCGTGTGATCGCGGGTTCCGTGGCGGAAAAAGCGGGCATTCGCGACGGCGACATTTTTATCGCCGTGGGGAACCGGCAGGTGAACTCATGGAATGAAGTGGCCACACTGATCAGCCAGGCACCGGCAAGGCAGTTGCAGTTCGAGTTGCAAAGAGGCGGCCAGACGCTGACATTGCTGGCGACTCCCGCATCCGTGGAGGAGGGTGGCCGCGCTGTCGGTCGCATCGGCATCATGGTGAAGGATGACCCGCAGTTGCGCGCCGAAATGCTGACCACGGTTCGCTACGGTGTATTTTCAGCCTTCACCAGGGCCGTGACGCAAACTTGGGATACCTCCCTATTCACGCTGAAGATGATAGGTCGCATGATCAGCGGCGAAGCTTCCTGGAAGAACTTGAGCGGTCCGGTGACCATCGCGGACTATGCCGGACAGTCTGCCAGTCTGGGCGGATCACAGTACCTGAAGTTTCTGGCCATCATCAGCATCAGCCTGGGCGTACTCAACCTGCTGCCCATTCCCATACTGGATGGCGGACATTTATTGTATTATGTGATCGAGTTTCTCAAAGGTGGACCTCTCTCCGAGCGGGTAATGGAAATCGGCCAGCAAATCGGCTTGTTCCTGCTGCTTCTGCTGATGGCGTTCGCCTTTTATAACGATATCAACCGCCTCTTATCCGGATAGCCGAATGAATAAAAACCTGATAGCTGGGCTGGTGGCGGCGTTATTCGCGACCTCAGCCTCTGCCTTCGACCCTTTCGTGGTCAAGGATATCCGCATAGAAGGCATACAGCGTACCGAGGCAGGTACGGTATTCAGTTATCTCCCGGTCAAGGTCGGCGAAACCATGACCGACGACAAGGCCACCCAGGCCGTCAAGACCCTTTTTGCGACCGGTTTCTTCAAGGACGTCCGGCTCGAGATCGAAGGTGGCGTTCTGGTTGTTGTTCTTGAGGAGCGGCCGGCGGTCGCTTCTCTGGAATTTACCGGTCTCAAGCAGTTCGACAAGGAACAGATCAAGAAAGGTTTGGTCGAAGTGGGCCTGGCCGAGTCGCGGATTTTCGACAGATCGCTGGTTGACAAGGCCGAGCAGGAGTTGAAAAGGCAATACCTCTCGCGCGGTTATTATGGGGTCATTGTGACGACCACGATCACGCCGCTGGAACGCAATCGCGTCGGCATCAACTTTGCGGTTGTCGAAGGCGAAGTCGCCAAGATCAAGCAGATCAATATCGTCGGCGCCCAGGCCTTCAAGGAGAAGGACCTCACCGCGCTCTTCGTGCTGCGCACGCCAGGCCTTCTGACCTGGTACACAAAGAATGACCAGTACTCCAAACAGAAACTCGCGGGCGACCTGGAAACGCTGCGCTCCTACTACCTCAATCGCGGCTATCTGGAGTTCAACATCGAGTCAACCCAGGTGTCGATTTCTCCCGACAAGCAGGACATCTACATCACGGCGAATATTAGCGAAGGGGAGCCCTATTCGGTTTCCTCGGTCAAGCTTGCCGGCGATCTGCTTCTGTCCGAGGAGGAGTTGCTAAAATTTGTCCAGCTCAAGTCTGGCGAGACATTCTCGCGCGAGAAGTTGACCGAGACCACCAAGAAGATCAGCGAGCGGCTAGGCAACGAGGGTTTCGCTTTCGCCAATGTGAATGCCGCACCGGAACTCGACAAGGAAAAGCGCCTGGTGGCCTTCACCATTTTCATCGATCCCGGCCGGCGCGTTTATGTCAAGAATATCAACGTCACCGGCAACTCCCGCTCGCGCGACGAAGTGATCCGCCGCGAATTGCGCCAGATGGAATCGAGCTGGTATGACGGCGACAAGATCAACAAGTCGAGAACGAGAGTCGATCGCCTCGGCTATTTCGAGGAGGTGACGGTGGAGACTCCGGCCGTCCCGGGCACCACGGATCAGGTTGACCTCAATGTGAACGTCAAGGAAAAGCCGACCGGCAACGTGATGCTGGGTGCCGGTCTCTCGAGTACGGAAGGACTCGTCCTGTCTGGCTCACTGCAGCAGCAGAACCTTTTCGGCAGCGGCAAGCATGTTGGCGTTGCCCTCAATACCAGCAAGGTCAACACCGTCCAATCTTTCTCCTACACCGACCCGTATTACACGGTTGATGGCATAGGTCGCGGCTTCGACCTCTACCGCAGGAAAACCGATACCAGTTCGCTCGCCGTTGGTTCCTACGGCAGCAAATCCTTCGGCGGCGGGGTGCGTTATTCTGTGCCCATCGCGGAGGACGATAATGTCAGTTTTGGCCTTTCCGGCGATGCCACCACCCTGTCGGTGGACAGCAATAGTCCGCTGCAATTCCAGGACTATGTGAGAAACTTCGGCGCCTCGAATACCACGCTTCTTGGCACGGCTGGCTGGGCAAAGGAGACCATAGACAGCCGCCTCTATCCGACCAGGGGCGGGGTCTCCCGGATAGTCGGTGAACTCGGTCTGCCCGGCGGCACTCTGCGTTACTATCGGGCCACGGTTCAGCGCCAGCAATTCTTTCCCCTGTTCACGGACTACACGCTGCTGCTCAATGGGGAGTTTGGCTTGGCCAACGGTTATAGCGGCAAGACATTGCCTTTCTTCAAGAATTACTATGCAGGAGGTATAGGTTCGGTGCGTGGCTTCGACAGCAGTTCCCTCGGCCCCATCGATCCCGCGACCGGCACCCGTTTGGGCGGCACCCGCCGCCTCGTCGGCAATGCAGAATTCCTGCTGCCCATGCCGGGAATGGGCCTGGACAAATCGGTACGCCTGGGTGTTTTCCTCGATGCTGGACAGGTCTGGGGAAAGGGCGAGAAAATGAGCGTCAAAGATTTGCGTTACAGCACCGGCCTGTCTGTCGTCTGGTCTTCGCCCATGGGCCCTCTGAAATTCAGCTTGGGTAACCCTCTCAACAAAAAAATCGATGACAAGGTGCAGCGCCTGCAATTCCAGATGGGCACCACATTCTGATATTCTTATCGCAGCAGGAGAACCACATTGAACAAGATTCTCATCCCCTTACTGGCCGCAGCCTGCTTGCTGGCAACGGCTTCCGCCAGCGCCGATGTCAAGATTGGTTTCGTCAATAGCCAGCGCATCCTCAATGATGCACCGCAGGCCACAAAGGCCAAGAAGAAGATAGAGAAGGAGTTCGAAAAGCGCGATCAGGAGTTGCAGAAGGTTGCAAAACGCTTGCAGACCCTGCAGGAGAGCCTGGAAAAAAACTCGGTCACCATGTCGGAGTCCGACAGACGCGACAAGGATCGCGAATTCAATGAGCTCAATCGCGACTTTCAGAGGAAGCAGCGCGAGTTCCGCGAAGATCTCAACCTGCGCCAAAATGAGGAGATGGCGCAGATTTTCGAACGCGTGAACAAGGTCATCAAGGGCATCGCCGAGAGCGAGAAATTCGACATCATTTTCCAGGAAGCGGTCTACTTCAATCCGCGCATCGATATTACCGACAGGGTTATCAAGGCGCTCGGCGACGGCAGCAAGTAAGCGTAGCAAAACTTGGCCTCTGTTCGCTTAGACGAGATCGTTGCCCGCTTCGGCGGCGAATTGATAGGCGACGGCTCCAGACTGATAGTGCAGGTCGCCACGCTGGAGCGAGCCGGCCCAGAAAATATCAGCTTTCTCGCTCACCCGAAGTACCTCGGCCGCCTGAAGTCCACCCTTGCTGGAGCTGTCATACTGAGCAGGCAGGCCGCCAGCAATTGCCCGGTCGACCGCATCGTCTGCGATCAACCCTATGCCTATTTTGCCCGCGTCGCCCAATGGCTGAATCCAGTCAGCCATGAGACCTCTGGCCACCATCCTGCTGCGACGATAGCATCCGAGCTGCCGGCAAGCGCCAGCATCGCGGCCGGCGCCTTTGTCGGCAAGGGATGCCTCATCGGCGAGGCTGTCGAGATCGGTCCTGGCTGCGCCATCGGCGAAGGCGTCTCCATTGGCGCCGGTTCCCGGCTCCATGCCAATGTCAGCGTCTATGCCGGCTGCGTGATTGGCAGACGCGCGATTATTCACTCGGGAGCGGTGATTGGCGCGGATGGCTTCGGCTTTGCCCGCGAACAGGATGGTTCCTGGCTCAAGATTCCGCAGATCGGCCGCGTCGTCATCGGCGACGACGTCGAGATCGGCGCCAACACGACTATAGACCGCGGCGCGCTCGACGACACCGTGATAGAGGATGGCGTCAAGCTCGACAACCAGATTCAGGTTGGCCACAATGTCCGCATCGGCGCCCATAGCGCACTGGCCGGCTGCGTCGGCATCGCCGGCAGCGCCAGCATCGGGCGGCGCTGCACCGTTGGTGGCGGAGCGGTGATCCTTGGTCATATCGCCCTTGCTGACGACGTCAATATTTCAGCGGCTACGCTGGTAGCGAAATCCATCACCCAGGCAGGCACCTATACGGCGGCAATACCTTTTCTCGACCATGCCGGCTGGCTGAAAAATTTTTCGCATTTGCGCCACCTCGATTCGCTGGCGGATAAAATACGCGCCCTTGAGGCACAAGTGGCGCGCCTGTCAGAACTGGAGCAAAAATCATGACCTCGATGGATATCCATGCAATCCTCGAATATCTGCCGCATCGCTATCCCTTCCTTCTCGTCGATCGCGTGCTGGAGTGCGTGCCGGGAGAGAGAATTTCGGCGCTGAAGAACGTCAGCATCAACGAGCCTTTCTTCAATGGTCACTTCCCCCACCATCCGGTGATGCCGGGCGTTCTGATCATCGAGGCGCTGGCACAGGCCGCCGCCATTCTCTCCTTCAAGACCCTGGGCAGCAAGCCAGACGACAAGTCTGTCTATTACTTCGTCGGCATCGACAATGCCCGTTTCAAGAAGCCGGTCACGGCCGGCGACCAGCTGCGCCTCAATGTCTCGATCACCCGCAATATGCGCGGCATCTGGAAGTTTTCCGGTCAAGCGCTGGTCGGCGAACAAGTGGTCACCGAGGCAGATCTGATGTGCACGGTGCGCGCGATCCCATGACGAGCGTGGCAACGATTCATCCGAACGCAATCATTCATCCCGGCGCGATCATCGGCACAGGAGTCTCGATCGGCGCCTATTCGCTGATCGGCGAGCATGTCGAGATCGGCGAAGGTACGCGCATCGGCCCTCATGTGGTGATAGAAGGCCATACCCGGATCGGGCGGGAAAACCGCATATTCCAGTTCTCCTCGATCGGCGCCATCCCCCAGGACATGAAATACGCCGATGAGCCGACCCGTCTGGAGATTGGCGACAGAAATACCATCCGCGAGTTCTGCACCTTGAATTGCGGCACAGCCCAGGACGTCGGCGTCACCCGCCTGGGCAACGACAACTGGATCATGGCCTATGTTCATCTGGCGCACGACTGCCAGGTCGGCAGCCATACCATTTTCGCCAACAACGCGCAGTTGGCAGGCCATGTGGTCGTCGGCGACTGGGCCATACTCGGCGGCTTCACGGTGGTGCACCAGTTCGTGCGCATCGGCGCCCACAGCCTGACCGCGATGGGCAGCATCCTGCTGCAGGACCTGCCGCCTTATGTCACTGCCTCGGGCAATCCATCCGAGCCGCATGGCATCAACAGCGAGGGCCTGAAACGACGTGGTTTCAGCAAGGCCGCTATTATGGCCATCAAACGCGCCTACAAGATGCTCTACAAATCGGGCCTGAAGCTGGAGGAGGCGCAAACTGCGATCGCAGCCAGCGCCGCGCCGGAACTCCAGCCGCTGCTGCAATTCCTCGCCGCGCCCGGGCGTGGCATCATCCGTTAGCCGTATGGTGCTCAAGATAGCCATGGTAGCGGGGGAAGCCTCGGGTGACCTGCTGGCGAGCCACCTCATTGCCGCCCTGAAAAGCCATGTGCCGGATGCAGAGTTCTGCGGCATCGGTGGCCCGAAGATGCAGACTGAAGGTTTTGCTGCCTGGTGGCCGGCGGAGCAACTGGCGGTGCGCGGCTATGTCGAAGTGTTGCGCCATTACCGCAAGATCGCGGGGGTCCGCAGGCAACTCTTGAAGCGCTTGCTGGCCGATCCTCCCGACGTGTTCATCGGCATCGATGCCCCCGATTTCAATCTCTGGCTGGAAGCGCGGCTGAAGGCTGCAGGCATTCACACTATTCATTTCGTCAGTCCTTCGGTATGGGCGTGGCGCGGCGGTCGCGTCCGCAAGATCGCCCGCTCGGTCGATCAGATGCTGTGCCTGTTCCCGTTCGAGCCGGTAATCTACGAGAAAGCGGGACTGCCTGTCAGTTATGTCGGCCATCCCTTGGCCGACATCATTCCATTGGAACCTGATCAGAACGCGGCGCGGGAGCGTCTCAATCTGTCTGCCGATGGACTGGTTTTCGCCCTCTTGCCGGGTAGCCGTCAGTCCGAGCTCAATTTCATGGCCGAGACTTTCATCGAAACGGCCAAACTGCTCCATGCCCGCTATCCTGAGGCGCGCTTCCTGGTTCCCTTGGTCACGCGCGAAACGCGCATGCAGTTCGAGAATGCCCTCTGGCAGTATGCTGCCCAGGAACTGCCGCTGACGCTGCTCTTCGGCCATGCCCATGATGCGCTGGCCGCCGCCGATGGCGTCCTGGTGGCAAGCGGCACGGCAACCCTGGAGGCGGCATTGTTCAAGAAGCCCATGGTGATTGTCTACAAGATGTCAGCCTGGTCCTGGCGCCTGATGCGGCGCATGAAATACCAGCCCTGGGTGGGATTGCCGAATATTCTCGCCGAGCGCTTTGCCGTGCCGGAGTTTCTGCAGGACGAGGCAACTCCCGAAAACCTGGCCCAGGCCCTGGGCAATCTGGTCGCAGACCCAATCGTGCCGCGGCGGCTCTTCGGACTTTTTTCCGAAATCCACCAGCAACTGCGGCAGAACACCGCGGACAAGGCGGCAGCGGCCATCCTGCC
Source organism: uncultured Sterolibacterium sp. (assembly GCA_903930535.1). Classification (GTDB taxonomy): domain Bacteria; phylum Pseudomonadota; class Gammaproteobacteria; order Burkholderiales; family Rhodocyclaceae; genus CAIYYX01. Next base: position 4,406 of record CAIYYX010000140.1, on the reverse strand, counting down.
CATCCTGCGCCACGCTGCCAGAAGCCGATGCTGATTGCCGGCGTAGACGAGGCCGGGCGCGGACCGCTGGCCGGGCCGGTGTATGCGGCGGCGGTCATCCTCGATCCAAGGCGGCCGATAGCGGGACTGGCCGACTCCAAGAAGCTTTCCGCTGCGACCCGCGAGCGGCTTGCCCTATTGATCCGCGAGCAGGCCATGGCCTGGGCAATCGCCTCCTCCAGCGTCGCCGAAATCGATGAAATGAATATTCTTCAGGCCAGCCTGCTGGCGATGCGAAGGGCGGTCGAGGCACTGACGATGACCCCCGATGCGATCGAGGTCGATGGCCTCTACTGCCCGAATGTGTCCATGCCGGCCAAGGCTATCGTCAGGGGCGACTCCAGCGTCGAATCAATCGCGGCAGCCTCGATTCTCGCCAAGACGGCGCGCGATGCCGAGTTGCTGCGCCTGGCCGAGCTTTATCCGCAGTATGGTTTTGGTCGGCACAAGGGCTATCCGACCGCAGCTCATCTGGCGGCGTTGGAAAGCCACGGCGTCAGCATCATCCACAGGCGCAGCTTCGCCCCGGTGCGCCGTCTGCTCAAGGAAAATACCTTATGAAGCTCATACCGCTATTGTTGTTCCTGCATCTATTGGCCGTGGTCGTCTGGGTCGGTGGCATGTTCTTCGCCTATCTCTGCTTGCGGCCGGTGGCTGCCGCGACACTCGATGCCCAGCAGCGCCTGACCCTCTGGGCGGGAGTACTGGGTCGCTTCTTTCCCTGGGTATGGCTGGCGGTGGCGCTGATTCTCGGAAGCGGCCTGGCCGTCATGGTCATTGTCGGACGGCCTGCCCCCGTACACTGGCACCTGATGCTGACAGTGGGCGTTGTGATGATGCTGATTTTCGCCCATCTCTACTTCGCACCCTACCCGAGGCTTTGCCGCTTCGTTGCCGTCGCCGACTGGCCGAAAGCGGCGGCGGCCCTGAATCAGATCAGGATGATGGTCGGGGTCAATCTTGCCCTGGGCATGATGACTGTCGCCATCGCCACCTTGGGTGCCTATTACTCCGTTTGAACCCTGGGCTGCACCATGAAGCACATCACTTCGCGTGCCAATCCCGCCTTCAAGGCCTTGCAGGTGCTCGCCACCGACTCCCGCGAGCAGCGCCGGCAGGGTCTGACATTGCTCGATGGCAGCCATCTCGTCGCCGCTTATCGCGACAAGGTCGGTCTGCCCGAGAAGCTGATTATCAGTGAGAGCGGTTCGACAGAGCCTGAAATCATGGCATTGCAAGAGACGCTTGCCGGCGCAGATACGCTGCTTCTGAAAGACAGCCTGCTCTCGGAACTCTCTGGCGTGGTGACGCCGACCGGCATCATCGCCCTGATCCGCATTCCCGTTGCGCCTGCGCCCTTGACTGCAACCGGCTCCTGCGTCCTGCTCGATGCCTTGCAGGATGCCGGCAATGTCGGCTCCATCCTGCGCACGGCCGCTGCGGCCGGGATCCGCGAGGTGTTCCTCGGTCAAGGTTGTGCCGGCGCCTGGACATTGCGGGTCCTGCGGGCAGGGCAGGGGGCGCATTTCGACCTGACCATTCACGAGCATGCCGATCTTGGAAGCATCATGGCGGAGTTTTCCGGCATCACCGTGGCCGCAACGGCCCACGAGGGGGAAGCGCTCTACCGTCTCGACCTTTCCGGCCGTGTCGCCTGGCTGTTCGGCAACGAAGGCGCCGGCATCTCGCCGCAACTTTGCAAAGCGGCAGGGGTTTGTGCCGCCATCCCCATGGCGGCGGGCAGCGAGTCTTTGAACGTGGCTGCGGCGGCGGCGATCTGCCTGTTCGAGGAAGTAAGGCAGAAGCGGCTTTAACCCCTCTTCAGGGGTAAGTGCCCGTATGTTGTCGCTTAAGCGACAACATACGGGCACTAAAACGTGTGTCTGTCGAGTTTCACGGTCTGCATCAAGGTGGCGGCGATTTCCTCGATCGACTTGGTGGTCGAATCCAGCCAGCGTATGCCTTCCCGGCGCATCAACTTCTGCGCGGCATCGACCTCGTAGCGGCAGTTTTCCGGCGAGGCGTAATGGCTCTCGGGCCGGCGTTCGCGGCGGATCTGGGCCAGGCGCTCCGGGCCTATGGTCAGGCCGAACAGTTTTTGCCGGTGTCTCTCGAGATTGCCGGGCAGCTTCATTCTCTCGAAGTCTTCGGGAATCAGCGGGTAGTTTGCCGCCTTGATGCCGAACTGCAGGGCGAGATAAAGGCTGGTCGGCGTCTTGCCGCTTCTCGAAACGCCGACCAGGATCACGTCAGCCTGGTCGAGATCCGTATCCGAGATGCCGTCGTCGTGGGTCATGGTGAAGTTGATCGCCTCGATCCGCGCCGTGTAGTCCCGGGAGTTGGCGCGGCCGTGGGAACGGCCTATGGTGTGGGTTGAACGCGCGCCCAACTCTGCTTCGAGAGGTGCGATGAAGGCTTCGAAAAAGTCCAGGATCAGCGCGTCGCCTTCCCGAAGTGCGGCGGAAACCAGGGGATTGACCTGGGTCGAGATGACTATCGGGCGCACGCCGTCGCGCCCTCCGGCCGCACGTATCTGGGCAACGCAATCCTCCGCCTTGTCCACGGAATCGACGAAAGGCATGCGGACCTGGGTGAATTGCAGATCCTCGAACTGGGAAAGCAGACTGTGGCCGAGCGTCTCGGCGGTGATGCCGGTGCCGTCGGAAATGAAGAAGACCGTGCGCGATGCTGTCATGTTTCTCTTGGGAGTGGTGCTAAAGACGATAAAATAACCTCTTCGCATCTTACTATCAATTTTTTGAAAGGCTAGCCATGACGCGCTACGTCATCGCCTTCGACCATTTGCGCATGACCGACGTCGAGAAGGTCGGCGGCAAGAACGCCTCGCTCGGGGAAATGATCAGCCAACTGGCAGCCACGGACGTGCGCGTGCCGGGCGGATTCGCCACCACGGCCGAGGCCTACCGCGATTTCCTCGCCCATCAGGGCTTGGCTGATCGAATCAATAAGGCGCTGGACGCGCTCGATGTCGATGACGTCGCCGCCCTGGCCAACACCGGCGCCCAGATTCGCAAGTGGGTGGTCGATACGCCGCTGCCGCCGGCCCTGGAGGCCGAGATCAAGACCCATTACCAGGCGCTGGTCGATGGCGGTCTCGATGACGCCTCCTTCGCCGTGCGCTCCTCCGCCACCGCCGAGGACCTGCCCGATGCCTCGTTTGCCGGCCAGCAGGAGAGCTTCCTCAATATCCACGGCTACGACAGCATTCTCCTCGCCATCAAGGAAGTGTTCGCCTCGCTCTACAACGACCGCGCCATCGCCTATCGCGTGCACAAGGGCTTCGCCCACGCCGAGGTGGCGCTCTCGGCCGGCGTGCAGCGCATGGTGCGTTCTGACAGCGGTGCCTCCGGCGTGATGTTCACCCTGGACACCGAATCGGGCTTCGACGGCGTGGTCTTCATCACCGCCAGCTATGGCCTGGGCGAGACCATCGTGCAAGGCGCGGTGAACCCCGACGAGTTCTACGTGCACAAGCAGACCCTGGCGCAGGGCTTTCCCTCGGTGATCCGGCGTAACCTGGGCTCGAAGCTGATCAAGATGATTTTCACCGAAAGTCGTCAGGCCGGGGCGAGCACCGAGACTGTCGCGGTGGCCGAAGCGGAGCGCCAGCGCTATGCCCTGTCCGACGCCGACGTGTTGGAACTCGCCCGCTATGCGGTGATTATCGAGCAGCACTATGGTCGGCCGATGGACATCGAATGGGGCAAGGACGGCCAGGACGGCAAGCTCTACATCCTGCAGGCCAGACCGGAAACCGTGAAATCCCAGGCAGGTTCCGGCAATGCCATCGAGAAATACCGCATCAAGCAGCACGGCAAGGTGCTCACCTCGGGGCGGGCCATCGGCCAGAAGATAGGCACGGGACCGGTGCGCCTGGTCAAGGATGCAACGGAGATGGGCAAGGTCAAGTCCGGCGATATCCTCGTCACTGACATGACCGATCCGAATTGGGAACCGGTGATGAAACGCGCATCGGCCATCGTCACCAACCGCGGCGGCCGCACCTGCCACGCCGCCATCATCGCCCGCGAGCTGGGCATTCCTGCCATCGTCGGCTGCGGCAATGCGACTTCGGCCCTGGCCGAGAACGAGCCCGTGACCGTTTCCTGCGCCGAGGGCGACACTGGCTATGTTTATCGCGGTCTGCTTGATTTCGAGGTGACGCGCCAGGACATCAGCAATCTGCCGGAGCTGCCGGTGAAAATCACCATGAACATCGGCAATCCCGAGTTGGCCTTCGAGTTCGCCCAGATTCCCAACAGCGGCGTCGGTCTGGCGCGGCTGGAGTTCGTCATCAACAACATGATCGGCATCCATCCGAAGGCGATCCTGGAGATCGACCAGGT
>CAIYYX010000139.1 GCA_903930535.1 uncultured Sterolibacterium sp. | reverse complement strand
GTGGACTACCTGAGCGCCAAACAGCCGCTCTCAAGACTGATCGAAAATATTGCCAAGTACAAGAACTCCAGTCACATCTCCATCATGCGACCGGGATTCTCGCTCCAACTGACCAAGCGAACCACATAGCCGCCTTGGTTGAACGCAAAGCACCGAGGAATTTCCCTATCCAAGTTAGCGGTTGGCTGAACGAAAGAACAAAAAACCGCGTATCTCGTCGGCTCGCGAAGCCTCCGGGCGATCCGTAACACCCTTGGCACACAGTTGTTACCTCATCTCCTGCTCCGCTGTCACAACCGGACAAAGGATGTAGTTCCGTTGTCCGGTATAAAAGGAGACCAACCATGATCCAGAAAACTGAAACCGATAGTCTGCTTGCGAACAAACGTATTTTTCTCGCTGGCGCGTCCGGTGCAATAGGCCGGCAGCTTGCACCTCTTCTCATCGCGGACGGATGGCGAGTAGTCGGTGCAACGCGATCCATAGAAAAGGCACCGCTGCTGCGCGAGATGGGAGTCGAACCGGTCGTTGTCGACGTTTTTGATGTTGCTGCGCTTCGAAAGGTCTTGACTGACTTTCGACCGGAGATCGTTATCCACCAGCTCACAGACCTTCCTTACGCGCTTGAAGCGAGCAAGATGACGCAAGCCCTGGTGCGGAACGCCCGCCTGCGAGACGAGGGGACGCGCAACCTTATCGAGGCTGCGCTGCTCGCTGGCGCAAAGCGGCTAATTGCTCAGAGCATCTCTTTCATATACGCAGACGGCCCACTGCCACATCGCGAGGAGGACCCGTTTTTGGCCGAGACCCACCCCGTCTATGGTGGTACGGTACTTAGCGTCGAAAGCCTTGAGCGCCAGGTACTCAAGGCTCCGCTCGATGGAATTGTTCTCAGATATGGGCTGTTCTACGGCCCCGGCACCGGCTTTGACGCGCCCATCGCTCCAGGGTCAGTACAAGTCAGTGCCGCTGCTAAGGCCGCACAGCTTGCGATCACAAAAGCTGTTCCAGGAATCTACAACGTCGCAGAGAACGATGGGACAGTCTCAACCGAGAAGGCCATCCAGATCATCGGTTGGGATGCTGGGTGGAGGTCGGGTCGGTAACAAACTGACAATGGAGAAAGCTGAGGGAAGGAGACGCTGATCAATGCAATACAGATTATTCGGCTTGCGACCCCAAGGTCGGTTTTGGCCGAACTGCGGCATCGGGGCCGGCATTATCCAAGGTCAGCTTGCGGATGAGTTACCGAGAGTGCCATTACACGGCCAAGCGGATCTTTGGTTGCTTGGCGCTCTTTGACAATAAATCGCCGTGGGCAAGCTGCTGCCTGCGCTGCAGCGCTATTCGACTTTTTCCGCCGCAGCTGCAATGGACATCCTGGTTACTAGGTCTCTTCGTAATTATTCTGTGTCCGCACGATCCATATCGAGACCGCGCCCAACACCACTGAAACGGTGCCAAGAAACGTCCAGAACCAGGCAAATCCATATCCGTCGGCGGCTTGCACCGGATCCGTAATTTCTCCAATGGAAATGAATCCCGTGATGGCAACGCCGTAGCAGATGATCGCGAAAGCGGCAGCGATCACAATTGTCATTTGCGCAGATAGCTTCAATTATTCACCCTGTTCCCTGGAAATGTTTCTGACTCCGATTTGGCTGAAACTGCAGTCTGGCGGAAGCCGGCATGTCGCGTAATCCCGGCTTTCGTCGCTACAATTCATTCTCCGCACAACGACTGCGGAAGGTATAAGCATACACGCAGACTGCCTGCCAGTCTGCTTCGGGATTGTCGAGACAACGGCGTATTGAGGTCCGAGAAGGTGGGGCCGTTTTTATTGTTCCGCGGGATAAGAATCTAAAGATCAGTGACCGGGGAAGGCTTCAGAGCTGCGCTCCAGGTCGGGCCGCAGGATGACGAAAGCCCCTGTCGCGGTGAAGGCGATGGTTGCGGCGACGATGAAGGCGCTGAAGGGGTGTATCAGCCACAACACACCGGCAATCAGGGATGCCGGCGGATAGATGAGGCCCGTCACAAAATTGTAGACGGCGATCGCGGAGGCGCGCCGTTCCGTCTCTATGTCCGCGATGAACGCCTTGCTCTGCGCTTCGTCTATCGCGTAGAACAGGCCATAGACCACGAACAGGATGATGACCTGCCATTTCGCGGTCGCGAAAGCGAAGCCCAGGCTCATCAGGAGATAGACGAGGTAGCGTTTGAATCCCGGGCTCAGGGTTTTCCAGGTTTCGACCATGTTCTCGCGTCGGTGCGCAAGCCCCGGTCTATCCCTGACGCAGCCCAGCACCACGATGCTGATCACTGCGGGAACGAGAGCGACCCAGAACAGTGTCCGGAAAGTCGATGGCTCGTCTCCGAGCCAGGCAAGCAGGCCGTAAGCGACGAGTGGACCGATAATGGCGCCCGACTTGTCGAGCGCCTTGTGCACGCCGAACGAGTAGCCCCGCGTATCCCTGTCGGCGACCGCAGCCAGCCAGGCATCGCGCGGCGGTCCGCGGAAACCCTTGCCCAGTCGTTCTATGATGCGAAAGATGGCGAGCCCTGCCAGCGAACTGGAAAACAGCAGCAGGGTCTTGGCCAGAGTCGAAAAAACATATCCGGCCAGCGTGAAGGCCTTGCGTTTTCCGCTGCGATCAGACAGCCATCCAGAGAGGTAGTTGAGCGAGGCAGCGGAAAAGTCGGCAAGGCCCTCGACCAGACCCAGCAAGGCGGATGATGCGCCTGCGATGGTGGTGAAAAAAAATCGCGAACACCGAAAATATCATCTCGGAACTAAGATCGGTCAACATGCTCACGAAGCCGAGTTTGAGCACGTCGGGATGGACGCCGAACTTCTTGTCAACAGGGGCAGACGCCATCGGTTCATTCATGGGGTACCTCTGCCATTAAAGGTACAACGTTTTAACGAATGGGTATAGTGCATCTGGCCAATCCTCATATCACCTATATCCTTGACCCGCTTCCTGCGTCCCTACGTCCCTACGTCCACTTGCTGGCTCTGTTTGCCATCCTGCCGGATATGGGCTCGCCGGGTTTGCCGCGACAGCCTCAGATGGCAGCATTGCCGGGGCGGATGGCGGGCAATATGAAGAGAGAACGTCGCGCATTGGCGGTATCAAGGTCATAGGGCGATACCAGGGCTTCACTCCCCAGCATCATTTCGGCGTTCTCTTCGGCGTGAAACTGCCCACCGGCAGCTATACGCAATCGGGCATCTCTTCACGGCAGGGGCGCCAACTTCCCTTCCGCCAACGCCAGGGGGGGGCAGCCAGAGAGGACGCAAGTCATTAACGGTTCGGACAACAGTGTTTTTATAATCATTTGGGCTCCCGCTTATCGCCATCGATGCAAGCAGTGGGAATAAAACAGATGGGTTGTTTGTTGACGCGGTTGTAGCCCTCCCAATTTTGACAGGATCCCGAAATGAATTCCTTAATGTCTACTCTTGCAACGATTCGTACCGGACTGGCGGTGATCTTCGCATCCCTCCTGCTCTCTGCCTGCGCCTCCTACAACGGTAGCGGTCTCAAGCCTGGTGAGTCCACGCTCGCGGAGGTGGAAAGCATGATGGGTACCGCCGCGATGCGCTGGCAGAATGCCGATGGTTCGCAGCAACTCGCCTTTACGCGCGGTCCGGCTGGCTTTCACACCTTCATGGCGGTGGTAGGTGCCGATGGCCGTCTGCAAAGCATCAAGAATGTTCTGGATACAAAAAACATGACCCGCATTCAGGCGGGGATGACCCAGGAGCAGGTGCTGAGAATCCTCGGGCCCACAACCTGCAGGACGGAGTATTTCGCAGCACGCGACGAGTTGGTGTGGGACTGGCGCTATCTGGACGACTTCAGGGAGTCTGCCCACTTCTTCGTCCTCTTCGATGCCACCAAGGGCACGGTGCGCAGCACCATGAGCACGGCTGCAGGGGAAGTTTGTCTCTAGCAATTGAGAACACGCCCTAGCGGGTCGGTTCTATCGCTTCCAAGAGCCTGGCGTGCGAGGAAACCAGGCGGTCGGGCCCTTCTGCCGACATCATGGCGCTCGTGCCCGCACCCGTGAGCACGCCCACCACGCTCACGCCGGCGGCACGACTGGCCTGGATGTCCACGGGGGTATCGCCGACATAGATAGCGGAACCGGGTTTCAAGCCGAGTTCGCCGAGGCACTTCACGATGCCTTCCGGATCCGGCTTGCGCCTTGCGACATCTGCGCCTAGCAGGACGGAATCGAAGCGATCCAGGATGCCTTCCTCGCGCAGCAGTTCGAGTACTTCAGGCCGGGCGCCGCTGACGATGGCCAGCACGATGCCTTGCCGCTGCAGCGCATCGAGGGTCTGGGCCAGCCCTGGGAAAATCCGGCCATGCTCGCGCAACACCCGCGGCCACTCGCGGGCGGCATGGGCTGACATGCTCTTCCTCACGGCGTCACCGTCCTGCCTGTCCTCTGGCACCACGCCCTTCCAGAAGTTGCCCCCGGTCGCCAGCGAGTGCCGCACATGCTGCTCGGTCACTTCGAGTCCGTGCGGTCGGGCGGCGATGCGCGCCACCTCAAGATAGGCGCCCATGGAATCGACCAGGGTGCCGTCGATGTCGAACAGGACGGCGCGAGCTTTGATCGGACGACACAGTTCCACCCTGACAGAAGCGCCTTCGCCCAGCGCCAGGTGCTGACGCAGCGGCAGCGCCGCGACAAGTTCCATCTTGTCTTCCGGATAGCCGGCAACCTCCGGCAGCACGATCGCGGCCGGGATGCGGCCCTCGACCTGCACCGGATAACAGCGTGCGCTGCAGAAAGCGGCATCCGCCGCGGCCATGGATTCGCCCGGCATGTTGCGCCAGTTCCGCCAGCGCGTAAGGTCGGCATCGTCGCGAAGCGAAAGATTGACCGTGCCTGGGTGAGGGTCTATCCCGGCCAGGTCGATCAGTTGTTGCCGCACCCAGTCGATTTGCGTGAAATCCGCAGCCTGCCCCAGGCCACGGACCAGCCGTCCTTCTATCTTTGTCATTGCCCTGAGTCTTTCTCGTCCATGAAACCCTTATGATAGCCGCCCCCTCGCTATCGCTCCGGTCATTTTGAGGCATAATGCGCAATAGCCATGCAATAGACAGGGTCTTGTGGGTGACCAGGAAAAGCGAGGGGACAAAGTGCAATGGAGTGGATTACCTGGGGTGATCATTTAAGACTCGGACATGAAGTCATCGATGGCGACCACCAGAGACTGGTGACCATCATCAATCAACTGGCCGATAGTGTGATCAATCCAACGGGCCAGCATGAGGATGAGGAACTGCTGGCAGAGTTTCTGGCGCAAACAAGCAGGCACTTCGCCGCGGAAGACCAATTGATGGTCGAACATCGCTATCCCCGTGCCGCAGAGCACATGGCGGAACACGCAATACTCATCCAGGCCGCATTGGACACCCAGGCCGAGTTTGCCGCACACCTATCCACAACCGTCTCGCTGCTGCGTTTCCTCAGGAAGTGGCTGACCCACCATATCTTGACTGCAGACAAGGACCTGGAAGATTACCTCGTTCTGCGCTGAAGCCGGTTGACATGAACAGCGGCGGCAAGTAACATAGTCCGTGTTAGTACTAAGTGATTCCCTTTCATCCTGAGAAGAGGTTTACATGGCCAAGCCTGAAATCGCAGCAAAGTCCCCGTTCGCCGTAGAAGTCGAGAAGGGCAAGGAATACCACTGGTGTGCTTGCGGCCTGAGCAAGGCGCAGCCTTTCTGCGACGGCAGCCACAAGGGTTCGGAGTTCAAGCCGACCAATTTTGTCGCAGACGAAAAGAAGACTGTTCATTTCTGCGGCTGCAAGCAGAGCAAGAACGGCGTTTTTTGCGACGGCACGCACAAGTCGCTCTGATTCGCTTTAAGTTGCAAGCGACAAGGGGTGAGCCTGTTGCTCATCCCTTATCGCTGATCGTGGAGGAGTGAGGCCAGATCGCGTTCGAATACCTTGGCATCGCCGGCGTTCAACTCGACCAGGCGGCGCAGGTGGGTGAGGCTGTCGAGGTCAATGCTGTCGCAGCGCAATCCGAGATGTTGGTTCTCGACATGAACAATTGTGGCTGACATGGTGATGGCCGTTCCGGACGCCAACTCCAGCAGCAACTGACAGGCCTTTCCGGCCGCGACGGAAGTTCCGGCAGGCATTTCCAGCAGCACGCCTTTGAGCGAGATGTCCTCCAGAAGGCATGACTGGGTCGTGTCTCCAATCTGCAATTTCACTTCCGACTGAAAATGGGCGCGCCAGAAATGGCGGCGTTCGCTCGGATCGCTCATGTTGTTTGCCTCGGCTTCGACTCGTTCTGAAAAAACGGCTCAGTCATACTTGCGCAAATCCTCGATGACCTTGCCGTCGTTGGAAAGACTTCCTGGAGCGACCAGATTGACCTCGCCGCGAAGTTTGCTGATGTTGCGCAGGCTATTGGAGACGGCTTGCGCCAGTGGGTCGCTCGCGGCGGCGGTCTCGCAATGCAGCGTCATCAAATCATTGCCGTCGGGGTTGGTGACGACCAGGCGTGCCTTGACGATCTCGCCATGGCACTTGACGATTTCCGCCACCTGCTCGGGGTGGACGAACATCCCCTTCACCTTCGTGGTCTGGTCGGCGCGCCCTATCCAGCCCTTGATGCGCGTGTTGGTCCGGCCGCAGGGGGAGATGCCCGGCAGTATCGCCGTCATGTCGCCGGTGGCGAAGCGAATCAGTGGATAGTCGGGATTGAATGCGGTGACGATCACCTCGCCCACCTCGCCAGCAAGAACCGGATCGCCTGTACCGGGGCGAACGATTTCCAGGATCAGGTCTTCCGCGAGCACCATGCCGGACTGGGCTTCAGTCTCGTAGGCAATGAGACCGATGTCGGCCGTAGCGTAAGCCTGAAAACATGAAATGCCGCGCGCGGCGAACAGCGCTTTCTGTGCCGGAAAGAAGGCTTCGCCCGAGAGCAGGGCCTTCTTCAGAGAACTGACATCGGACTTTTGTTCATCCGCCTTCTCGAGAATTATTTTCAGGAAGGAAGGGGTGCCCACGTAAGCGACGGGCTTGAGGTCGGCTATCGCCCCGACCTGCATCTCGGTCTGGCCTGTGCCCGCCGGAAAGACGCAGCAGCCGATTGCTTGCGCCGCGCTCTCGAACATGAAACCGGCCGGCGTGAAATGGTAGGAGAAGGTGTTGTGCATCAGGTCGCCGGCGCGAAACCCCGCGGCAAAAAGTGAGCGGGCAAAGCGCCACCAGTCGGGTCCGCGGCCTTCGGGATCGTAGATGGGGCCGGGCGATGAGTAGATCCTGCCGAGCCTGGCATAAGGCGCGGCGGGTTTGCCAGGAGGCGTCGCGGTGAGGCCGCCGAAGGGCATTTGCTTCTTCTGCAATTCGATCAGCGCATTTTTTCGCAGCACCGGCAGCTTCGCCAGGGCGGCACGGGTATTGACGGCGGTGGCATCAACTCCGGCCAGCGCCTTGCCGAAGTAGGCAGAGTGGGCCTTGGCGTAGTCGATCTGCTGCGGCAGGCGCGCCATGAGATCGCTCTCGCGCTCTAACGGATCGCGTGTTTCCAGGGAGTCAAAAAAATCGGACATGAGGGCTTACCGAAAATTCGTCGGACGGACAATGCATTCTGATCCGGCAGGACCAGGCTGTCCAGATCCCGTGCCCAGGAAGAAATCTTGGCGTCGGATAATATCTATCTTATGATACATGAGGTCGAGGCGGGTCTGCCTGGGCCTTGGACACAACTTCTGGACGAGGTATCGAATGTTCGCAGGACGCTGTCTCACGCTTATCGTTGCATTGCTGCTTTCATTGCCGGTGGCGGCGCAACAGCCCGGTTCTGGCGGCAGGCAGAATCCTGCACAGAATGCTGTCCAGATACCGGAAGCGGTCAAGCCCTATCTGCAAAAAGCAGTGGCGGCGCGCAATGTCAACGACCGCGAGCAGGAACTGGCGGCGCTGCAGGAAGGGCTGCAAGCCGTGGGCCCGGAATCGAAGGCGGCATACTGGCTGTACCAGCAACAGCGACAGTACTACGCCGATCGCGGCAACATGGCCCTTACGCTGCAGGCCACGGAAAGAGAACTCAAGGCGGCGACGGGTCCCGGCCAGGAACTCAATTCGCTTGCCGGGATCACAGCGCAGCGCTCGGCACTCTATGACACGGCCGGTGCCAAGGAAGCGTTCGATCGCATGTATCAGACGCTCGCCAGGCTGCGCTCGGCCCGGAACTGGCCCATCTTCGGCAATCTCTGGCAGGCGGTTGCAGCCTGGGCAAGCGGCAACTACCATGCGCACGCGGGTCACGTCGCGGACGCCGAGGCGAGTTTCCAGGCCTGCCTGTCGTCGATGCAGAATTTTCTCGGGCCGAGTCCGGATGGCGGCGAACGTTCGGCCTTCTACGTTGCAGATTGCAGCAACGGACTGATCGGGGCTTTGGTCCAGCAGGGCAAGCTGGCCGATGCCGGTGCCTTTGCCGTCCAGCAGCGCGGTTTCATCGAGTCTCTTGCGGTGGCGCAACAACGGCCCGCGCTTCTGGCCCGCTTCGCGCCCCCCTATGCGCGGGTCGCCCTGGAGCAGGGGCACGACGATGAGGCGCGCAAGATTCTCAACAAGGCTGTGGCCCAGTTGCTGGAGTCCGGGGCGGGCGAAGGCTCGATCCGGGTCGCCGGTATCAGGATGCAACTGGCGTTGGTGGAGATGCTCGAAGGCAACTGGGGGAAGGCGCTCGAGATCCACGAGTCCCGGCGCAAGGGTTTGCTAAGCGCGCGCGGCGAGATCGGCAACCACGGCGTGCTGTCCCCGGAATTCGCTTATACCCTGGTTCGCCTGGGGCGGGCCAAGGAAGCCGTGGAGATGCTGACGCGAGTGGTCGAGGCGCGCGAGAAACTGTTCGATGCGCAGTCGCTGCCCCGCTGGGAAGGGCGCGCCTTCTACGGCGTGGCGCTGGCGGCGGCGGGGCAGAAGGACGCGGCGCTCAAGGAGCTTTCTGCAGCCGTGCCCAAGGTTCTGGAACTCGCCCATGGCGAGCGTTCATCCGCCGATGCCGGCGTGCTGCGTGTCGCGCGCCTGAACTGGATTCTCGACGGTTACATCAACCTCTTGTCCGAATATGCGCGCGCGAACCAGAATGCCGCCGGCCTGGAGGCGATGAGTGAGGCCTTCCGCATGGCTGACTTGGCCCGTGGCAGCAGCGTGCAGAGGGCTCTGGCCTCGTCCGCATCCCGCGCCAACATCAGCAATCCGGAACTGGCGGAACTGGCCCGGCGCGAGCAGGATCTGCAGCGCGAGGCGAGTGCGCTGGCCGACGCCATAGGCAACCTGCTCTCGCGCGGGCGCGTGGCCGAGCAGGACAAAATTGTCCTGGACATGCAGGCGACGCTGACCACGCTGCGCGCCGGTCATGCCCAGGCGCAGAAGGAAATGCAGCGCCGTTTCCCGGAATACGCCAACCTGCTGGAACCCAGGCCGATCGCCATCACGGATATCCAGAAGCTGTTAAAGCCCGGCGAGGCGCTGGTCTCCTTCTACACCGGCAGCGATCGCAGCCTGGTGTGGGCGGTGCCGGCGCAGGGTAAGGTTTCTTTCGCGGTCGTGCCGCTTAACGCCGAGCAGATCGGCGAAAGAGTCTCCCGCCTGCGGGGGACGCTCGATCCGGGCAAGGCCGACAGCATGCCAAAGTTCGACTTCGACACGGCGCACGAACTCTACAAGGAGTTGCTCGCGCCGGTCGAGGCCGGCTGGCGGTCTGCGCGCGAAATCATCATCGTGCCGCACGGGCGGCTTGGACAGATGCCGTTCGCGGTGCTCACGACCCAGCCCTGGGTTGCTCCCGGCAGCAAGATTCCCTATGCGGATTACGCGGCCGCGCCCTGGTTGATCAAGAGCGTCGCGATATCCCAACTGCCTGCGGCGATATCGCTCACCGCCTTGCGCGGCCAGGCCGCTGCCGAGAAGCCGGGGAGGGCCTTCATCGGTTTCGGCGACCCCGTGTTCACCGCTGCAAGCACCGTTGCAGCGAACGGGAACGCGACGGCGACGCGCGGCCGACGCAATCTCGCCATCGTCGCCACGGAAGAGAAGAAGACGGATGTCGCCGCCACGATAGACTTCTCGCTGCTTCCCGACTTGCCCGATACCGCCCAGGAAATCCAGGAAGTGGCGAAGACGCTTCATGCCGATCCGGCACGGGATCTTTTCCTGCAGAAGCGCGCCAGCGAACACAATGTCAAGACGTCAGATCTGTCTGCCTACCGGGTGGTCATGTTCGCCACCCACGGACTGGTGCCGGGTGAGATGCCTGGCCTGTACCAGCCCGCGCTGGCGCTTTCCAACCCGGCGCTCTCCGGCGATGGCGAGGACGGCATGCTCACCATGGAGGAAATTCTCGGTCTCAAGCTGCGCGCCGACTGGGTGGTGCTCTCCGCCTGCAACACCGCGTCATCGAGCGGCAACGGCGCAGAGGCCATATCGGGCCTGGGCCGCGCCTTCTTCTACGCCGGTGCCAAGGCCTTGCTGGTGACCCACTGGCCGGTCGAAACCGTATCGGCGCGGCTCCTGACCACCAAGGCCTTCCAGCAGCAGACCGAGCACGCCGGCATGTCGCGTGCTCGGGCCATGCAGGAGTCCGAACTGGATCTCATGAAGCAGACTGATGGGAATTCCTTCAGCTACGCCCACCCGATGTTCTGGGCACCCTATGTCGTGGTCGGCGACGGCAGCTAGTGCCCGTAGTTGTCGGAACGACAACCCAGGCCACTTGTGCCGCGAAGCGGCCTAGTGCCCGTAGTTGTCGGAACGACAACCCAGGCCACTTGTGCCGCGAAGCGGCCTAGTGCCC
>CAIYYX010000138.1 GCA_903930535.1 uncultured Sterolibacterium sp. | reverse complement strand
GACACTCCGAACACCGATCCCCGTCGTCTGAGTGGGCCTTCATGCCCACAAGCGTGCCCCAACGCCGCAGCCGACAGGCCGCGCCAAATGCCCCGGGGAGCGACCGCCGTCACTCGTCCCCGGGGACCACCGTCAGTGAAGCTGATCGGCCCGGGTCTCACTGGCGCTCTCACACACATTGGCCGGGATAGCTTCACTCATCGAGCGAGTGGGGGGGGGCAACCAACCAGGTTTTCTATCACACACCTCTCTCACGCTGGCGGGAATCGCCGACGGTTCTACGCTAGAAACGAGCAGAGCGAGTGCTCTTGGATGCGGGTTTCGGCCTCAAGGGCTCCAGGTTTGTGAGCTGGGCGGCAAGATGGGGCTGCTGGATTCTACTATCCCCCAAAAACTGACTTGATCGTCTGCATAATTGGGTATACTCTGTTGAAATCATTGAATCATTAACCAGTCATGGGGGGATCATCAACCAGTCAAGGGGTCGTATCTATGCCTATTTCTTTCAGATTGTTTGAGTCTTCAGGCGCAGCTGCTTTGGTTCTAGCTTCGTTACAAGCACTAACTGCGGGCACAACGCTAGCGGCAGAGCTACCCAATCTGCCCAAGGCCGCGGCGCAGGCGGCTTCAAGTCAAAAACCGCCAATGCTGAATCAGAAATCCGACCAGAAGTTGGCCGACCCAAACCTATTGTCGAAGAAGAAAGGGCTGTCTAGAAGTGCGGGCAGTGCGGCAGGCAGTCTGCAGATTGGGCACTTGCTGGATTCGACCTATCGACTGAGGCTTGGGCTACCACTCTTGACCGAAGATGGATATGTCGTACAGGTGTTGCGCCGTGATCCGAGTCTCTTTTTCGAGGCAAGAAGCTTGCAGAAAGCCGCCAAAGCGCAGGGAAGACCTGCTCCGGTGACCTGGAACATTACCAGTAGCTTTCCTCAAGATGCTGCGCAAGCGACAGCTTCTGCATCGGCTCCGGCACAAAAAGCGGCGCTTGAACGAATAAAGAAAGACTTTTCCGCAATGACAGGCAATTGGAATACGTGGGAGCTGTCGGCAGGCGCCTATCTATGGACCATGGGGGATTTGATTGGTTCGGCCTGCGGTAAAAAGTTTGGTGATGAAGCTAGTGCGTCTGTGCCAGGTGGTGCCGGTGGAATGAGCGAACAGGAAATATCTGTCTTGTGTGGTCGCGCGGGGTCTGCCGGAGCGATTTTAGGACTGTCGGGTCCAGAAGCTGGTGGTGACCCTTGGGTTTCAATGGCGAAATCAAATATCGCAGCTGCAAAAGCGCGGCAAGAATCCGGAGTGATGGCGCCGACAGCACAGTGTACGGCATCAGCGGCATTGAAAGCCGCGCATTCAGGAGGCTCGGGATCCAAAGGTGGCGCTTGTAAAACCTCAAATATCGGTGGAATCGGATTCAATATTGATAATCCACCAGGTGGGGAGGGCAGTATTCCAGACGCTGTTTTGACAGAAAAACAGAAGAAAGATGCTGAAGCGCAAAATGCTACCGAAGCCCATAAACAAGCGCTTCTAGATGAAGCCAAGAAGGCGCTAAACAGTAACGGCATAACATTAGCCTTGGAAGATTACGCTGCCGCACGCCAGTATTTCAATGCCGCTGCCGCTGTCTATACTAACTCTGGCGATACCGCTCGTGCTGAAGATTCTAAGAATAAAGCGCAAGAGGCCTACCAGAAGAAATCGTATCTTTCGCAGTGGGCTGAAAGAGCCGGCGAGGCAGGTGAGAACCTGACCGCGACTTCTTCAACGGCCGCGGTTGAAAAGTATGCAAAAATGGCTGCTGAAGTTGATGTGCTCAAGAAGATGGCCCCGACTTGGCGCCAAAACGCGGTAGGCGCTTTCAATACCAGCAAGGGAAGGCCTCCAGAAAAAGCCCAGGACGGCGCACCGGGTGGAGGATTCGTGCCGCCGATTTGCGAACAAGGGCTGATTCACTCGATGGTTACCTATTGCGGCAGTGGAGGTTCTGCAAAGCTACTTAAGTTTGTTCAAGGCGGATGTGGCGGCACGTGGGGTGATGGTGTTTATTCAATGCCTCCGAATGCAGATGCTCAGTGCAAGCAGAAAGGTTGGGTGATGGACGGAGCAGTTCAATGCAATTGCCATAGCGATGGATTTGGCGCCGGTCAGCCGTCGTGCAAAGCCGGTGGCGGCGGTCATACGATTCAAGATCTTGACATGGGGAAGATAATCAACAAGGCCGGCGCCATTGATCCGGTCGGCGATCCTGTTGGCAGCAAGAACCTGCAACAGAATAAGAAGACCTTGGAATCAGCCGGTCCGGGGCTTGATACCTCGAAGAAGCCTACGCCAGGTATGGCGCCAATACCGCAGGCGAAGTAAGTAACATGTAATGAATGCGTGGCGAGGAGACGGCGGTCGGGACGCCCGCGGCTGGGTCTCGCTGGGCGACTTCGCTCGCCACGTGGCTTTGGAGGTGCCCCGGCCGGCGGCGCTGCGCAACCAGGAGCAGCATCCGGAGGTCTTCCCGCCCCTGTCCGAGCTGGGTGCTCGCGGCGCCTTTCCGCTGGCCAAGACGCGGTAGGCGCCGGGGAGCTGTTGCTGACTCCTCCGTCGCGTGGCTGACAGAGGGGCGCGGCTGCGAATACACTGCGCCGATGATCCAGACCCCGACCGGTTCGCGCAAGAAGGTGGTCATCCTCCACATGGGTGGTACGCTCGGAATGCAAGGCACGCCTTTGCACCCGGGCGAGTACACGCAGCGGCTCGCCGAGCATGTGCCGGAGATGCTGCACCTGGCCGAGCTCGACATCCAGATCCTCTGCAATCTCGATTCCTCCGACGTGGGGCCGCTGGAGTGGGAGCGGCTGGCGCAGGCGGTGGCAGCGTCGCGCCAGGACGCCGCGGGTTTCGTGGTCGTACACGGCACCGACAGCATGGCCTTCACGGCGAGCGCACTCTCCTTTGCCCTCACCGGCCTCGATCGGCCGGTGATCTTCACCGGCGCGCAGCGGCCGCTCGTCGCTCATCGCACCGACGCGCGCCGCAACCTCGTCGACGCCGTGGAGCTCGCCACCTGCGACATCCCCGAGGTGGGCATCTGCTTCGACGGCCTGCTGCTGCGCGGCTGCCGCGCGGTGAAGGGCGACGCGCGCAGCTACCACGCCTTCGAGAGCCCCGGCTGCGAGCCGCTGGCGCGCATGGGCGTGGACGTGGACATCGCCGCGCACGTGCGCCGGCCGAGCGTGCCGTTTCACTGCGATGGGCGCTTCGATTCGCGCGTGGCGGTGGTCTACGTGACGCCGGGCCTGGAGCCGGGCATCGTCGAGGCCATCCTGGAGAGCCGCTCGGCGCCGCGAGGCCTGGTGCTGGCAGCCTTCGGCGTGGGCACCGTGCCCACACGCCTTCGCGCGCTGGCGCCGGTCATTCGCCGCGCCGTGGAGGGGGGAGTGGAGGTGCTGGTGGTGAACCAGCGCGCCGGTCGCGTCGATCTGGGCCTCTACGAGAACAGCCTGGCGCTGCG
>CAIYYX010000137.1 GCA_903930535.1 uncultured Sterolibacterium sp. | reverse complement strand
CAATGACGAAGTTTTACTTGGTCAGGTTTCCCTAGATCTTGTCCGGAAAGCGGATGATGAATCCGTCGCGGTTCGGCATGCGCACCTTTGGCAGCGTCTGCGCGTTCATCACGGCCTTCTCGTCGATGATCTTGTTCAGCGCCAGGATATAGGCGGTCAGCGCGTACACTTCGTCGTCGCTCAGTGTGCGCGGATTCGGCCACGGCATTGCGCGCCTGATGTAATCGAAGAGTGTGGTGGAATACTGCCAGAAATTGGCAATGGTCTTGGTGGCCTCGATGCGCGAGCTGAGCGGCTCGCCTCCAACCAGCTCGTTGTTCTTCCCGCCTTTTCCGCCTTCGCCGTGGCATGCGGTGCATTTCTCCGCGAAAATGCGCGCACCCATCGCGGACGTGCCGCTGCCGGCTGGCAGGTTGCTGCCATCGGGCAGCACGCTGATGTCCCACGCCTTGACGTCGGCTTCGGAGATCGGCTGCCCCAGCCTGGGCGAGTCGGCAAATACGGCAGCGGGGCTGATAGCCAATGCCAGCGCCAGCACGGGCAGGAATTTACGCATAGACATTTCTCACCTCGCCTCTGCCGTCAATAGCCCAGCTGGTGATGCTGTTGTAGTGCTGGTTGGGGAAGCCGCCCGCAGACGAAAGGCTCTTCGTCTCGCCGCGTGCGGCGACAAACTGGGCGCGCAAGGGCTGTGCATTCCCCGCTTCGTCCCAGGCGCGGCTTTGCAGAACGGCCGGGCCGCCATCCCATCGCCAGGGCGCACGAAAGCGGGTGAAGGCTTTGCTTTGCACGGGCTCCTGCAGCACTGCCTGCGCCCAAGTGCGGCCGCCATCGGCCGAGACCATGACCCGGGCAATACGCCCGTTGCCCGAGTAGGCGATGCCGGATATCTCGTAGAACCCCGGCCCCTTGAGCGCGAGCCCCGGCGAGGGGTGGGTAATGAACGATTTGACCTCCTGCACGAAGTAGAACTGATAGGCCTTGCCGCCGGGTAGCAGTGGCGAATAATTCCTCGATTCGTAGTAGGTCATCGCCGGCTGATCGATCAGCTTGATTCGGCGCAGGAACTTGATCTGCATGTTGCCCTCGTAGCCGGGCAGCAGCAGCCGCATGGGGTAGCCATTTCCCGGCATGAGCCGCTCGCCGTTCTGGTAGAGCACCACCATCGCGTCGTCCATCGCCTTCGCAACCGGCACGCTTCTACTCACGGCCGCCGTGTCCGCTCCCTCGGCGATAAACCACTTCGCCTTGGGATCGACACCGGCTTCGTCGAACAGGGTAGACAAGCGCACTCCGGTCCATTCGGCACAGGACACCAGGCCGTGCAGGGCCTGCACGCTTGCCTGGACCGGTTCCCGGGAAAACATGGGTGCGCTATTGCCCCCGCATTCGATAAACGCCAGCCGCGACTCCATGGGGTAGCGCGAGAGCGCATCGAGGGTGAACACGAGCGGCTGTTTCACCATCCCGTGGATCACCAGCCGATGCCGATCCGGATCGATGTCCGGCGTGCCGTTGTGCACGATCGTGAAATGCAGGCTGTTCGGCGTGATCGTGCCGTTAAGCAGATGGTGCGGAGTACGCGCGTGCAGGGTGCGCGATTCGCCATTGGGATTGCTGAGCGTTCGCACGACCTTCCCCTCGAATCGCGAGGGACGCTCTGTCGCGGCCGAAATGCCGCCCGCGCTGCGGCTCCACGGGTCTTCCGCAAGGGGTTCGGCCGAGGCGGTTCGAGCTACCGAATACCCGGTCATTGCCGCAGCCACCGCGGCGCCTCCGCGCAGGAAAGCGCGGCGGTCGAGCAGCCCGTTGCCGGCCACCGCCGGGAGTGAGTCCAGCATTGGTGTCGATCGCCCGTCTGACGGCATACTCATGTTGCCTCCTCCCCTAGCATTGCGGTGTGACTGCGATGCTAGGCGCACTCGGTATATCGGTCAAGGCTCACGGGCCGAACCGGCAATATTGCAGAGCCGTTGCTGGCCCGGTGATCAGGCTGCCTGAATGAACCGCCTCGGGTGAGCGGCAGCGAAGAGCCCAAGGCGCAAGCGCAATACGGACTTGCTCGGGGCGAACAACTCAGGATGGGACCGCACATGCCATGTTGCGCAGCAGATTACTTCCAGCAGAATGCCTCGTTTTGAGAAATGCGGCTCTCGTCTCGGGTCGTTGCGGTCTGTCGTGGTCAGATGGCACAATGGCGGCCATGCAGCGATCGTCCTGACTGCGCTAACGACCCGGTCACCCCAACCCATCATGATTGAATCCAGAATCCCGCTGTCAGGTGTATTCAGAAGGTGGATTGTCCTGTGCCTTGCGCTCTTCGCCACGGTGCCGGCGGCGTGGGCAGAAGCCTGGCCGGCAAGACCGATCCGTTTGATGGTGGCGTTTGCCCCCGGCGGCCCTGCCGACATAGTGGCGCGCATGATCGGGCTGGTGCTGCAGGAGCGCCTTGGTCAATCGGTCATCGTGGATAACCGCGGCGGCGCCGGCGGCAACATCGCGGCGCGTCTGATCGCCAGGGAAGCGCCTGACGGCTACGCGCTCCTGGTGACCACCAGCGCATTGGCCGTCAATCAAACCCTTTACAAGGACGCGGGCTACGATGCGCTGAAAGACTTCACGCCGATCGCCCTGATCAGCGTCAGCCCCAACATCCTCGTGGTCCACCCCAGTTCCACTGCGACCGACCTCAAGGACTTTCTGCAGAAGAACAAGGGCAAAAGCGTCTCTTACGGATCCGCAGGCATAGGCAGCACGCCGCACCTGTCTGGTGATCATGTGTTGCGCGTCCTGGGTGGCCTGGATGCGGTGCATATCCCGTTTCAGGGTGCGGGCCCGGCATTAACCGCCACCATGGGCAATCAGGTCGAGATTGCCAGCGTGGCATTGGCTCCTGCCGTGCCCTTGGTGAAGAGCGGCAAGGTCAAGGCGCTGGCGATCACCAGCCTCAAGCGGATTGATGCGCTGCCGGGCGTGGCAACCGTGGCGGAGTCGGGATACCCTGGCTATGAGGAGTACACCTGGGTGGGCCTGCTCGGGCCGGCCAGACTTTCTGCAGACGTCGTGAGCCGCTTGAACAGCATCATCGCAGAAGCGCTGCGCACGGCAGAATTCAAGGACAGGCTCGCCGCCGCCGGCATGGCAGGCCAGCCCGGCAGCCCGGCCGCATTTGCCGATTACCTCAGGCTCGAGGTGAGCAAATGGGGAAAGATTATCAAAGAAACCGGCGTGGTAGCCCAATGACCGCCAAGAACACGGCCGTGCGTCGCATCGTCACCGGTCATGACCAGGAAGGCCGCTCCATCGTGACAGAGGACCGTGCGGCGCCGTCGGTGCACACCAACCCCAAGCGGGTGGGCTACCTGCTCACGCAACTGTGGATAACCGACCAGTCTCCGGCTATTGTGGGCAACGAAGCCGATCCGACAACGCGGCCCCTGACGCTGGAACCGCCGCCAGGGGGCACCGTGGTGCGCATCATCGAGTTCGGTCCGGAGGGCGATTGGCTCGACAAGGTCGACGCCGATGCCACACGCGAAGCCTGGAGCGCGCTGGGCACCAGCAGCGCCTCCACCAACCAGACCGGCCAGGCAAAGCACCCGTTCATGCACCGCACGCAGTCGGTTGACTACGCCCTGGTACTGCAGGGGGAGATCACCCTCGTGTTGGACACTGAAGAAGTGCTCATGCGTGAGGGCGACTTCCTGGTTGAGCGCGGGACCAACCACGCCTGGGCCAACCGCTCGGGCAAGCCATGCCGCATGCTGTTTGTGTTGATCGATGGCCGCTTTGATCCGGAGGTCGCGAAAAACCTCAAGAACGAACATTGACTCTTCAACGCACCGCGGAGACCCGCCCTATCTATTCCCATGAGACATGACGATTGCCGCCGCGACTTCCTGCTGCGCACGCTCGCCCTTGGCGCGTTCGCGGTTTCCCCAACGGCGCGCGCAGAAACCGCCGGGGATGCGGCCAAGTCCATCCACAGCCTGAAGGGCGAACTGCGGGTCAATGGCCGCGCTGCCACAGCAGCCACGCGCATAGGCGGCAAAGACGTCGTGCAGACCGGTGCCGACAGTCAGGTCATTTTCGTCGTTGGCAAGGATGCCTTCATCCTGCGCCCGAAAAGCGAACTGCACTTGTCCGGCGACAAGTTCCTGGTGAAGGGCTTGCGCCTGGTTTCTGGCGCGTTGCTTTCCGCGTTCGGCAAGGGTCCGCACGACATCATCACGCCCACCGCCACCATAGGCATCCGCGGCACCGGCATCTATGTCGAGGCGCAGGCTGACCGCTCCTACGTCTGCAACTGTTACGGCACGACGGTGATCGCGGCAGCCGCCGATCCCGCCGCGGCGGAAACCGTCGTGTCCAAACACCACAATGCGCGCTACGTGACTGCGGACGGGAAGCTCAGGACCGCGCCATTTCTCCGCCATGACGACGATGAACTGATGCTGATCGAATCGCTGCTGGGCAGGACGCCGCCCTTTGCGGCACCCGGCGACGGCAGACCCAAGAGATAGCTGCCAATGTCTTCACTCCTTAAGAACGGCTGGCAGTGGCTGGCCCTTCTTGCCGGGTCGCTCGTGCTCACCGCCTTGCTGGAATGGGTGTCGATGCCGGCGGCGCGCCTGCTCGGGCCGATGATAGCCGGGATGGCCTTTGGCGTAAGCGGTGCGCAATTGCGTCTGCCTCGTGGCAGCTTCGCGCTGACGCAGGCGATCATCGGCTGCATGATCGCAAGGGCGCTATCCCCCGCCATCCTGGATTCCATCTCGCAGGACTGGGCGTCGATGCTGCTGGTAGTGGCGACCACGGTCATCGCCGGCGGCATTGTCGGCTGGGTGATGGTCAAATCCGGCACCCTGCCGGGAACGACGGCGGCATGGGGCTCTTCCCCGGGGGCCGCTGCCACCATGGTCGCCCTGGCCGAAGAGTTCGGCGCCGATATGCAACTCGTCGCCTTCATGCAATATCTGCGCGTCGTGATCGTGGTGCTCTCCGCATCGCTTGTCTCTCGCTTGCTGCTGGGCGCCGAGCCGCCGCATGCCCCACCTGCGCAAATGCTTCCCGCGCTTGCGCCGCTTTTGCAGACCCTGGCCCTCATAGCGGCCGGCGCCTTCATCGGGCGGCGCCTCGCGATTCCGGGAGGCGCGTTGCTCTTGCCGATGATTCTGGGAACCGTACTGCATTCGACCGGCGTCATGGAGATCACGCTGCCGGCCTGGCTGCTGGCAGCCGCTTATGCGGCCCTGGGCTGGCACATCGGCCTTGGCTTCACCCGCAGGGTCTTCCTGCATGCCTTTCGCGCCATTCCCCAGTTGGTACTCGCTACTCTGATGCTGATCGCCCTGTGCGGCCTGTCTGCCTGGCTGCTCACCCATCTGCTGCACATCGACCCGCTCACCGCCTATCTGGCCACGACCCCGGGCGGCCTCGACGCAGTGGCCATCATCGCCATCGGCAGCCGCGCCGATATCTCATTCGTGATGGCGATACAGACCCTGCGGCTGTTCGCGGTCATCGTCACCGGACCGCAGATCGCCAAGCTGCTCAGCCGCTACGCGTAGGTCGGGATTCAGCCCGACAGCCCTCGTTGTCGGGCTGAAGCCCGGCCTACAAAGCCACTGGTATTTGCCGCCAGACTCTGAGAATATATCGGCCATCTTGACAGATGGGAGGCTATGGCATGAAGAAGGCTGATGATTTCGCACCTGAAGTGATGCAGTTGTTCGACAAGTATGTACATGGCTTCATCGATCGCCGCGGCTTCCTGCAGGGCGCGGCAAAATACGCGATCGGCGGCGTCACCGCCACCATGCTGCTCGACGCGCTCAACCCGCGCTTTGCCGAGGCGCAGCAGGTGGCAAAGGACGACGCCAGAATCAACTCGAGATATTTGGAGTACCCATCAACGGAAGGCTACGGCAAAATGCGCGGCCTTCTCGTTTCACCGGCCAAGGCTGCCGGCAAGCTTCCCGGCGTGCTGGTCGTGCATGAAAACCGCGGACTGAATCCGCACATAGAGGATATCGCCAGAAGGCTGGCGCTGGACAACTTCGTGGCGTTTGCACCGGATGCGCTATTCCCCCTGGGCGGCTATCCGGGCGACGAGGACCGCGCCCGCGATCTCTTCCCCAAGCTCGATCAGAAAAAGACGCAGCAGGACTTCGTCGCCGCGGCGCTCTTTCTCAAGGGGCTTGCCGAATGCAATGGCAAGATCGCCGTCACCGGCTTCTGCTATGGAGGCGGAATCGCCAACATGCTGGCCACCCGCCTGCCGGACCTCGCTGCGGCGGTGCCTTTTTACGGCAACCAACCGGCCGCGGCGGAGGTCATGAAAATCAAGGCGCCCTTGCTGATTCATTACGCCGAGAACGACGACAGGATCAATGCCGGCTGGCCGGCTTACGAGACGGCGTTGAAGGCGGCCGGCGTAAGTTACCAGATGTTCAAGTACCCCGGCACGCAGCATGGGTTTAACAACGACACAACGCCGCGCTTCGATGAGACCGCCGCCAAGCTGGCCTGGCAGCGGACGGTCGCCTTCCTCAACAAGAACCTCGGCGCATAATTGAAAGGGCTTGCTTGGCGATCTTGCCAAGCAAGCCCTTTTCTCACAACGAAATCACGCGGCCTTGCTGCGGTTGGCCTCCAGCCAGCCGTCGACCAGGGCGACGATCTCATCGACGGCAGCGGATTGCATGCCCTTCTGCTTTGCGATGGTCTGCACCAGTCGGTCCACCCGCTCGATATTGGTCGCGCCGGCAGCCAGGGCGCGGGCCGCTGAGGACGGGCTGGCAAGCGATTGCGCCGCGGCGGCATATTTCTCGAAGGGAACAAGGTCGCCCTCGTCCGCACCGAGAGTCATGCACAGTTTCTTCACCCAGGCGTAGACCGCGCGCGCGGCCTCGATGTCGCTATGCACGGTTTCCTTGATGGAGCGCATGCCGTCCTTCTGCACGCAGCGATAATTCCCGGCCAGGAGCATGCTCCATTTCGCCAGCGGCACGAAGACGGAATCATGCACCTTGAGCTTGACGGGCAACTCGATCTTGCCGTTGCCGGTGTCAAATCGCACCGCCTCGATATCCGCCGCCAGCCGTCTCAGGATGGCGGTATGGGTGTGCGAATCGAAGCGGGCAGCCTTGAAATTCGTCGGCAGCCTGACCTGCAGCACGTTGATTTTCTCTTCCGGCGGACGGAATGCCTGGGGGTCCGGGCTGCACAGCGTCAGGAGCGCAGGGTCGAAGCTGTCCCAGACGCTAGGATCCGTGTAGCAGCCTCTGCATGCCTCGGCAGAAATACCCGGGATGCGCGCCAGGTAAGGCAATGGCGGCATGTTCATGATGGACATGCAGGGAACCTTGGATTTTGCCACCGCATCGAGCAGTTCGCGCACGCCTGGGGAGCGATACTGGGGCTCCTGCATGGCCAGGGCAATGAGATCGAAATCTGCAGGATTCACTGCCAGCGGACCGTCTGCGGACAACTTCCCCGGAAGCTTCTGCGAGTCGAGCTCAACGAGTCCTTCCCGCCCCTTGACCGGCATGCGTACCCGGATGCCTTCATTATTGATCAGCTCCGCCTCGGCCGGCAGGCATACCAGTTTCACGGTATGCCCGGCTGCGAGCAACTTGGCGGCCAATAGCGAGCCGTAAGAGGCGCCCATGATGAGAATCCTGCAAGGTGTGCTCGACAAAAGGTTTCTCCCTTTTAGTGGCAAAACTGTTGATAAGCGGCGTACCGAGGAGAGCCAAGTTTTCCGCAGCCGTCCTCAGGCTCGCAATGCTATTCAATATGCTGGCGCAGCGCAATCAGGCATACCCCGGATGGCTTATACTTTGCGGACAAAATTTGATGGGTTACGGGAGCATTGGATGGGCGGGGAAGGGCAGTACATCATCGACGACCGGGAACGCAAGGTCTTCATGCTGAACCGGGAGGTTCTGGTTTCCGAAGACGTTCTCCGGCTGGAAATGCAGCGGATATTTTCCAAATGCTGGATTTACGTCGGCCATGGATCGGAAATCGCCAAGCCCGGCGATTTCGTGACTCGCCGCGTGGCCGGCCGCCCCGTCATCTTCTGCCGCGATGCGAAGGGCGTCGTGCAGTGTCACTTCAACACCTGCCGGCACCGCGGCGCGACCGTCTGCAACGAGCGTCAGGGCAATGCGCGGCGTTTTTTTTGCATCTATCACGGCTGGAGCTATGGCAACGACGGTTCGCTCGCGCGCGTGCCCGGGGACGACGCCTACAATGAATGCTTCCAGAAGTCGGATTTCGCGCTGAAAAGACCGGCACGCTTCGAGTCCTACCGCGACCTGTGGTTCATGTGCCTTGATCCGGGCATCATGTCGCTCGACGACTATCTCGGCCCGGCGAAGGATTACATCGATCTGGTCTTCGAGCAGTCACCCTCGGGCACCATGGAGGTAATCGCCGGCTCGCAGGAATACGACGTCCACGCAAACTGGAAGCTGATGGTCGAGAACAGCGTAGACGACTATCACCTGCCGACCACCCACTCGACCTGGCTCAACTTCATGAGGAACTCGGGCGTGGTCATCGAACCGTCCAAGGAAGCAGGGCTGGTATTGCCGACCAAGGGTTATGCCATCGATCTGGGGCGGGGAAACTTCACCACAGACAACGTCAATTTCCGCGGCCGCCCGGTTGCCCGCTGGATCCCGCTTTACGGCGCCGAAGCCAAGGAGGAAATCGAAACCCTCCGCGCAGAACTGGTGACGCGCCTGGGCGAAGCGCGTGCCGCACGCGTGGCGGACACCAACCGCAATCTGGTGATCTTCCCGAACCTGGTGATCAACGACGGCTCTGCCGTGACCATCAGAACCTTCTTTCCCGAGGGCACGGGCCGCATGCATGTCACCGCCTGGGCCGCCGGTCCCATGGAGGAAACGGAGTCGGCGCGCGCCAGAAGGCTGGACGCCTTCCTGACCTTTTACGGTCCCGGAGGATTCGCCACGCCCGACGACGTCGAGGTGCTGGAACTGGTGCAGCAGGGCCTCGCCAACTGGCAGGACGATCCCTGGTCGGAAATGTCACGCGGCCTGGGCAAGAGCGAAGACGAGCCGCAATTGAACAGCGACGAACACCATCTGAGAACCTTCTGGCGACGCTGGAACGAACTGATGGTGGACAAATGATGGCGGACAGCCTGTTGCTTCCACTGACGCCTCTCACGCGGGCAGAAGTCGAGGACTTCCTTTATGCGGAGGCCGAACTGCTCGACTCCTGGCGCCTGGATGACTGGCTGAAACTGCTCACCGAGGATGCCCAATACCTGGTGCCGCCCAACGACTCCCCGAACGGCAACCACCGCAGTACCCTGTTCACCATAGCCGACGATGCCGAGCGCATTCGCCAGCGCGTCATACGCATCAATGACCCGAACTGCCACGCGGAATTTCCGAAATCGCGCACCCGGCGCATGATCTCCAACGTGCGCATCGTCTTGCAGCAGGGTAACGAGTTGGTCGTCACGGCGAACTTCGTCTGCTACCGCTACCGGCGCCATGAACGCATTCGCGAATATGTCGGCCAGTATCGTTACGTTTTGCGGCGCAGCGGCAACAACATTCTGATTCGCGAGCGCCGCGTCCTGCTCGACGCCCATGAATTGGGTTCTCTCGGCTCGGTCAGCTTCATCCTTTAAGCGATGAGCGAAACCGAACACCGCGTCTGCAAGGTTGCCGATGTGCCCGTCGGCAAGATTCGCCGCTTCGAGATCGACGGCCGGGCCATCGCCATCTACAATATCGCAGGCGCCTTTTACGCCACCGACGACACCTGTACCCACGGCCTGGCGAGCCTGTCGGAAGGGGAACTGGATGGCGACGTGGTGGAGTGCAGCCTGCATTTCGGTGCATTCCATGTACCCACCGGCATGCCGGCAGGCGCACCCTGCTCCGTGCCGCTGAAGGTTTACCGGACCGAAGTGCGCGACGGCGAGATCAGTATTTTCAGGACAGCTTGATGAATGCCTCAAACCTCTAAAGGAAGAATGAACATGGTAAAGCCCAGCCCAGACTACAAGCGCATCGCCACGGAAGAGGCCTTCGCGCCCAAGGAAATGTTCGACATCTATCGCAAGATTCTTGCCGGGCCCGATCCCGATCCCGGCTTCGTCAGCCTGCTCGGCTTTTACATGACCAGCCAGAGCGACCGGGCGAAACACATCATCCGCTGCCTGGCCGACCTTGACCAGATCCGCTTGCAGCACATGGACGAGACGGGCATAGACCGCCAGGTCATCGCCCTGACCTCCCCCGGCGTGCAAATCATGGATACGGAAACCGCGGTGTCCTTCGCCAAGGTTGCCAACGACGAACTGTCTGCGGCGGTGCGCCGGCATCCCACGCGCTTCTCCGGCATGATCGCGGTCGCGCCGCAGAACCCAAAGGAGGCTGCCAAGGAGATTGAGCGCGGCATCCACAAACTCGGCCTGACGGGGGTCATCATCAACTCGCACACCCATGGCGAATACCTGTCCGACCCGAAGTTCTGGGAAATATTCGAGGCGGCCGAGGCCAACGATACGCCCATCTATCTTCACCCCAACACGCCTCCGCGCAACATGATTCAGCCCTTCGTGGAGTGCGGCCTGGACGGTGCCATCTACGGCTTCGGCGTCGAGACGGGCCTGCATGCGCTGCGCATCATCACCGCCGGCGTTTTCGATCGTTTCCCGAAATTGCAGATGATCATCGGCCATATGGGCGAGGCCCTGCCTTTCTGGTCCTACCGTCTCGACTACATGCACCAGGCGACAGTAAAATCAGACCGCTACAAGACGGTTCGCGCATTGAAGAAGAAACCCAGCGACTACCTGCGCGAGAACTTCTACATCACCAACAGCGGCATGGCTTGGGAACCGGCCATCAAGTTCACCCAGGAGACCCTGAGCGTCGATCGCGTCCTCTATGCGATGGATTACCCTTATCAGTTCTCGGCGGACGAAGTCGTCTCGCTCGACGGCATGAAGATGAGTCTTGAAAACAAGAAGCTCTTCTTCCAGAGCAATGCCGAAAAGATCTTCAAGCTGAAATGAAACGGATGCTAACGATGAACTTCTTGAAACCGCTCGCCGTTGCACTACTGTGCCTGGTGCTGCCTTCGCTATCCCTGGCTCAGGTTTATCCTTCCCGACCCATACAGTTCATCGTCCCCTACACCCCGGGCACCACTGCCGACACGCTGGCGCGCCTGCTCGGCACGAGAATTTCACTACGCTGGAACATCCCGATCGTGGTGGACAACAGGGCAGGAGCCAGCGGCATCATCGGCGCCGCTGCAGTCGCCAAGGCCGAGCCGGATGGCTATACCTTTCTCTTTGCCGCAACCTCGTTCAGCACCCTGGCCGCGACCAATCCGAAACTGCCCTATGATTCCGTCAAGAGTTTTGCCCCGGTCTCTCTGCTGGGAACGAGTTCGATGACGCTGGTGATCAACAATAAATTCCCCGCAAACAATGTGCGGGAATTTATTGATCAGGTCAAAAAGCAGCCGGGCGTCGTGAATTATGCATCGCCCGGTGCAGGGGGTTCGCAGCACCTGGCCATGGAACTGTTCAAGCAGGAAGCGGGAATCGACATGGTTCACATTCCCTACAAAGGCAGTGCCGGCGCAATAAACGATATCATCGCCGGGCATGTGCAAGCCAGCGTGGTGTCATTGCAAAGCGCGGCCCCCTTCGTGCAAAACGGCAATATCCGCATGCTGGCCGTGATGAGCAGCGAACGCGTCCCCTCCTTTCCGCAGGTGCCGACTCTGGCCGAGTTGGGCTATGGCAACATGCTGGTGTCCACCTGGTATGGCATGATGGCGCCGGCCGGCACGCCGCCGGCCTTGGTCGCCAAAATGAATGCGGAAATAGACAGCCTCCTGAATCTTCCCGAGGTCAAGGAGGCGATGGCCAGGCAAGGCGTCGACGCGGTGGGCGGCAAGCCCGAGAAATTCGAATCCCTTTTGCGCCGCGAACTCGCGCTATGGTCGCAGGTCGTGGCTCGCGGCAAAATCGTCATCCAGTAACTTCCCCAGGAGACCCCATGAACTTTTATCAGGATTTAGTGATTGCCTATCGCATTCTCGCCGAGTACGGCATCATCGATGCGTACGGGCATATCAGCGTACGTTCGCCGACCAATCCAGAGCGCTTCTGGATGGCGCGCTCGATTGCCCCGGAACTGGTGACCGAAGCCGACCTGATGGAACTCGACATGAACAGCGAGCCGGTCGCTGCCGCGGGGCGCAGCCCGGTCAATGAGCGCTTCATTCACGGCGAAGTCTACAAGCTGCGGCCGGAAGTCATGGCCGTGGTCCACAACCACTCGCCTTCTGTGATTCCCTTCAGTTGCACCTGCACTTCCCTGCAGCCGATCTTCCACATGTCGGCATTCATCGGTCTTGGCATACCCAACTGGGAAATTCGCGAGGCGAAGAAGGGCAGTGACATGCTGGTGCGCGATGCCTATCTCGGCGAATCGCTGGCGAGAAAGCTGGGCAGCCATCCCGCCGCGCTCATGCGCGGCCATGGCGCCGTCGTCGTCGGCGAGAGCCTGGCGGTCGCCATCGGACGCAGCGTTTATCTCGAGCAAAATGCGCGCATGCAGTTCCAGGCGGAACTGCTCGCTGGCGCAGGCGGCGCGATCACCTTCATGGACGAAGCCGAAGTCGCCGCAAATGTCGTGTGGCAGGATTACGGGCGCTTCTGGAACCTGGTCCGAAACAAGATGCAGAAAAAGCTCGACGCCGAAAAATCGGCGTGAGGCTTCATTTCAGCTTCAGCAGACGGCGCGCATTGCCCTCGTAGATGGCGTGGCGCTGTGCCGGCGTGATGTCCAGGCCGTCGATGATGTCTATCGTCCAGCGCGTATAGGCCGAGCCCTTCTCCGGGTCGAAGGGCGCATCCGAGGCAAATACCACCTTGTCTGAGCCGAAGAAGTCCAAGCCCAGCTCGGTCGCCTTGGCCGCGCCGAACATCGCCGTGTCGGCATAAAACATCTTGAAGTAGTCCAGCGGACGCTTCTTGAGCTTCTTCAGGAGCAGCGTGTAATCCTCGTCCGAGGTGCGGGTGCCCAACTGGTCCCAACCGGGACCGACCCTTCCTTCGAAGTAGGGAATCATGCCTCCCATGTGGTGGGTGATGATCTTGATCTCGGGGTGCTTGTCGAACAGGCCGGCAAACACCATGTGGGCCATGGCGGCGCTGGTCTCGTAGGGCCAGCCGAAGGTCCACCAGATCTCGTAATGGCTTTTCTTCTCCCCCAGGTAATCCGGAAAGTCGGCGCCGCGGGCGGGATGCAGCCAGATCGGCAGGTCGTAGCCCGCCATGAGGTCGAACAGCGGCATCGTCTCGGGTGCGGTGAGCGGCTTGCCCAGAACATTGGTGAACACCTGCACCCCCACCGCGCCCAGGCCCTTGATCGCGCGCTCGGTCTCGCGTAACAGGCCCTCAGGATCATTCATGGGCAAGGAGGCGATGAAGGCGGGAAAACGCTTGGGGTATTTGGCTACCAGCTCGGCCATGCCGTCGTTGGCAAGTCGCGCCATCTCGTTCGAGACAGGAGGAGGCCCGAACGCCTCGATCGGGGGCGAGCCTATGCAGATCACCTGGGCGTAGTCGCCGAAAGCGTCCATGATTCTGAAGCGCTCGTCGAGGTCCACGATGCAGGGAATATCGCGCACGCGCTTGAACATGTCCTTGCCGTTGGGCGCGACTTCGAGCGCACGATCGAAAAAGGCACGGGGAAAAATATGGTTGAAAATATCGAGCTTCATGTCGCTGTCCTCTGGGTTTTCCGGATTTGCAAAGTTACTGGAGTCGCTTGGTGGAAATGAGAATGCCATGCCCGTATTCATAATACAATTTCATTCTTTTAATCTGTTAATGAATTATTATCATGAATTTCACCTTGAAGCAGCTCAAGGCCTTCGTCTCCGTTGCGCAGGCGGGGAGCTTTACTGCCGCTGCAAGCCGGCTGAACCTCACACAGTCGGCGGTGAGTGTTTTGATCAGCGAGCTTGAGGAACAGTTCGGCCTGCGCCTGTTCGACCGGACCACCCGCATGGTTCAGCTTGCCGACGCCGGGAGGGACTTCTATCCCGTGGCGGAAAAGGTGCTGGCTGATTTGCATAACGCCCTATCGAGTTCGAATGAGCTCGTGGCAAAGAAGCGCGGCCGCGTGGCGGTCGCTGCGACGCCGCTCATGGCGTCAAGCCTGCTGCCCAAGGCCATGGCGGAGTACGCCACGATGTACCCGGGCATCAGCGTGATATTGCAAGACACGCTTGCCGGATTGATTCAGGCCAAAGTGCGTGATGGGGCAGTGGACTTCGGTATCGGGACCTTCGAAAAAGCCGGACGCGAACTGCTTGCCGAGCCACTAATGGCAGACACTCTGGTGCTGGCCTGTCCCGCCGGACATCCGCTGGCCTTGAAGGCGAGCGTGGCTTGGCGAGAGTTGGCGGGGCATCCGTTCATTTCGCTGTCACGCGACAACTCAGTCGGACAACTCATCAGGAACTGCCTAGTTGACGCCGGCGTTGAAGTTCAAGGCGCTTACGAGGTTTCCTATCTATCCACCGTCGTCGGCATGGTGGACGCCGGCCTTGGCATCGCGGTGCTGCCTTCCTACGCGAGCCCGATCACCCAGTTTTACCGCATTCAGATCAGAAAGCTCGTAAAGCCGACAGTCCGGCGGGAGATGTCATTCATTACGCGCCGCGGCAAAACACTCTCGCCGGCTGCCGAAAGCTTTAAATCTTTTCTCAAGACCTATGTGCAAGGATACAAATGAATAGAGAACGGGGGATGCCGATTGAGCCAGCCTATGACTGCAGCAGGGTCTCCAGCGCAAATGATTCGTCTGCCGCCTGTTCCGGCGTCGGCGAACCTCCCTTGTCGAGAAGTTTGCGCACTGCCATGTAGATCTTCGGCTGGTTGATCGAGTCGACACACAGCAGTTTTCCGGCGCGAAAATAAAATACCGTAAACTTCTGCTCCGCCTGCGATCCTCGGGTCACGATCTGATCGTAACCGGCCGAGAGGCCGACCATCTGCAACTTGACGTCGTACTGATCCGACCAGAACCAGGGGACGGCCACGAAGGGACGGTCTTTCCCCATGAGCGCCGCCGCTGCCGACTTGCCCTGCTCCAGGGCGTTCTGCACCGATTCCAGGCGCAGCAGAGCTCCGTCTGCCTGACGCCTGGCGGTGCAATCGCCGGCGGCGACGATGGCAGGGTCCAAGGTGCGGGCGCAGGCATCGACGACGATGCCGTGATTGCATTCGAGCCCGCCGGCCTTGGCAAGTTCATCGTTGGGGATGACGCCTATACCCACCAGCAGAAGGTCGGCCGGGTATTCCTTGCCATCGGCAGTGCGCACCGCACTGATATGGCCATCGCGTCCGACGAGCTCACTCACCTTGGCGTTGAGTTCGACTCTGACGCCGTGCGAACGGTGCACTCCTGCATAAAATTCCGAGACCAGAGGGGCTACGGCCCGGGCCATCAGGCGGTCCATGGCTTCCAGGATAACGACGTCCTTGCCCATCTTGTTGGCACAAGCCGCGACCTCCAGGCCGATGAATCCGCCGCCGACCACCACCATGGATTGCGCATCCTTCAGGCCTTCGATGAGGCGCTTTGCATCATCAAAGGTACGCAGCGAAATGACTCCGTCGAGTTCAACTCCAGGCAGGGGCAGCGGCCTGTTGCGCGAACCGGTGGCCAGGGCGAGACCGCCGTATTCCAGGCTGCGCCCGTCATCGAGATGCACACGGTGGCTGGCGCGGTCGATAGTCGTCACCTTCACGCCGGTGATGAGTTCTATGTTCTTTTTTTCCAGCGCTTCCGGAGTCCGCATCTGCAGTTGCGCCTCGGTGTTTTCCCCGGTCAACAGACCCTTGGAGAGCGGCGGACGCTGATAGGGAGAGCGTTCCTCGTCGCCTATCAGCATGACCTGGCCAGCGAAGCCTTCGCTGCGCAGGGCTTCGGCAATCGTCAGGCCGGCCATGCCGGCGCCTATGATGATGACTGGACTGTTCATCTTCGCTCCTGAAATTGGCTCGGGTTAGATTCAGCGACCCCTGAAACCGGAGTGATGCGGGGTATTCTGGCGCGCGCCGCCGCCACCACCATTGCCACGGGATGGCTGGCGAGGGCCACTGCCAGGCGACCTGCCCCGGTTTGCCGGTCGCGACTGGCCGCGGCGGCCGTTCTCGATAGGCTCGGCGCGGATGGAGGGATCGGGCTCGAAGCCGGGCACGGCCACCTTCTCGATGTCGCGTTTTAGCAGGCGTTCGATGTCGCGCAGCAGACTGTGCTCGTCCACGCACACCAGGGAAGCCGCCTGGCCACTGGCGCCGGCCCGCGCCGTGCGGCCGATGCGATGCACATAGTCTTCCGGAACATTGGGCAATTCGTAATTCACCACATGCGGCAGCTGGTCGATGTCGAGGCCGCGCGCGGCGATATCGGTGGCCACCAGGACGTTCAACTTGAGGCTCTTGAAGTCCGCCAGCGCCTTGGTGCGGGCGCCCTGGCTCTTGTTGCCGTGGATGGCGGCAGAGCGGATGCCCGCACCCTCCAACTTCTCGGCCAGGGTGTTGGCGCCATGCTTGGTGCGGGTAAACACCAACACCTGGTGCCATTGGTGGTCATTGATCAGTTGGATCAAAAGATCGCGCTTCCTGCTCTTGTCCACATGGTAGACGCGCTGCTCTACATTGTCGGCGGTGGCATTCCTGCTCGCCACTTCGACCAGCTTCGGATCGCGCAAAAAGCTGGCTGCCAGTCCGCGGATATCGTCGGAGAAGGTCGCAGAAAAGAACAGGGTCTGCTTCTGCTTCGGGATCAGCGCGAGGATCTTCTTGATGTCGGGGATGAAGCCCATGTCGAGCATGCGGTCGGCCTCGTCCAGGACAAGGATCTCGACGCCGGAGAGATCGGCATTCCTCTGGTTGAGATGGTCGAGCAGGCGGCCGGGTGTGGCCACCAGGATATCGACGCCGGATTTCAGCGCCCGGATCTGCGGCACCAGGCCGACGCCGCCGAAAATTGCCAGCGACTTGATGGGCAGATGGCGGCCGTAGGTGCGCACGCTCTCCTCCACCTGGGCAGCCAGTTCGCGCGTCGGGGTGAGAACGAGGACGCGCGGCTTGGCGCGCGAGGTGGCGGCGCGGGTGCTGAGAATCTGCAATATGGGCAGGGTGAAGCCGGCGGTCTTGCCGGTGCCGGTCTGGGCAGCGGCCATCAGGTCGCGGCCTGCCAGGACGACGGGAATCGCCTGCGCTTGTATTGGGGTGGGCGTGTCGTAGCCTTCGTCAGAAATGGCACGCAGAAGTTCGGCACGGAGGCCGAGATCGGAAAAGCTCATGGAGTGACTCCTGGAATCCGCCTTCGCGTGCACATTGTGCTTGGCACGAACCAGTCTAGGCAGAATCGCTTACGGGGTAAGACGCGGAAAGAGAATCTAAACGCGGCACGCGGCAGGCAGACTGATTGGAACACCACGCGGCGCGCAGTTTAACACTGCGCGCCGCCATCAGGTGACTATTTTAGCTGGAGACGCCCGGACGGGTGCAGCCCGCGGGCGAGATCGGCCGTGATGTCGCTCACGGCTTCGAGGCCCACCGCGATACGCAACAGACCTTCCTTGATGCCCGCCGCGGCGCGCGCCTCGGCCGTGATGCGGCCATGGGTGGTACTGGACGGATGGGTGATGGTGCTCTTGGTGTCGCCAAGATTTGCGGTGATGGATAAGAGCTTGCACTGGTCGACGACGCGCCAGGCAGCCTCCCGGCCGCCCTTCACCTCGAAGGAGAGAATGGCGCCGCCGCCTGCCTGCTGGCGCATCGCCAGGGCGTGCTGCGGGTGCGAAGCGAGGCCGGGGTAGAACACACGCTGTACCTGCGGTTGGGCTTCCAACCATTGCGCGATGGCGAGCGCGCTGGCCGATTGCGCCTGCATGCGAATCTTCAATGTCTCCAGGCCCTTGAGGATGATCCAGGCGTTGAAGGCAGAGAGCGTCGGACCCGTGGTGCGCAGGAACTTGAACACCTCGTCGGTCAGCGCGCTCTTGCCGAGCACGGCGCCGCCGAGCACGCGGCCCTGGCCGTCGAGGTATTTGGTGGCGGAATGGATCACCAGATCCGCACCAAACTCCAGCGGGCGCTGCAGTGCCGGGGTGCAGAAACAGTTGTCCACCGCCAGGAGGGCGCCTGCCGCATGCGCCACTTCGGCGATGGCGGCGATATCGAACACCTCGGTGAGAGGATTGGAGGGCGTTTCTATGAACACCAGCTTGGTGTTGTTCGCGAGCGCGGCGCGGAAAGCAGCCGGTTCGGTGCCGACGACGAAGCTCGTCGTCACGCCGAACTTGCCGAGAATATTGCCGAACAGCTGCTGGGTCGCGCCGAAGATGCTCTGCGAGGCGACGACATGATCTCCCGCCTTGAGCAGCGCCATGGCCGTGGCGAGGATGGCAGCCATGCCCGAGGCGGTGGCGACGCAACCCTCGGCGCCTTCGAGGGCGGCCAGGCGATCGGTGAACATGGTCACCGTCGGGTTGGTGAAACGGGCGTAGACATTGCCCGGCTCCTCGCCGGAAAAGCGCGCTGCGGCTTGCGCCGCGCTTTCGAAGACGAAGCTCGAGGTGAGATAGAGCGCTTCCGAATGTTCGCCGAACTGGCTACGCTCTTGTCCTGCGCGCACCGCCAGGGTCTCGAAGGCGAATTCCTTGTTCATATTCATCTATCCCGAGGTCACCAGATTGAGGTCGAGCTGGGTGCCGTCGCCTTCATCATCGGCATGTTTCGCTCCCTCATGCCGCGCAGACTCGATGCTAGACAGGTATTCGGGAGTGACGTCGCCGGTGATGTAGTGGCCATCGAAGCAGGATGTTTCATAGCAGCCTATGGCCGGATTCACCGCACGCAATGCCGCCTTGAGTGCATCGAGATCCTGGTAGATCAGGGCATCTGCGCCTATCTCGCGGCGGATCTCCTCGTCGCTGCGGTCTGAGGCGATGAGCTCAAAGCGCGAGGGCATGTCTATGCCATAGACGTTGGCGTAGCGCACGGGCGGTGCCGCCGAGGCGAAATAGACCTTGCGTGCGCCGGCCTCGCGCGCCATCTGGACGATCTCGCGGCTGGTGGTGCCGCGCACGATGGAGTCGTCTACCAGCAGGACATTCTTGCCCTTGAATTCCTGGGCGATGGCATTCAGTTTCTGGCGCACCGACTTCCGCCTCGTCGCCTGCCCGGGCATGATGAAGGTGCGGCCGATGTAGCGGTTCTTGACGAAGCCCTCCCTGTAGGGGAGGTTCAGTCGCTTGGCCAGTTCCATCGCCGAAGGCCGGCTCGAGTCCGGGATGGGCATCACCGTGTCGATCTCGAGATGCGGCTGGGTGTGCTTGATTTTCTCGGCGAGAAATTCACCCATCTTGAGGCGCGTCTCGTACACGGAAATATTGTCTATCAGGGAATCGGGTCTTGCGAGGTAGACGAACTCGAAGATGCAGGGCGCATGCATGGTGCGCTCGGCGCACTGGCGGCTGGCAAAGTTGCCCCGGGTGTCTATGAGCACCGCTTCGCCCGGCGCCACGTCGCGCAGGATCTTGAAGCCCAGCGTGTCTATGGCCACGCTCTCCGAAGCGACCAGATACTCGACACCCGCCTCGGTCTCGTTCTTGCCTATGATAAGCGGCCGGATGCCGTAGGGGTCGCGGAAGGCGAGCAGGCCGTAGCCGGCGATCATCGCCACCACGGCATAGGCGCCGCGGACGCGGCGATGCACTCCCGCCACCGCCTTGAAAATGGTCTGGGCATCGACCTGGTACTTGGTCGAGGCAGCCTGCAACTCGTGCGCCAGCACATTCAACAGCACCTCGGAGTCCGAATTGGTATTGATGTGACGAAGATCCTGGAGAAAAATGTCCTGCTTGAGTTGCTCTGTGTTGGTGAGGTTACCGTTGTGCGCCAGCATCAGGCCGAAGGGCGAATTCACATAGAAGGGCTGAGCCTCGGAGGCGTTGTAGGCGGAGCCTGCTGTCGGGTAACGGCAGTGGCCAATGCCCCAATTGCCGACCAGGTTGAGCATGTTGCGGGTGCGGAAGACGTCGCGCACCAGACCCGAGCCCTTGTGCATGTGGAAGCGCCCGCCCTCTGCGGTCGCGATGCCGGCAGCATCCTGGCCGCGATGCTGCAGCACTTGCAGTCCGTCATAAAGCAGTTGATTGACGGCCGTTGTTGCCACTGCGCCAATAATTCCACACATCGTCTCACCACCTATCTGTAACGAATCCGTTGCGCCATTGTCGGCGGCAACCACGGCCTGCCCGCCATCACCGCGGTTTCCAGCGGCGCTGACAGCCACGCCTCGCGCCACCAGGTCTCGCGCGGCAGATTGGTCATGCCGCAGACCAGAACGCCCGCCAAAACCATCAGTACTCCGCGAATGACGCCAAACAGCGCGCCAAAAAAACGGTCAATAAGTCCCAGGCCGACCGCCCGCAAAAGTTGCGCCAGCAGAAAACGAACGACCGCGAACAGCAGCAGCGTCGCCGCGAATACCGCGACGAATCCTGCGCCCTGGAGTAAGACCGGGTCGTGCAGCCATCGGGACAAGACATCCGCGGCGACATGGCCCCAGCTCCGTGCGGCGAAGAACGCCGCCACCCAGGCCGCCAGCGCCAACACTTCGCTCGCCAGTCCGCGCCACAGGCCGAGAACCGAAGACAAGGCTAGCACCGCGAACACAACATAGTCGAAGCCGGTCATGCATGCTCACTGTTTTTGCGCGACGATGCCGCCGGGTGGCCCGCCGGCGCCCAGCTTTTTCATTCGCGCCTGCGCCTTTTCCGCCGCCTCGCGGGTAGCAAATGGTCCGCCGCGTACGCGGGTGCGGGAGCCTTGCGGTGTATCGACATTTTCAGTGTAGGAAGCATAGCCCAGACTCTTGAGCTTAGCCTGGAGCTGCTTGACGTTGGCCTGATCCTGATAGGCGCCGAGTTGGAGAACCCATTGTTCATGCAAGGCCTCATGCGCAGCCTCAGGCTTGGCCTCGGCTGGCTTGACCACCTGCTTGGGTGGTGAGACCACCTGCTTGGGTGGCTCTGTCACCTTGGGAGATTGGACTGCCTTCGGCAACTCGGGTTTGGTTTCAGGCTTGCCCTCTGACTTGGGCTCAGCCACGGGCTGCGCCACATGGGGAGGGGTGGCCACCACGTTGGGCAACTGCGCCACCTGGGGTGATGGGACCGCCTGTGCGACCGGTGGTGCAGCCGCGACCCCCTTGGCTGGTTTTGCCTCCGGAATGGCAGGAAAGGCGCCGGCATCCTGGCTCGGGATGCGGATCGCAATGTCCTGTGTCAGCGGCTTGGGCTCCTGATCCATCACCATGGGCAGCACGATGACGGCCAACAGCGCCAGCGCGATGGCGCCGACCAGGCGTCGCCTTGCGCGCTTCTTGATTGCGAGTTGCCCGTCAGCTTCTGCGTCGATTTCCGCCATGGCTTTCATGCCTTCCGCGCCAGTTCGCGCAGGACCTCCGCAACAGTCAGGAAGGATCCAAAGACGAGAATTCTATCACCTTCATCGGCGTTCATCCGCGCCTGCTGGAAGGCTGCGATGGGCGTAGCAAACGGCGATGCCTGCACGCCCGCAGCTATCCCCTCTCCGGCCAGAATCGCCATGAGATCATTTGCGCTTGCCCCCCGCGGGCCAGCGAGCGAACAAGGCAGCCAGCGTGTGATGCGCTCCTTCATTTCGCGCACCACGGCGGCGATGTCCTTGTCGCGCAACATGCCGAACACAGCCCAGGTCTCGGGGTGGTAGGCCATGTTGCCGAGGTTTTGGCTAAGCGCACGCGCGGCCTGCGGATTGTGGGCGACATCGAGCACCACGGTCGGCCGCCCGGCGAGCACCTGGAAGCGTCCAGGCAACTGGACTTCGCCCAGGCCGCGGCGGATGTCCTGCATCGCCACCGGCAGGCGCTCGCGCAGGGCGTCCAAGGCAGCCAGCGCACTGCTGGCATTGTGCAGTTGGTGAACACCATGCAGG
Source organism: uncultured Sterolibacterium sp. (assembly GCA_903930535.1). Classification (GTDB taxonomy): domain Bacteria; phylum Pseudomonadota; class Gammaproteobacteria; order Burkholderiales; family Rhodocyclaceae; genus CAIYYX01. The sequence continues at coordinate 23,888 of CAIYYX010000137.1, read as the reverse complement.
GCAGGAAAAGCCATTCCGCTCTTCTTGCCTGTGCGTCCCCAGTACTGCCATTGGACTTCCTGCCGGACAAAACCGAAATCGCGGCCAATCACTTGCAAATCGGTGCCTATCGCTTGTGCGTGAGTGCAGAGGCTTTGCGGTGGTTCGGGATCGCCGCAGATCGCCGCTGTGCCGGGACGAAAAACACCGGCCTTCTCGAAACCGATGGCCTCGCGTGTCGCGCCCAGATAGTCCATGTGATCGAGATCTATGCTGGTGACGATGGTGCAGTCCGCATCATAGCAATTGACCGCGTCGAGCCGGCCGCCCAAGCCGACCTCGAGGAGGATGACATCCACCCCTTCTGCCGCGAAGATTTCCCAGGCGGCCAGGGTGCCGAACTCGAAGTAAGTCAACGACGCTTCATTCGCCACCTCTGCCACAGCCTGCCGCGCCGCTTCCACCCGGGTGAAAGCGGCGCACAGCCGCGCATCATCGACGGCGTCGCCTGCGATTCTGACGCGCTCGTTGTAGGCGAGAAGATGCGGGCTGGTATAGAGTCCGACGCGGTAGCCGGCACAGCCAAGAATGGATTCGAGCATGGCGCAGGTAGAGCCCTTGCCATTGGTGCCGGCGACGACGATGACGGGAACGGTCTGCTTCTGTCCGAGCGATTTCTTGACCGCCTGTACCCGATCAAGCCCCAACTCTATGCCCGCTGCTCCCCGCGGGTGCAGCGCCTCGATATGGGCGAGCCAGTCGGTGAGCGTGTTTGGCAAAGGAAAACTATTGCACTGCCGGTGTGCGTTGCAGCATGCCGAGCAGGGCTGCAAGCTTGTCGCGCAGTTCGCGGCGGTCGACAATCATGTCGATTGCGCCCTTCTCCAGCAGGAATTCCGCGCGCTGGAAACCTTCCGGCAGCGTCTCGCGCACAGTCTGCTCGATCACGCGCGGGCCGGCGAAACCGATCAGCGCACCCGGTTCGGCAATGACGATGTCGCCGACGAAGGCGAAGCTCGCCGAGACGCCGCCCATGGTCGGGTCGGTGAGCAGGGAGATGAAGGGCAGCTTGTTAAGCGCCAATTGGGACACCGCTGCGGTGGTCTTGGCCATCTGCATCAAGGAATAGAGCCCTTCCTGCATACGCGCGCCGCCCGAGGAGGTGATGCAGACGAAGGGTAACTGACTTTCGATAGCGCCCTTCACGCCGCGCACGAAGCGCTCGCCGACCACCGAGCCCATCGAGCCGCCCATGAAATCGAACTCGAAACAGGCAATCACCAGCGGCTGAGTCTTGATCGCGCCCTGCATCACCACCAGCGCATCGGACTCGCCGGTTTCCGCCTGAGCCGCGACCAGGCGGTCTGGGTAGCGCTTGCTGTCCTTGAACTTGAGCGCATCGACCGGGATCACCTCGGAGCCGATCTCGAAGCGCCCCTCCGAGTCGAGCAAGAGATCGAGGCGCGCCCTCGCCCGCAGCCGGTGGTGATGGCTGCACTTGGGGCAGACGCCCTGGTTGGCTTCGAGATCGGAACTGTAGAGCACCGCCTCGCAGGCCGGGCACTTGCACCAAAGCCCCTCGGGAACCGACTTGTGCGCCCCCTCGGCGCGCTTGATTTTCGGCGGCAATAATTTCTGAAGCCAGCTCATGGAACCTTCCTCCCGACCCCCTCCCAACGGGAGGGGGTGACTGTTGTTCGCCGCTGCGCGGCTCCAAATTTCTGACTGCCCCCGCCTTGGGACGACCCGGGGGCGGGGGCGGCTCTTCGATCGATCGACTTATTTTCTTTCCCTGACGGTGTCGATCGCTGTTCGGATGGTGCGCAGGAAAGCAGTGACGCGACCGGGCGCCTCTGCCCGTGGAGAGTTTTCGATTTCCTCGATGATGCGGCTGCCTATCACCACGGCTTCGGCCACCGCCGCTATCCTGGCAGCGCTCGCGGCATCGCGGATGCCGAAGCCGACGCCGACAGGCATGCCGACAATCTGGCGGATCTCGGGGATGCGCCTGCCCACCTCGTCAAAATCCAGATGACCGGCGCCGGTCACACCCTTCAACGAAACATAGTAGATGTAGCCGCTGCCTGAAGCCGCCACCTCGCGACAACGCTCTTCGCTCGAGGTCGGCGCGAGAAGGAAGATCGGGTCCATGCCGGCCGCGCGCATCATCTTGGTGAACTCGCCGCATTCCTCCGGCGGATAATCGACGATCAGCACGCCATCGACGCCGGCAGTCTTGGCGTCTTGAGCGAAGGCGCTGCCGTAGGCCTCGACCGGGTTGGCGTAGCCCATCAGGACTACCGGCGTGTCGGCAAACTCGGCGCGAAAGCTTTTCACGATGTCCAGCACGCCCCTGAGACTCATGCCGGCCTTGAGAGCCCGCTCGCAGGCCCGTTGTATCGTCGGGCCGTCGGCCATGGGGTCCGAGAAAGGCACGCCCAGCTCGATGATGTCGGCACCGCCCGCAACCAGGGCGCGCATCAGGGGCAGCGTGAGCTCCGCATCGGGATCGCCGGCGGTGATGAATGGAATCAGCGCGCAACGGCCCTCTGTCTTGAGTCTTTCGAATGTTTTCTGGATGCGCATCAAAAGACGATTCCTGATTTCTCTGCGACAGTATGCATGTCCTTGTCGCCGCGGCCCGAGAGATTGACCAGCAGCAACTTGTCCTGCGCCAGGGTGGGTGCGAGCTTTGCCGCATAGGCCAGGGCATGGGCCGACTCCAGCGCCGGGATGATGCCCTCGAAGCGGCAGAGGTCGTGGAAGGCCTGCAATGCCTCGTCGTCGGTGATGGCGACATATTCTGCGCGCTGGATGTCCTTCAACCAGGCATGCTCGGGACCGACGCCGGGATAATCGAGGCCTGCCGACACGGAATGCGTCTCCGTGATCTGGCCGTTCGCGTCCTGCAACAGATAAGTGCGGTTGCCGTGCAACACGCCCGGGCGTCCGGCGATCAGCGATGCCGAGTGTTTGCCGCTTTTCAGACCCAGACCCGCCGCCTCGACGCCTATCAGCTTTACGCCTGCGACGTCGATGTAAGGATAGAAGATGCCCATGGCGTTCGAACCGCCGCCGACGCAGGCGATCACGGCATCGGGCTGCCTGCCGGCCATTTCCGGCATCTGGGTCTTGCATTCCTCGCCTATTACCGACTGAAAATCGCGCACCATCATGGGATAGGGATGAGGGCCGGCAACGGTGCCGATGATGTAATAGGTATTGCCGACGTTGGTGACCCAGTCGCGCATCGCCTCATTCAGGGCATCCTTCAGCGTCTTGGAACCGCTCTCCACCGGCACCACGGTGGCACCCAGGAGCTTCATGCGGTAGACATTGGCTGCCTGGCGCCTGATGTCTTCAGACCCCATGTAGACGACGCATTCCATGCCGTATCTTGCCGCCACCGTGGCCGTGGCCACCCCATGTTGGCCCGCACCCGTTTCCGCAATCACCCTGGGTTTGCCCATGCGCCGCGCCAGCATGGCCTGACCGATGCAGTTGTTCACCTTGTGGGCGCCGGTATGATTGAGATCCTCGCGCTTGAGATAGATCTGCGCCCCGCCCAGCATCCCCGACCAGCGCTTGGCGTGAAAGATAGGGCTGGGCCGGCCGACGTAATGCTTGAGTTCGTACTCGAATTCGGCGCGAAAGGCGGGATCCTTTTTCACCTCCTCGTAGGCGGCGACGAGTTCGGTGAGCGCCGGCATCAATGTCTCGGCGACGAAACTGCCGCCGTAAGGGCCGAAGTGACCGCGGACATCGGGCAGATTGTAGGGAATTTCAGACATCGGCGTTTCTTACTCCGTCTATGAATGCTGCAATCTTTTCTGCGTCCTTGATCCCAGGCGCAGCCTCCACGCCGCTGCTGACATCGACTGCCCAAGGCCTGACGGCTTTGACGGCGGCGGCGACATTGCCGGCATCCAGCCCGCCCGAGAGGATTAAGGGCAGAGGCAGGCGCTTCGGTATCAGTTCCCAGTCGAAGGTCTTGCCACCGCCGCCGTAACCCTCGACAAAGGCATCGAGCAGCAATCCGCGCGCCTTTGGAAAGGAAGCTGCGTATTCTAGCAAATCGAGGCTCGGGGTGACGCGTGCCGCCTTGATATAGGGCAGGGAGAACTGCGAACAGTAAGCCGCATCTTCTTCGCCGTGGAACTGCAGGAACTGCAGCGGCACGCTTGCCAGCACGCTGCGCACGAAGGCAGGATCGGCATTCACGAACAGGCCGACCAGGGTCACGAAGGGCGGTACGAGGCGCGCCAGTTCCATCGCGCGCAGAATGCCAAGATTGCGCGGACTGGGAGGATAGAAGACGAATCCCAGGGCATCGGCGCCGGCTGCGACGGCACTCGCGAGATCCTCTTCGCGCGTGATGCCGCAAATTTTTATGCGCGTGCGGCTCATGTCATTGACTCAGAAAATGGTGGCAAGGGTGGCTGAAGGGATGATAAGTCCCTTGTCCGGCAGTTGCCAGTGCGATTCGTATTCAACGCCGGCGAAGTAGAGGCCGGCAGGAGAAAAGGTCGGCGCTGCGCGCGTGCGGTCTCGGGCGGCAAGGAGTTCGGCAATCCACTCCGGCGGATGGCTGCCCTTGCCGACATAAACCAGCGCACCGACCAGATTGCGCACCATATGGTGGAGAAATGCGCTGGCGCAAAACTCGAACACCACCCTGTCGCCTGACCGCCTGACCTCTGCCCGGTGCAGCGTCTTAAGCGGGGATTTCGCCTGGCACTCGGCGGCGCGAAAGGCGGAGAAATCCTGCAGGCCCAAGAGATGCGAGGCAGCGACTTGCATCGCTGCGACATCGAGTTCATGGTGGAACCAGCCCACCTTGCCGTGATCCAGGGCCGGGCGTACCGGATGATTGTAGAGGAGGTAGCGGTAGGTGCGCGAGCGCGCGGAAAAACGTGCGTGGAATTCCTCGGGGACAGGCTGCGCCCAGCGCACCGCAACCTGCGGCGGCAAATGTGCGTTGGTGCCGCGCACCCAGGCGCTGTCGGGCCGTGAAACGGCTGTATCGAAATGGGCGACCTGGCCCAGGGCATGGACGCCGGCATCGGTGCGTCCGGCGCAGACGACTCTCAGCCGTTCGCCGGCAACACAACCCAAGGCGGACTCGAGCACATCCTGGATGGTGTTGCCTTCCGGCTGAGACTGCCAGCCATGGAAGCTCGCGCCGTCATACTCCAGACACAATGCTATCCTCACCATAGGATCAGTGCAGTCAGGCTCGTGACGCATAGCGCCATGACCAAATAATCACTGCGGCCAAACCTTGCCAACCGCAGCCTGAGCGGTTCATCCTGGATTTCTGTCGCGGCAAAGCCGTCCTGCCAGCGCCCCACACCCTTCTCGACATAGTCCAGCACCAGGAGGAGGCGCAGCGCCAACCGGTCACGGCGGGGCCCCAGCGGCGCCAGGAGTTGGTACAGGGCCGCTATCAGTTCAGGAATGGCGAAGCGCTCCAGAAGCAGCGCCAGGAGCGCCAGGATGAGCCCAAGGCGCAGGAGATGATTTGCCGCCAGGATCAGTCCCTCTCGCGTCGCCGTGCCGAAGAGCAATGCCTCACCTGGCGTGGCAAATGCGCACAGGAGAGCTATGGAGAGCAGCAACCAGCGCGCTCGGCGCAAGAGCCTCGCAAAGCGCTTGCCGGAATACCCCATTGCTGCCGGGAAGATGATTGCCGCCAGCCACAACACGGCGGCCAGCGGCAGCCATTGCAAGGCCAGGGTGAGCGTCGCCCATCCCAGAATCAGGCTTGCCGGTTGCAGAATGGCTTGCTCGGACGCGATACCTCGCGTCATGGACTCAGGAGAGTTGGGCGAGCTTTGCGCGGGCGCTCGCCTGCTGCTCGGCATTGCCCTCTTGCATGACTTCCTGCAGGAGTTCGCGTGCGCCTTCCTTGTCGCCCATTTCCTCGTAGGCATGAGCGAGTTCAAGCTTGGTCTCCACTTCTTCCGAGGAGGCAGTCGGTGCAGCCGCAACTGGCACAACTGGCACAACTGGCGCGACGGTGGGCGCTGGTACCACGGGTGCGGCCGCAGGGACTGCGGGCGCAGTCTCGTCAAGATTCAGGTCTATCGACGACAGATCGACGCTCTTGGGAACCGTTTCAGCCTGGCTGGCATCCTGAGCGAAATCGAAACTGAAATCGAGCGGCTTGGCAGCCATCGCGTCTGAGCGCTCCAGTTCTATCATCGCTGCTTCTTCGGAAGGCGACTCTGGACTCTGTTCAATGGGCTCTGCGGCAGAAATCTCCTCGCCCTTGACGCCTAAATCCGTTTGCTGGAGTTCAAGATCCAGGTAGTTGGTCTCCTCGTCCGCCGCCTCTACCGTCGCAGCCTCACGGCCCGGTATGACGAGGGTTTCCATGCCGGAGAAACCGCTTTCTTCCTCGGCTGCAGGCGTTTCTGAAACAGCGGCATCGAGATCGAGCTCGAAATCGAGCGAGCTTGGCGGTTCGGCAGGCATGGGCGCAGCGATGCCCGGTTGGCTGAAGGGCTCCGTATCGATCCCGGTATGCTCCAGTTCTCCCGGCATCATCTCTTGCGCCGGAGGAATCGTTAAAGTGTTCGCAGGCTCGGCCTCGGTAGGCTTGGCTGCAGGCTTGTGCCCATAGAGCGGATTCTCCGGATCGAACTTCTCGATCAACTGGAGAGCCTTCGCCCAGTCGGGGCCGGCACCACCAGTCTGGCCATAGAGATCGCTGGCGACGGTCTCGAATTGCTTCTGGCTCTTCTTCGCGGCGTAGATCTCGAGCAGTTTGAGATGGATCACATGCCGCGTCGGGTCGGCCTTGAGCGCTTCGAGCAGGATCTCCTCGGCTTGCGCGTCGCGGCCGTAAGCCATGTAGACATCGGCTTCGGCCACAGGATCGACACCTTCATCGGTTTCTATCGTCCCCATCCCCGATTGGCTGAAGTCGGTATGGAAGGAGCTATTGCTGGTGTCTACGCTCTGCCCGCCGCTGGCACCGATCACGGAACTGGTCGTCGCAGTGCTCTCGCTGATGCGGCTGATCGGGCCGGATGCGGCAGCGCGGCGGCGGCGCGAGATGCCCAGATAGGCCAGGAGCAAGGCAAGGATGCCGCCAGCGCCATAAACCATTTCAGGATTTTCTTCGATGAAACTCGCTTCCGCTTTGGCTGCAGGCGCCGGTTTCGCTGCTGGCTGCTCGGGCGGCTTGACGACGGGCTCCGCGGGCTTATCAACGGGCTTCTCCAGCGCCGGTTTTTCAATCTTGGGCTCTTCCTTCTTCACCTCGGGTAGCGCAGTTGCGGGGGGTGTCGCCGGTGCGAGGACTGCCGCGGGTGGCGGAACAGGTGTGGGTACTGCTGCCGCAGGTGCGGGTGCGGCCTTTGCCGCGGGTGCCACCACCGCAGGTACAACGGGCGGTGCCGCCACGGGTGGTTTGGCTGACTGAGCGGCCTGTTTCTGCAATTCGGCCATGCCCTGGCTCTTCAACTCGACCAGTTTCTTCAGATCGCCAAGATTCCTCTCGAGTTCGGCAATGCGGCTGTTCGCTTCCTTGAGCGCCTTCTCGCGCGCGACCAGATCTTCTTCTATCGCCGCGATGCGCGCAGCGCCGGCGGCAGCGGCCTTGGCATTCTTTGCAGCATCGGACTTCGACACTTCCAGTTTGTCCTGGCCGGCGGCAACTTGCGGTGCCTTGTCCTCCACCCGCGGCATGATCTTGCCGGAAGCAGCCTGCTTTGGAGCGCCCTCTTTCGCCGCCGGAGCCACCGCCGCCGCCGCCGCGAGTTTTTTGCGGTACCCATTGAAGTCGGCCGACTGGGCGACGATGATCTGTTTCGCCTCGCCGGAACTCACTGCCGCAGCCGCCTCTCGGTCGGGAATGCTGAGAATCTTGCCGGCCTTGAGCCGGTTCATATTGGCTCCATCGAAGGCATCCTTGTTACTGCGGAACAAGGCCACCAGCATCTGATCCAGACTGACTCCCTCCGGCTTTGTTTCGCCGGCGATCTTGCCCAGGGTGTCACCGTTCTTCACCGCCCGGCTCGCGGACGCAGCCTCCTGGCGCGGCGGCTTCGCCTCGGGCGCAGCGGGCTTCTGCTGCGGCTTGGTTTCCGGCTTGGAGGCTGGTGCCCCTTGCACCCCAGAGGGCGCTTGCACCCCAGAGGGCGCTTGCACCCCAGAGGGCGCAAAGGGTACTTGTGGCGGTGCTTGCACCCCAGAGGGTACTTGCACCGGTACCGGCGCCTCCCGTCTGACTTCGGGCAGGGCGGCGGGCGCAGGCACGGCTGCCGGCTTTTGCAGTGCATCGGGCAGGTCGAGCAGGAAAGTGTATTCGCGCACCAAGCGGCCGGAAGCCCAATTGAGTTCGACCAGCATGTCGAGGAAGGGCTCGTTCAAGGGGCGATCTGAGCTGACACTGAGGAAAGCCTGGCCGTTAGCGCGTTTGTCAATGCCGAATCGGATACCGGCCAATGCCGGAATGTATTCGATGCCGGCCTGCTTGAAGGCGTCCGGGGAGGCAACACGCGCGGAGAGAGAGGACAACTCGTCGTTGCTGGCGGTAATGTCCAATTCGGCACGCAAGGGCTGACCGAGCACCGATAGCACGGTCAGCCTGCCCAGGCCGGCAGCTACGGCTTCGAGCGGCAGGGCGGCCAGTGCCAGTACGAGCATCAGCAACTGCGCGGAGGCCTTAAGTTTCATTTGCAGGGTCATTTTACGCACGGCGCACCCTCTCGGGAGATTTCACTCACAAATAACATAACATCATGAAGTTAGCTATGCAAGCTAATCTCCACTGTTAAAACCTCGGGAGAGGCTTGCAAATTCAATCGAGAAGCAGGCGCAGCATGCGCCGCAGCGGCTCTGCAGCGCCCCACAACAACTGATCACCGACCGTGAAGGCGGACAGATATTCCGGACCCATGGCCAACTTGCGCAAACGGCCTATCGGCACTTTCAGCGTGCCGGTGACGGCGGTCGGGGTCAATTTCTTCATGGTCACTTCGCGCTGATTCGGGATCACCTCGACCCAATCATTGTGCGCTGCCAGCATTATCTCAATATCGGCCAAAGGCACATCTTTCTTGAGTTTTATGGTGAATGCTTGGGAATGGCAGCGCATTGCCCCGATACGCACGCAAAGGCCGTCAACCGGGATGGGCGTGGCATCAAGGCCGAGGATCTTGTTGGTTTCAGCCTGCCCCTTCCACTCCTCCTTGCTCTGACCATTGCCCAGATCCTTGTCTATCCACGGGATCAGAGAACCCGCCAGGGGCACGCCGAAATTGGCCGTGGGGAAACTTTCATCGCGCAGGATTCCCGCCACTTCACGGTCGATGTCGAGGATCGCCGAGGCAGGATCGCTGAGCAATGGCTGGGCGACGCGGTGGGCCTCGCCCATCTGCGCCAGGAGTTCGCGCATGTTCTGCGCACCGGCGCCCGAAGCGGCCTGGTAGGTCATCGAGGTCATCCACTCGATGAGCCCGTCCTTGAACAATCCGCCCAAGGCCATCAACATCAGGCTGACGGTGCAATTTCCGCCGATATAATTCTTCACGCCGTGGGCAAGACCGGCCTCGATGACATCGCGATTCACCGGGTCGAGAATGATGATCGCGTCCTTCTGCATGCGCAGCGTCGAGGCGGCGTCTATCCAGTAGCCGTTCCAGCCGGATTGGCGCAGCCGCGGGAAAATCTCTGTGGTGTAATCGCCTCCCTGACAGGAGATGATGATGTCCATCTGCCTGAGATCTTCTATGCTTCTCGCGTCCTTCAGGCGTGCACCCGTCTTGGCGAATTCGGGAGATTCGCCGCCGACATTCGAAGTCGTGAAGAACACCGGCTCTATCAGGGCAAAGTCGTTTTCCTCGCGCATGCGCTGCATCAGCACCGAACCCACCATGCCGCGCCAGCCGACCAGACCCACTCTTTTCATATTCATGCTTTCCTAAAGTTTCACAAAGCCGCGAGCACTGCGTCGCCCATGACCTTCGTCCCGACCTTTTGCGTGCCCGGCTCGAAGATATCTGCGGTACGCAATCCCTGAGCAAGCACTCTCTTCACCGCCGCCTCGATGCGGTCGGCAGCCTCCGCCTCAGCGAATGTATAGCGTAGCATCATTGCGCCTGAAAGAATCGTCGCCAGGGGGTTGGCGATGTCCTGTCCGGCGATGTCCGGCGCCGATCCGTGTATCGGCTCATAGAGGCCGAAGCGATGTTCGTTGAGCGATGCCGAGGGCAGCATGCCGATCGAACCGGTGAGCATCGAAGCCTCGTCGGAAAGGATGTCGCCGAACATATTGCCGGTGACGATGACGTCGAACTGCTTCGGGTTCTTCAACAACTGCATGGCGCAGTTGTCCACGTACATGTGCGACAGTTCGATGTCCGGATAGTCGCGGCCAACCTGCGTTACGACCTCGCGCCAAAGCTGCATGGTGTCGAGCACGTTGGCCTTGTCCACCGAGCACAGCCTTCTACCGCGCTTGGCTGCCGCCTGAAAGGCGACATGGGCGACGCGCTTGATCTCGGATTCGGAGTAGCGCATGGTATCGAAGCCTTCGCGCTCGCCGTTTTCCAGTGTGCGAATGCCGCGTGGCTGGCCGAAATAGATGTCGCCGGTCAGTTCGCGGATGATCAGGATGTCGAGACCGCCGACCACCTCGGGCTTGAGCGATGAAGCCTGCACCAGTTCCGGATAAACCAGGGCTGGGCGGAAATTGGCGAACAGATTGAGTTCGCGGCGCAAGCCGAGGATCGCCTGCTCCGGCCGCAATTCGCGCGGCAGGGTATCGAGACTGAAATCGCCGACGGCGCCAAACAGGATGGCGTCAGACTCCTTGGCCAATTTCAGCGTGCTCTCTGGCAGCGGATGGCCCAGGGCGCGATAACCGGCGCCGCCGACGGGCGCTTCCGCCATCTCGAATTTCAAATCGAGCGCTTGCAACACGCGCACCGCATGGCTGATGATTTCCGGGCCGATGCCGTCACCCGGGAGAATACAGATTTTCATTGATAATCCTAAGCGGCGAACAACCAGGGCTGTTCGATGCGGCGCATGGCCTCGAACTCACGAATCTTTTCTGCGTGGCGCAAAGTCAGGCCGATGTCGTCGAAACCGTTCAACAGGCAAAACTTGCGGAAGGCATCAACCTCGAAGGAAAGCGTCTTGCCGTCGGGGCGAGTCACGGTCTGGTTCTCGAGATTGATCCTGAGCTTGTAGCCCGGGAATTGGTCTGCCTGGGCAAACATTTCCTCGACTTCGGACTTCGCCAGCATGACGGGCAGCAAGCCATTCTTGAAACAGTTGTTGTAGAAAATGTCGGCGAAACTGGTGCCCACCAGCGCACGAAAGCCGTAGTCCTCGAGCGCCCAGGGAGCGTGCTCGCGCGAGGAGCCGCAGCCGAAGTTATCACGCGTGAGCAGTATCGCCGCACCGCGATAGCGCGGCTGGTTGAGCACGAAATCGGGATTGGGCAGGCGCAATGATGCGTCCTGGCCGGGCTCGCCGTGATCCATATAGCGCCATTCGTCGAACAGGTTCTGGCCGAAACCGCTCCTCTTGATCGATTTCAGGAACTGCTTGGGTATGATGGCATCGGTATCGACATTGGCGCGATCGAGCGGCGCCACGAGACCCTCGAGTTGGGTGAATTTCCGCATTACTTGACCGCCTTCTCGATAGCCTGGCCACCCTTCTCAATGTCCTGGCCTATGCCCCGCACGGTGTTGCAGGCGGAAAGGCTGAAGGCGAGCACTATCAACAGTATTCTCATATCGTCCTCTATCTCAAAACAAAGCTCTGACGTCGGCAAAATGGCCGGCAATCGCGGCAGCAGCGGCCATCTGCGGACTCACCAGATGGCTGCGGCCGCCATTCCCCTGCCGCCCTTCGAAGTTGCGGTTGGAGGTCGAGGCGCAACGCTCGCCCGGCTCCAGTTTGTCGTCATTCATCGCCAGGCACATCGAGCAACCCGGCTCACGCCATTCGAAACCGGCGGCAATGAATATCTTGTCCAGGCCTTCTGCTTCAGCCTGCCGCTTGACCAGACCCGAGCCGGGAACCACCAGCGCCAGCTTCACGTTGGCGGCGATGTGCCGACCCCTGGCGACGCTCGCCGCGGCACGCAAATCCTCGATGCGAGAATTGGTGCAGGAGCCGATGAAGACCTTGTCGATCTTGATCTGGCTGATCGGCGTGCGCGGCGTCAGCCCCATATACTGCAGCGCGCGCGCCACACCCTCGGCCTTGCCCGGATCGGCGAAGTCCTCCGGCGCCGGAACAAAGCCGTCTATGCCGGTCACCATCTCGGGCGACGTGCCCCAGGTCACCTGTGGCCCGAACTCTGCGGCGTTCAACACAACCACGGCGTCGAAATAAGCGCCCTCGTCGCTCTTCAGGTTTCGCCACGCAGCCACTGCGCGCTCCCACTGGCTGGCCTTGGGCGCGAAGGGCCGGCCCTTGAGATAGTCTATGGTGGTGTCATCTACGGCAATCATGCCGGCGCGTGCGCCGGCCTCTATCGCCATATTGCACAGCGTCATGCGGCCTTCCATCGACAGCGCGCGAATCACGCTGCCGGCAAACTCCACGGCATAGCCGATGCCGCCGGCAGTGCCGATCTTGCCTATCAACGCCAGCGCGATATCCTTGGCCGAGACGCCGCGACCCAATACGCCATCGACCTGGACCCGCATCGCCTTGGATTTCTTCTGCAGCAGGCATTGCGTGGCGAGGACATGCTCGACTTCCGAGGTGCCTATGCCGTGGGCTAAGCAGGCGAAGGCGCCATGGGTGCTGGTATGAGAATCGCCGCAGACCACGGTCATGCCGGGCAGGGTCACGCCCTGTTCCGGGCCGATGACATGGACGATGCCCTGGCGCGGATCGCGAAAGGGGAAATAGGCCAGCGCACCGACTTCGCGGATATTGGCGTCGAGCGTGGAGATCTGCAGGCGTGAGGTCTCGTCGGCGATGCCCTCGATTCCCCTCTCCCAACCCTGGGTCGGGGTATTGTGGTCGGCCGTGGCGACGATGGAACTCGTTCGCCAGACCTTGCGGCCCGCCAGTTTCAGCCCCTCGAAGGCCTGCGGGCTGGTCACTTCATGAACCAGGTGGCGGTCGATATAGATCAGCGCCGTGCCGTCATTCTCCTGATGTACGAGATGGTCTTCCCAGAGCTTGTCGTAAAGCGTTTTCGCCATGGCGCGATTCCTGCTGAAGCTGAAAAACCATAATTATCACACAGCTTGCGGCTCCGGCCGCATGACCCCTGCGGCTTCCGGGTCAGCTTTGACGCGCATCCAGCGCGGCTTCCGCGTCCATGAAGCGCCAGAGCAATACCAGTCCGGCCAGGGCGAACGCCGCACCCAGAGTGAAACTCCAGCCGGGACCGAACGTTTCCCAGGCTTGGCCGCTGGCCAGGCCGCCAAGCATGCCCCCTGCCCCGAAGGAAACGCTGCCGTAGAGCGCCTGGGCGCGCGCCAGTTGGACGCCGGGGAACCAGCGGTGAAGTGCCGCCATCGCCGCCGCATGGCAGGCACCGAAGGTGGCGCCATGCAGCAGTTGCGCGACAAGCAGCAGGGCGAGCGATTCGACGCCCCAGCCTATCATCAGAAAGCGGCCTACGGCGCAGGCCAGGCTGAACATCAGGATGGCGCGCAAGGAATAGCGGCGCAATAGACCGGGCATGAACCAGAAGACGAGTATCTCCGCCACCACGCCCAGCGACCAGAGCGCGCCCACCATGGTCTTGCCGTAGCCGTGATCGACCAGATGAATGGAATAGAACACATAGAGCGGGCCGTGCGCCGCCGACATCAGGAAGCAGGCGATGAAAAAGGCCAGCACCTCCGGCCTGCAAAGCGCTGCCCCCAGCGGTCGGTAGGGCAAGGCCGACTTCCCTTGTGCGGCCTCGGGCAGCACGAAGGCGCAGGCGAGGGTGCCGACGAGAAGAAACAGAGACACCCAGAGCAGGACGGGAATAGGCAGTTCATCCAGGAGCCAGCCGACGGCCATCACCGCCGCGATGAAGCCTATCGAGCCCCACAGCCGGATGGATCCGTACTGCCCGGCGCGATGACTGAGTTGCTCCAGCGTCAGCGTCTCAACCAGGGGCAGAGAGGCGCTGGAAAAAAAGGCGAGCAGCGCCATGGCGGCGAACAAACCTGCGAAGCTCTTCGTGAAAAAGAAGCCGGCGAACACCACCACGCCCATGGCCGCCGTCCACCGCACCAGGGTGATCTTCCTGCCGAAACGCTCGGCCAGAGCACTCCAGAGGTTGGGCGCGATCAGCCGCATCACCTGAACCAGGGAAAGCAGGACGCTGATGTCCCATGCGGAAAACTTCAGCGATTGCAGATAGAGCCCGAAATACGGCGAGAAGGCGCCAATGAAGGCAAAGTAATAAAAATACCAGGCAGACAGGCGCCAATAAGGCAGCACACCCCCCTCTGCCACGAACTTAGCCGGCGCGGCCGGGAATCTTCGGGGTTGAGCAGACCACGTCGGCGCACTGGGCGCGGTGGCGCAACGCATGGTCTATCAGCACCAGGGCCAGCATGGCTTCAGCCACCGGGGTGGCGCGGATGCCGACACAGGGGTCGTGCCGTCCCAGTGTCTCTATGGTGACGGGATCGCCCTGGATGTTGATGGTTCGCCTGGGCAGGCGGATGCTCGAAGTCGGCTTGATGGCGATATTGACGACGATGTCCTGGCCGCTGGAAATGCCGCCGAGTATCCCTCCGGCGTTGTTGGAGAGGAAACCCTGGGGCGTCAGTTCGTCGCTATGCTCTGTGCCTTGCTGCTCGACGCAGGCGAAGCCGGCGCCGATCTCGACGCCCTTGACGGCATTGATGCCCATCATGGCGAAGGCGATATCGGCGTCTAAGCGGCCATATACCGGCTCGCCCCAGCCGACAGGCACGTTTTCCGCCTGCACCGTGATTTTTGCGCCGATCGAATCGCCGGCGCGGCGCAATGCATCCATGGTGTCTTCCAGCAGCGGCACAATTTCCGGGTCGGCTGCGAAGAAGGGATTGGTCCGCACGGCATCCCAGTCCTTGAGAGCGATCTCGATGGAACCCAACTTCGCCATGCGGCCGCGAATGACGATGCCGTAGCGGCTGGAGAGCCATTTCTTGGCGATGGCGCCGGCGGCGACGCGCACCGCCGTCTCCCGCGCCGAGGCTCGGCCGCCGCCGCGGTAGTCGCGAATGCCGTATTTTTGCCAATAGGTGTAGTCGGCATGCCCGGGGCGGAAGGAGTTTGCAATATTGCCGTAATCCTTGCTGCGCTGGTCCTGGTTGCGTATCAGCAAAGCGATGGAAGTGCCCGTGGTCTTTCCCTCGAAAACCCCGGAGAGGATCTCTACCGTGTCAGGCTCGCGCCTCTGGGTCACGTGGCGCGAGGTACCGGGCCGGCGGCGGTCAAGCTCGGCCTGGATGTCGGCCTCGCAAAGATCCAGGCCGGGGGGGCAGCCGTCGACCACGCAACCGATGGCGGGACCATGCGATTCGCCGAAGGAAGTGACGCAAAAGAGAGTGCCGAGAGTATTGCCGGACATCGGGGTAGCCTTGTCGAATCTGGAGTCAGGCTAGAGTCTACCATCTCCCCAACCCGGCTGGCTTCACGCTATTTTATTGACTCGTCGCGCAGGGCACGACGCAGAATCTTGCCGACGTTGGTCTTTGGCAATTCGCTGCGAAACTCGACGCGGTGCGGCACCTTGTAACCGGTCAGGCCCTCCCGGCAATGGGCGATCAATGTTTCCGCCGTCAGGTTGGGATCCTTCCTGACAACAAAGATCTTCACCGCCTCCCCGGATTTTTCGTCGGGGATGCCTACCGCCGCACATTCCAGAACGCCAGGATGCATGGAGACGACTTCCTCGACCTCGTTCGGATAGACATTGAAACCCGAGACCAGAATCATGTCTTTCTTGCGATCGATGATGCGGATAAAGCCTTTCTCGTCCATCACCGCCACGTCGCCGGTACGCAGGAAGCCGTCGGCCATGATGACCTTGGCGGTTTCCTCGGGTCGATTCCAGTAGCCCTTCATCACCTGCGGGCCTCTGACGCAGAGTTCCCCGGCCTCGCCCAGGGGCAGGTCTCGCCCTTCTTCGTCGCGGATGGCGACCTCGGTCGAGGGAATCGGCAGGCCGATCGAGCCCGAGTATTCCTTGATGTCCAAAGGATTGATGGTCGCCGCCGGCGAGGTTTCTGTCAGGCCGTATGCCTCGACCAGGGTGTTGCCGGTGACTTGCTTCCACTTTTCGGCGACCGCCCTTTGCACCGCCATGCCGCCGCCCAGGGAAATCTGCAGGGAAGTGAAGTCTAGCCTGGCGAAACCGGGATCGTGGAGCAGGGCATTGAACAGGGTATTGACGCCGGTGATGGTGGTGAACTTATGTTTCGCCAGTTCCTTGACGAAGCCCGGAATGTCGCGCGGATTGGTGATCAGCACGTTGGTCGCACCGAGTTTGAAGTAGCTGAGGCAGTTCGCGGTGAGGGCGAAGATATGATAGAGGGGCAAAGCGGTGATGATGATCTCTTCGCCCTTGTAGAGGAAGGGCTTGAGCCAGGCATGGGACTGCAGCAGATTGCTGATGATGTTCCTGTGGGTCAGCATCGCCCCCTTGGACATACCCGTGGTGCCGCCAGTGTATTGCAGGAAGGCGATGTCGTCATGGCCGACGCTCACCGGCGACAATCTTTGCGCACCGCCCCTGGCCAGCACTTCCTTGAAGCCTATAGCCTGCGGCAGGGCGTACGCGGGCACCATTTTCTTGACATGCCTGACAACAAAATTGACCAGGCCCCCCTTGACGGTACCGAGCATTTCACCCATAGAGGTGACGACCACATGCTTGACACGGGTCTTCGCCACCACCTTCTCCAGCACGTGGGCGAAATTCTCGAGGATGACGATTGCCTCGGCACCGGAATCGCAAAGCTGGTGCTCCAGTTCGCGCGGCGTGTAGAGAGGATTGCAATTGATGACGGTGTAACCCGCACGCAGCGCCCCGAAAATGCAGACAGGGTATTGCAGCAGGTTGGGCATCATCAAGGCAATGCGCGCACCCTTTGGCAAGCCCAGCACGTTCTGGCAATAGGCGGCAAAATCGCGCGCCAGGCGATCGAGCTCGGCATAGCTGATGCTTTTGCCCATGTTGACGTAGGCGGCACGGGGACCGAAAGCCTTGACGCTCGTCTCGAACAACTCGCCGATGGACTGGAATTCATTGACGTCTATCTCGGCGGCAACCCCCGGCGGATAGCTTTTCAGCCAGACCTTTTCCATATCGCCTCCGCTGGTGCGCTATTTCGCCCTGGCTTCTTCCTCGGCCGGCCAGTCGCGGATATAGGCCTTGAGCATGCGGTTCTCGAAATCCTGAGCCTCCAGCACCGCCTTGGCGACGTCGTGGAAGGAGATCACGCCCATCAAGGTGCCGCCATCCATCACGGGCAGATAGCGCATGTGGCTGTCTATCATGAGGCGGCGCAGGTCGTCGACCTCCATATCCGGGACGACCGTCTTGGGGTCGCGCACCATGACGCTGGCGATGCTGCAACTGCCCCATTGCGCGCCGTGTTCATTGATGGCCTTGAGTACCTCGCGGAAGGTGAGCATGCCCACCATGCGACCAGCCTCGAAGCAGACCAGTGAGCCGACGTCCTGCTCGGTCATGATGGCGGTGCCATCGGCCAGGGTCTTGCTCGGTGCGATCGTGTAGAGTACTGCGCCCTTGATTGCCAGAATTTCCAGAACTTGCATAGCATGTCCCCCTATTCTGTCGCCTCGCGGGTGCGAGAACGATCATCTTATTCCAATGAGGGGTTCGTGCAAAGACCTCCTGGGAACTCCTGAATCAGCGCTCCAGCATGCCGAGCTTGTCTTTCACCTTTTGCCACAAGTCGACATCAGCCGGCGGTTCCTTGCGCTCGATGATGGGCTTCCAGACCTTGGCCAGTTCGGCGTTCAGGGCAGTGAAATGCGTCTGTTCGGCCGGCACGTCATCCTCGGCAAATATCGCCTCGACCGGGCATTCGGCGACGCACAGCGTGCAGTCGATGCATTCATCGGGATCGATGACGAGGAAATTGGGTCCCTCACGGAAACAGTCCACCGGGCAGACATCGACACAGTCTGTGTATTTGCACTTGATGCAGGATTCAGTCACTACGTAAGTCATCGTGAGCCACCTTCAGCGGGGGTTGGAATTATTTAAGGAATGTCTGAATAAGTCCGTCATCGCGAGCCCCAAAGGGGCGCGGCGATCTTCAAGCCACTAATCTTGCAGGGCTCTCAGATTGCTTCGCTTCTGTCACTGCGATTGCCACGGCCCTGCGGGCCTCGCAATGGCAGCTGCACGGCGGTCGCAATGTCGAAGTTGTACTTGATCAGCGTTTCCTTAAATCAAGTATACGCGAACCTTAGGCGCTCGGCCAATGAGCATTCTTTCTTTTTGCTGCCAATAATCGCAAAAAATATTTCTCATAGCATATTGTATGTTGTTCGAATAATTATTATACTTAGATCGTAGCACTAAGGTCATATTGCATAACCATTTGTAATATCACAATGTATTATCTTATGAGAGGCTCCCACGCCATGAAGAATATGGAAAATATTGATGCACGTGAAATTCGCCGCAAGCTCTCCATGAACCAGCAGCAGTTCTGGTCCAAGCTGGGCGTAACGCAAAGCGGGGGCTCCCGTTATGAAAGCGGTCGCAATATGCCGCGCCCGGTCCAACAGTTGCTGCGCCTGGTCCATGTCGAGCAGATCGACATCAGCAAGGTGAGGCGCGAGGACTTCGAGGTCATCGAGTTTCTGAAGAGCCAGAACCCCGAGTTGTTCAAGTCGCTCAAGAAGCAGGCGCGCAGCAAGGTCAAGAAGGCGGCGTGAACTTCGGCTAGGGAATGTCTGAACAAGACCGTCATCGCGAAGCCCGCGAGGCCGTGGCAATCACAGTGAAAGAAGCGCGGCAGTCGCAATGACGCAGTTGTACTTGATCAACGTTTCCTAGGGGCTGACCACGACGGTCAGCCCCAGTTTGCGCACCCGCTCCGCCAAAGCCTCCAGCCATTCTGCCGGCAGCCTTGCCAGGCGGGGCGCTTCCACTTGCTGCGATGGGCGAGCCAGCCCATAGAGATGCACGCCGGCAAGGCGGTCTCCGACTAAACCCAGAATTCCCAGCCAGGCAGTCATTTCCGTCTCGCTGGGGGCGAAGCCGTCCTGTGCAAAACAGCAGGTCTGCACCCAGGTTGGACAGAGTTCTGCGCAGCGGCATAGCCGTGCGGCAACGCTTTCCGGATCGAGATGGACGCCGTTGATGCGCCAGATGGCCTCCGTGCTTCCCGCATCCAGCTTGAACCATACCTCGCCGTTGTTGCGGCCAAGGAGTTCTATGGCGCTGCTGACCGCCGGTTGATCCAGGAGACTGCCATTGGAAATAAGCCGCAGCTTGATCCGCCCCGATAAGCCCGTCTCCGCCAGCAGCCGCAGCACGACCTCCAGCGCCTGCGGAAAATCGCGCGCGCTGGTGGGTTCGCCGTTTCCAGAAAAGGCCACGTCCTCGATACGCCGCGACGCTTCCGGCACACGCCTGGCCATGAAGTCGCCATGAAGGACCTCGTCGAGAAAGGTGCGCAGTTCACGCTCCAGCAGTGCGAGATCGATGGCGGGTGCGGCGCCACGGACCAGATTGGGAACCTGGCAGTAGATGCAGCGCCAGTTGCAGGCATTGTTCGGATTGAGGTTGATGCCTATGGAGACGCCGCCGGCCCGCCTCGACACCACCGGATAGACGTAGGTCATGGCGGCGCTATCGCGGCTATGGTCGTTGCTGGAGAGTTGTTTCAGGTTCATGCGGCCGGATCATGACGGGAAGAGCGGGTGATATAATCCGCCTCAAGCCAGCCTCGCCGCAAGGCCTTTCGCTAAATAAATTCCATGCAGATCACCCGGCGCCTCGAGTTTGACGCGGGCCACCGCATACCCGACCACCAAAGTCAGTGCCGTCATCTGCACGGGCATCGCTACGCCATAGAGATCACCCTCTCGGGAGACATCATAGAGGCCAACGGGAAGTCGAATAACGGCATGGTGATGGACTTCTCCGAGATCAAGTCGCTGGCCAAGACCCACCTCGTCGATACCTGGGATCATGCCTTCCTGGTTTATCGCGGCGATCGCGCCATCGTCGATTTTCTCGCCAGCCTGCCGGGCCACAAGACAGTGCTTCTCGACAACATTCCCACCGCAGAGAACCTCGCCGCCCTTGCCTTCGTTACCTTGGCAGAAGCGTACAAGGACAGCTACGGCAACCATCTGCGCCTCGAGCGGGTTCGCCTGTTCGAGACACCGAACTGCTGGGCCGACGCCCAGAGCGGCGATTTCTAGTATCGAAGGAGGAACCCATGCTCGGTCAAATGATGCACATGCCGCTGATGATCTCAAGTCTGATAAAGCACGCCGATGCTTTCCACGGCGACGCCGAGATCGTCTCGCGCCTGCCTGAAGGGGACATCCACCGCTGCACTTATAGCCAGGCCCATCGCCGCTCGCGCCAGTTGGCCAATGCGCTCTCCTCGCTGGGCGTCAAGACAGGCGATCGCATCGGCACCCTGGCCTGGAACACCCACCGCCATTTCGAGATTTACTACGGCGTCTCAGGCATGGGCGCGATCTGCCACACCATCAACCCGCGTCTTTTCCCGGAGCAGATCGCCTACATCGTGAACCATGCCGAAGACAGCTACATCTGCTTCGACATCAACTTCGCCGCCTTGGTCGAGGGGCTCGTTCCGCACTGCCCGAAGGTGAAGGGCTGGATCGCGATGTGCGGTCATGCCCATCTGCCCAAGACGGACAAGATCCCCAATCTCCTGGCCTATGACGACCTCGTCAATTCGCATTCCGCCGAATACGAGTGGCCGGAATTCGACGAGAACACGGCGTCGTCCCTTTGCTACACATCCGGAACGACGGGAAATCCCAAGGGGGTTCTCTACTCGCATCGCTCGACGGTGCTGCATGCCTATGCAGCCGCCTTGCCAGACGGGCTCAATCTTTCCGCGCGCGACTCGATATTGCCCGTGGTGCCGATGTTCCACGTCAATGCCTGGGGCCTTCCTTACAGCGCAGCGCTGACTGGCGCGAAGCTCGTGATGCCGGGACCTCAACTCGACGGCGCCAGCCTTTTCGAACTCTTCGAGAGCGAGAGCGTCACCATTTCCGCCGGCGTGCCGACGGTCTGGCTAGGCCTCCTGCAACACCTGCAGACGAACAAGCTGAAGCTGTCCACCGTCAAGACGCTGGTGATAGGCGGCTCGGCTGCACCGCCGGCGATGATCAAGAGCTTCGACGAGCATTTTGGCGTCACTGTCGTTCACGCCTGGGGAATGACCGAGATGAGCCCGCTGGGCACCGCCAACACCTTCAAGCATAAGCATCTGCAGCTCGCGGCTGCCGAGAAAGACAGTATCCGGGTCAAACAGGGCCGCCCGCTCTATGGCGTAGAGATGAAGATCGTCGATGGCGGGGGCAAGATCCTGCCCAACGATGGCAAGGCCTTCGGTGACCTCCTGGTGCGCGGACCCTGGGTCTTGGACACCTACTTCAAGAGCGAAGGGGAAAGCCCCCTGAGAGACGGCTGGTTCCCCACCGGCGACGTAGCGACGATAGACCCGGACGGATATATGCAGATCACCGACCGCTCCAAGGACGTCATCAAATCCGGCGGCGAATGGATTTCCTCGATCGACATCGAAAACCTCGCCATGGCGCATCCGGCGGTCATGGAGGCGGCAGTCATCGGCGTCGCCCATCCAAAATGGGATGAGCGGCCGCTACTCCTGGTGATCAGGAAAAAGGACATGGATGTCAGCCGCGAAGAAATGCTCTCGTTCATGAACGGCAAAATCGCCAAATGGTGGCTGCCAGACGACGTGGTATTCCTAGAAAGCCTGCCGCACACGGCCACCGGGAAGCTCCTGAAGACCAAGCTGCGCGATCAGTTCCGCGATTACAAACTGCCTACTGCCTGATAGCCAATAAGGACAGGACATGCTCAAGCTTTGCGGACTTTCAATCAGCAATTATTACAACAAGGTTAAGCTTTCCCTGCTCGAAAAAGGCATTCCCTTCGAGGAAGAGACGGCCTACCCATACAAGGACGAAACCTTGAAAAAGGACTCGCCGATGGGCAAGATTCCTTTCCTGCGCACCCCGCATGGTGTGCTGACCGAGTCGCATGTGCTGACAGAGTATATCGAGGACACACACCCGCAACCGCCACTGTATCCGGCCGATGCCTTCCTTCGTGCCAAGTGCCGGGAAATGATTGCGCACATCGAACTGGATATCGAACTGCAGGCGCGCCGCCTCTACCCCGAAGCCTTCTTCGGTGGGCGCGTCTCCGAGGAAACCAAGAAGAAGGTCGAAAAACTGCTCGCCAAGGGCATGAAAAGCCTGGCCCATCTGGCGCGCTTCGAACCCTTCATCGCCGGCAAGGAGTTTTCCCACGCCGACTGCGCCGCCTTCATCCATCTGCCCCTTGTGTCCCTGGCCACGAAGAAAATCTATGGCCGCGACATGGTCGAGGAATTTCTTCCGGCCAGCCGTTCCTATCTCATGATGATCGCCGAACGCAAACCGGCGCAGAGAGTCAGCGAAGACCGCCGGGTCGCGATGGAGGCTTTCGCGGCAGCGAATTCCAAGTAGTGAACTACAAATACTATTGGGAGGATTTTCCCGCAGGCAGCACGCGCGAATTCGTCGGCCAGACATTGAGTCAGGAAGACTCGGTGCGCTTTGCCCGGGAATTCGACCCACAGCCCTTCCACATCGACGCTGTCGCGGCCGCAGATTCGATCTACGGCGGCATTATCGCCAGCGGTTGGCATACCTGCGCTCTGGCGATGCGCATGATGTGCGATGCCTATCTTCTCGAAGCCGCCAGTTTGGGTTCTCCCGGCATGGAGAGCATCAAATGGCTGAAGCCGGTTCGCCCCGGCGACACACTGCGCCTCAAGATGACCGTGCAGGAAGCGCGACCGCTTGAGAGCAAGCCGCATATCGGCCTGATCCGTTCGCGGTGGTGGCTGTTCAACCAGAAAGACGAATGCGTCATGGAAATGGAAGGTCATAGCATGTTACGCAGGCGGCCAGCCTGTTAAAATGAACACGCTGTCGGTAATATCCCCGGCGGAATGAATTTGGATAGGTGGCAGAGCGGTTGAATGCACCGGTCTTGACAATGCGCGTAGCGCATTGCGGCGTAGGCTAACGCAAAGCGTTAAGCGCGTAGCGCGGCCGCAGCCAAAACCGGCGGAAATGAATTTGGATAGGTGGCAGAGCGGTTGAATGCACCGGTCTTGAAAACCGGCGGAGGCGAAAGTCTCTCGTGAGTTCGAATCTCACCCTATCCGCCAAAAATACGCGGTCAATGGCGACCAAATTGAAACTTTTTGCCATATCCGTTAGTCTTAGTCCTAGCTCTACCCATCCAACGGAGGAATGCATGCTACCCAACACCCAGACCTATAGCACTACGCAAGATGTCGCGGAGTTGCAGAACCGCGTGCTGCGCAATACCTATCTGCTGCTCGCCGTGTCCATGGTGCCAACGGTACTCGGCGCCCTGTTAGGTGTTTCGATGGGATTCTCCTTCATGGAAGGCAGCCCGTTCATGGGTTTCCTGCTTTTCCTGGGAATCGCCATGGCCTTCATGTACGGCATCGAAAAGACCAAAGACAGCGGCATGGGCGTGGCGCTGCTGCTCGGCTTCACCTTCTTCATGGGGCTGATGCTGTCGAACATCCTGCGCGCGGCGCTGGGTTTTTCCAACGGCGGCATGCTGATCGCCATGGCGGCCGGCGGCACAGGGGCGATATTCTTCACCCTGGCCGGCGTCGCCT
>CAIYYX010000136.1 GCA_903930535.1 uncultured Sterolibacterium sp. | reverse complement strand
GCGACGTTATGAACGATGTATTTCAGCACCTGGGTCATGTCGGCGCGACGCACCAGGGGGCCGAACTTGGTGCCGATTTCGCACTGGCCGGCCGTGGCGACTTCGTGGTGATGCACTTCGACTTCGACGCCGCAGGCTTCCAGCGCCAGGCACATGGCGGCGCGGATGTCGTTCAGGCTGTCGACCGGCGGCACTGGAAAGTAGCCGCCCTTGACGGTCGGGCGATGGCCTATGTTGCCGCCCTCGAACTTCTCACCCGAAGACCAGGCCGCCTCTTCCGAGAACACCTTGCATGACGAGCCCGACATGTCCACGTTCCATTCGACCGAGTCGAAAATGAAGAATTCCGGCTCGGGACCGAAAAAGCAGGTGTCGCCGAGGCCAGTGCTCTTCAAGTAAGCCTCGCCACGCTTGGCCAGCGAGCGCGGATCGCGGTCGTAGCCCTTGCCATCGGAAGGTTCGACCACGTCGCAGGTCAGAATCAGCGTCGTCTCGTCCATGAAGGGATCGATATAGGCAGTCGCCGAATCCGGCATCAACAACATGTCGGAGGCCTGAATGCCCTTCCAACCGGCAATCGATGAGCCGTCGAAGGCATGGCCGTCTTCAAACTTCTCCATGCCAAAAGCCTTGACCGGCACACCCACGTGCTGCTCCTTGCCGCGGGTATCGGTAAAACGGAAGTCCACAAACTTGACTTCCTTGTCCTTGACGAGTTTCAGAACGTCCTGGGGCGACATAAGGTGCTCTCCTAGCGGGTTTATACGAATCAGACGAAACGGAATGGTGGCAGGTGTATAGCAGTAACTGTGCCAAGCTATCCAAGCGAGTCTGCCATTGTGCCATAAAGGAAAAGGCTGCTGTTCTGCAAAAGCGTATGCACAAAATTGGTGCGTATTTAAAAATATGCCCTACTTTGGTGCTATTCGGCAATTCAGGCTCACCGCGCTGAAGTAAGGGTCATTTGCCAAGTTTTCTGCCAGCCGCGACTCGATACGAGCGACATGATCGGTATCGAAGCAGATTTCGCGAGGAAGGAAAACCTCAGCCTCGACACGCTGGCCAAGATAATGCAGAAGCGTCTTTTCGAATTGCGGCAGATCCTCTCCGAGCAGTTTGTGCAAATGCTGCAGCAGCACCTCACGCACAGGCAACTCGATGACCCTGACATAGGGCTCGAGATCATCCTCGGCATCGACATGCACCAGCACGTCGAGCACCTCCTCGTGTCCATCCAGCACGCGCACCCTCGCCGTCTCCGCGATACGGTGTCCCTCGGAGACGCTGATGCGGGCATCGACTCGTATATGCGCATCAGCAAGGACCCGGTTCGCCATGCGCCGCGTACGCAGTTCATGCAGGTCGAGCACACCCGGCGTCTCGCGCAGCGTTGTGCGGATGCGTTTGAGCTCTTCGTCGGACACGCTGGTATCGATCAATTCCCGGATAGCTTCATAACTAAACTTTGCCCCCATGCGCAGGATCATGAAACCGACGATCACTGCGGCCACCGGATCGAGAAAACGGTAGCCCAACAGGCTACCGCCAATACCTGCCGCTGCAACCAGCGACGAGGCTGCATCTGAACGCGCATGCCAGGCATTGGCCACCAGCATCGGCGAGCGCAATCTCTCGGCGACAATCAACATGTAGCGGAACAGGCCTTCTTTCGCCACCAACGCTGCCAGCGCCGTCCAAAGTGCTATCGATGCCACCGCCGGCAACTCGTCGAGATGCTGAAGCCGCACTCCGGCCGTCCAAAGGATGGCGGCGCCGGTGCCGACCAGCAGCAATCCCAGTGCCAGTGATGCGGCAGTTTCGATCCGATGGTGGCCGTAGGGATGTTCATCGTCGGCAGGGTGGCGGCTTTGCGCATTGGCAAGCAGTACCAGAATATCCGCCACCAGATCAGAGAGTGAGTGGAAGCCGTCAGCCACCAGGCTCTGTGCATGAGCGATCAGGCCCACCGCTATCTGGGCGAGGGTCAGGACGATATTGACGGCGACGCTGACCCAGGTGACCCGCTGGGACTCCCGATAGCGCGCGGGATCCAAGGGCTCGTGAGACAACAGGATCTCTTCGCGGGACATGGCGACCAATCTATTAACGAGCCTAGGATCAGGCCTATAATTTCAATTATACAACTCTTGGATTTTGCCTCGCCGATATGGGCAGACTCACCGAAATATTGCAACTCGCGCAAAGCCGTGCCATCGACTTCAATCTGACTTACGAGGGCGCGCTTACGCCCAAGGAGGCCGACGAGGTGCTGCGACTCGCGCCTGGCGCCCGCCTGGTAGACGTCCGTAGCCGCGCAGAACTCGACTGGGTGGGCCGAATTCCCGGTGCGGTCGAGATCGAGTGGCAGACCTATCCCGGCAACCATGCCAATCCGCATTTCCTGGTGCAGTTGAAGCAGGCCGTCGATCATGAGTCCTTGCTGCTGTTCATCTGCCGCAGCGGCGGCCGCTCGAACTCGGCTGCGAAGGCCGCAACCGAGGCCGGTTGGCCGGACTGCTACAATGTGCTCGAAGGGTTCGAGGGTGACAAGGATGCCAACGCCCACCGCGGCCGTGTCGGCGGCTGGCGCGTTGCCGGGCTGCCGTGGCAGCAAAGCTGAACCCGACTGAACCACTCCCTCTCAATAAGCCCAAACAATCATGCAAGTCGCGCCCATCAGTTTCGACCGCTACAACACGCTCGCCCTTGATGATGCCCAGGAACGCATCATCAAGGCGCGCGCCAGACTCGGCAAACGCGCCGTCTTGCTCTGCCACCATTACCAACGTGCAGACGTCTATCGCCATGCCGACATCACCGGCGATTCGCTCAAACTGTCGCGCCTTGCCTCGCAAGCCGATGCTGAGTTCATCGTATTCTGCGGCGTGCATTTCATGGCCGAGGTGGCCGACATCCTGTCGCGCCCGGAGCAGATCTCCATCCTCCCCGATCTCGCCGCAGGCTGCTCGATGGCCGACATGGCCAGCCTGGCCAAGGTGGAGCGCTGCTGGCGCGAGATCGGTGAAGTGCTCAACGCTGATGAAAGTTTCACTCCAGTCACCTATATCAACTCCGCCGCGGACTTGAAAGCCTTCTGTGGCGAGCATGGCGGCATCGTGTGCACTTCCTCGAACGCCAGCAAAATCCTCGAATGGTCATTCGCCAGACGAGAGAAGGTGCTGTTCTTTCCGGACCAGCACCTGGGCCGCTGGAGCGGCCACAAAATGGGCATCCCTCTCGACGAGATGCAGGTGTGGGACCCCGACCTGGAGTCAGGCGGCCTCACGGCCGAACAGATCAGGAAGGCGCGGATACTGCTGTGGAAGGGGCACTGCTCAGTACACCAGATGTTCCAGCCGGCCCATATCCTGCGCTTCCGCAACCAGCATCCGGATGGCCTGGTCATCAGTCACCCCGAATGCAGCTTCGAAGTTTGCCGGCAATCCGACTATGTCGGCTCGACCGAGACCATCCTCAATACCATCAAGGAAGCTGCGCCAAACACACGCTGGCTGGTGGGCACCGAGTTGAATCTGGTCGACCGCCTCGCAGAAGAGGTAAAAGCTGAGGGCAAGATTGTCCAGTTCATGTCTTCAACCGTCTGCATGTGCTCAACCATGCAGCGCATCGACCCCCAGCATCTGGCCTGGTGCCTGGAGAACCTAGCCGAAGGCAAGGTGGTCAACCGCATCAGCGTGCCAGCGCATGAGGCCACGCTCGCCAAGGTCGCTCTGGAGCGCATGCTCGCGGTTTCCTGACGCCCGCCAGAAGAATGACGCTGCACGTCGCCACATACAACATCCACAAGGGTTTCTCGCAGTTCAACCGGCGCATGATGGTCCATGAATTGCGCGAGCGATTGCGGGCTCTGTCCCCTGACATCGTATTTCTGCAGGAAGTGCAGGGCCTGCACCTGGGCCATGTCAAACGCCACAGCGAATGGCCACAGGCGCCTCAGCACGAGTTTCTCGCCGACGAAGTCTGGGAGAACACCGCTTACGGCCGCAACGTGATCTATGATCATGGCCACCATGGCAACGCCATCCTTTCGCGCTTTCCTATCGTGTACTCCCACAATCAGGACGTCACCCAACTGCGCTTCGAACGCCGCGGCCTGCTGCATTGCGCGATCGCGGTTGAGTCCCTGGAGCAGCCGCTGCACTGCGTCTGTGTCCATCTCTCTCTCCTCGGCCACTCCCGGCGGCGGCAAATGGAAGAACTGGCGGTGAGGCTCGAGGCACTGGTTCCCGCCGAAGCGCCTCTCATCATCGCCGGCGACTTCAACGACTGGCGCAACTCCGCCTCCAATCTGATCGCCGACCGGCTCGGCCTGACCGAAGTATTCGGCGGCTCGGCTGGACGGCCCCCGAAAAGTTTCCCCAGCCTGATGCCTGTTTTTCGCCTTGATCGCATCTACGTTCGCGGGTTCGCCATCGAGTCTGCCACCGTCCATTTCGGCGCTCCGTGGTCGCGCATCTCCGACCACGCCTTACTCTCCTCTCACCTCGCGGCCGAGAACTGAGCGCATGGAAGAAGACTTCCTTCCGGACAACCGACTCGACTTGCTCGAGACCGGCGGCGAATATTTCCCCGCTCTGATCGCGGCGATCGAGGCCGCCACCGAGGAGGTTCGCCTCGAGACCTATATCTTCGAGAATGATGTGACGGGTCGCAGGATCGCCGAAGCGATGGCGAACGCTGCCCGGCGAGGCGTCTGCGTGCACGTGCTTGTCGATGGTTTCGGCTCGCGCGACTTCATGCAGAATCTGGGCGGTCAGCTGATGGCCGACGGCATCGAAGTATTGATCTACGGGCCGGACATTTCGCCCTTCACCTTCCGCCGTCATCGGCTTCGCCGTCTGCACAGAAAACTGGCAACGATAGACGCCCGCATTGCCTTCGTTGGCGGCATCAATGTCATCGATGACCTGACCACTCCCGGGCAAAAGCCGCCGCGGTATGACTATGCAGTGCGCATCGAGGGACCGCTCCTGGCACCTATATATTCTTCCATGCGTCACCTCTGGCAACTGGTGAGTTGGACGAGTTTCCGTCATCGTTTCGAGACATCCAGACGCCATTCGGCAACGACTTCCGTTTGCGGCGAGATGTCAGCGGCCTTTCTGGTACGCGACAACCTGCGCCATCGCCGCGACATCGAGGAAGCCTACCTTGATGCCATCGTCAATGCGCGCGACGAAATCCTTTTGGCCAATGCCTATTTTCTCCCTGGCCGCCGCTTCCGCCACGCCCTGATGGATGCGGCCAGGCGGGGCGTCAGGGTTACCGTCCTGCTGCAGGGGCGCGTCGAATATCTGCTGCTGCACCAAGCAACCCAGGCTCTCTATGGGAGCCTCCTCTCCGCGGGCGTTCGCATCTATGAATATCGCAAAAGCTTTCTTCATGCCAAGGTCGCGGTGATCGACGGCCACTGGGCCACGGTAGGGTCAAGCAATATCGACCCTTTCAGCCTTCTGCTGGCTCGCGAAGCAAACATCGTAGTCAAGAACACCGCCTTCTCCGCCGAACTGCTTGCAAGCCTTCGCAAGGCGATGCAACTCGGCGCGAAAGAAGTACGCGGCGCGGACTGGAAGAAGAAGCCACTGCTAAATCGAATAACCAGTTGGCTTGCTTACACCCTGGTGCGGCTGATGGTCGGGCTCGCCGGAAGCACCCGGGAACATTGACCCGGCTCAGCGATAACCTTCTGGTGCCCGCATCGCTCTGTCTCGAGGAATGTGCGCCATTTGCCAATGAGCAATCGCCCAGCGCCAGAACTCCACGAGGCTGGCCTCGGTCAGTTCCACCGGTGGCGACTGCCCCAGGAACTCCAACACGGCAATCAATGCGGGTACCGGCCGGTCAGGATCGAGCGGCGAGGCACGCGTTTGCTTGGAGAGCTTTTCTCCTTCGGAGTCGATCGCCACAGGCAGATGCGCATAGGCGGGCGTCGGGAACCCGAGTAACTTCTGCAGAAATATTTGGCGCGGCGTCGAATCGAGCAGATCGGCACCGCGGACGACCTGGGTGATGCCTTGCTCGAAATCGTCGACCACTACCGCCAACTGGTAGGCAAAGATGCCATCCGCACGCCTCAAGACGAAATCGCCAACTTCGCCCGCGATGTTCTGGATAACTTTCCCCTGCACCGCATCAACGAAAACAATACTTGCCTCATCGACGCGAAGGCGTTCGGCTCTCGTCTTCTTCCCCGGCGGCAAGCCGGCACGACATGTCCCGGGATAGATATGGGCGCCATCGGGCGCCAGTGTCGAGTCGGCCATCTCGCGCCTTGTACAGGCGCAGGGATAGACTTTCCCGAGACCTTGCAGACGCTCCAGCGCCTCAGCATAGACATGGCTTCGGCGACTCTGGTAGAGGACAGCCCCATCCCACTCGAGGCCGAACTTTTCCAGAGTTCTCAGAATGTGCTCATCTGCGCCCGCCGGGCAGCGCGGGCGATCGAGATCCTCGATGCGCAACAGCCAATCCCCTTCACTCTGGCGAGCCTCAAGAAAGCTGGCGACGGCCGCCGCGAGCGATCCGAAGTGTAGCGGGCCGGTCGGCGAGGGCGCGAACCTTCCCCGATAGCTGCTCATAGATAGCGCATCCTAAAAGTTCTTGACTATGGTAATGAGAATTATTATCATTGATGTCATGTTAAGTCTTCCGAGATCTCCATGAAGCTCTTGTTGTTATTATCTTTCCTTCTCCCTATCGGAGTGCTGGCCGCAGACACCGAGTATCTGCTGATCATCAAGGATCACCGTTTCCAGCCTGCTGAACTCACTGTTCCGGCTGGCAAAAAGATCAAGCTGATCGTCGCTAACAGAGATGCGACGCCGGAGGAATTCGAAAGTCACGCCCTGAACCGGGAGAAGGTGGTTCCCGGCAAAGCCACCGTCACGATATTCATCGGCCCACTCAGTCCCGGCCGCTACCCCTTCGTTGGCGAATTCAACGAAAAGACCGCTCAGGGCACCATCATAGCCCAGTAGGGAGTATTCAAATGTTTGGAACAGCAGTCATTGTTTTCCGCGAAGTTCTTGAAGCCGCCCTGCTCATCGGCATTATCTCCGCCGCGACGCGGGCAGTTCCAGGCCGGAATCGCTGGTTGACCGCCGGAATCCTGGCCGGTCTCGCAGGCTCCGGGCTGGTTGCCGCCTTCACCGGGACCATCGCAGAGATGGCGAGCGGCATCGGCCAGGAGATCTTCAATGCGCTCGTGCTCGGCATTGCAGTGCTCATGCTGGCGTGGCACAACATCTGGATGTCCTCGCATGGCGCGGCCCTGGCCGAAGATGCGCGGAATGTGGGAAGCGCTATCCGCGATGGCAGGCGCGAATGCTCGATATTGTTTGTCGTGGTCGGACTCGCCGTGCTCAGGGAAGGATCTGAAACAGTGCTGTTCCTCTATGGGGTCTCCGCATCAGACGGCTCCGGATCTTCGGCGATGCTTCTTGGCGGCATCATCGGCATCGGCGCCGGAATCAGCGTCGGCTATGCGATCTACGCCGGTTTGTTGCGCATCCCCATGCGCTGGCTTTTCGCCGCGACCGGAACGCTGGTACTGCTGCTCGCCGCGGGAATGGCCTCGCAGGCAGCGCGCTTCCTGATTCAAGCCGATTTGCTGCCGAGTCTTGCCGCACCTCTCTGGGATACCTCGACCGCTCTCCCGGAAAACTCCGTTCTCGGAAGACTCCTCCACGGTCTCATTGGCTACGATCCGCGCCCGGCAGGAATGCAAATCGTGTTCTATATGTTCGTTCTGGTTTCCATCGCGCTGAGCATGAAGATGGCAAATCGCCCACAAAGGAATACTTCATGAAAAGCATCGCCCTCGTTCTAGGTGCAATATTCTCCGCCGCCGTATCCGCCGGACCCGCAGATTATGTCTATACCCCTGCTGTCGAATATGGCGAGCGCGAGATCGACTTCAAGTTCGGCTCGGGCAAACCTCCTGCAGGAAACAAACAGCAGGCGGACAGTATCGGCTTCGGTTACGGCGTCACCGAGTTCTGGTTCACCGAGATTTACCTGAAATACGCACGCGAGGGAAGCACGGGCCACCATCTTGACGCCCTGGAATTTGAAAACAAATTCCAGCTCACCGAAACCGGGAAGTATCCTGTCGATGTCGGCTTCATCACGGAAATCGAAATCCCGCGGCAGAATGGCAATGCCTACGAATTCAGGTTCGGCCCCCTGCTGCAGACCGAACTCGGCAAGCTGCAACTGAACGGCAACCTGCTCCTTGAGCGAAAATACCGCGGCAATGCGGATTCCGACGGAGGGGCACCGCACAACACCGAGATCGGCTACCAATGGCAGGCGAAATACCGCTGGCTGCGCGAGTTCGAATTTGGCCTGCAGGGCTTCGGCGAGATGGGCAAATGGAATGCATGGAACTCAAGGGATCTACAGAACCATCGCCTCGGCCCAGCCGTCTTCGGCAAGATCGGTTTGGGCAATCATCAGTCCATCACTTACAACGCTGCGTGGCTGAAGGGGGCAAGTCGCGCCGCCCCGAACAACACCTTCAGGATGCAGGTCGAATACGAATACTAGACGTTAAACCGCAATTGATGGCTGGAAGCCTTGTATTTACTGGCCGCATCTCTCTTTGTGCTCATCGCATGCCCCCAAATATGCCCCCAATTGAATCGAGTGCCCTCGATCAGAGGCGAACATTGGCGAACAAAGAGGGCAACTTCAAGGTAATAAAACTGGGGCGAAGAAACCATCTTTTCCAGAAAGCGAGAATCAATGCGCTCAGCTTCGAGAAAGAAAAACTATTCATAATAAATATTCATAAGGGGTAATGGCGTTGTCATCCCGCGTCAGCAAGTGCATCAGCTTAGGATGAATAAACAGCTTGTCACGCCCGACGGTTCTTTCTTCCAGCACCCCAATTTCAACGAGCTGTTTGAGATAGCGCGAAGCTGCTTGGCGACCGGCGATGTCTCTTTCTACGAGATTCTGGATTCGGCAGTAGGGCAGGTCGAAGATCAAATCGACCAGCTCACGGCTATAGATTTTTGGTGCTGCCTGTTTTACATGCGTGATGGTCAATGTGGACAGATTGCGGATCGCTGAAATCTTGGTCGTCGTCCATCGTGCCGTATCTTCAATGCCCACGAGCAAGTAGATAATCCAAGGCTCCCATGCTTGGCTCCGGGTGATGTCAAGCAGCAGGCGGTAATACTCGGCCTTGGTCTTGATGATGTGTCGGCTGAGATAAAGAATCGGTAGCGTCAGCAAGTCTTCCTGAATCAAAAACAGACTGTTCAGAATGCGCCCAGTGCGACCATTGCCATCTGTAAAGGGGTGGATCGCCTCGAACTGGTAGTGCCCAACCGCCATACGGATCAAAGGATCGACATCGCGCGCTTCATGAAGATAGCGTTCCCAGTTAGCGAGTTTCGTCCGCAGCAAATCTTCACCGACAGGCGGGGTGTAGATCACTTCTCCGGTCGCTTGATTGGCGAGTGCCGTTCCCGGTACGCGCCTGACCTGCATTTCGATGCCCTTGATGCGTGAGCAAACCTGCTCGGCTGTGCGGGTGTTCAAAGGGAATTGCTTGAGTGCCCGATACCCTTCCAGTAGTGCGCTGCTGTGACGCAATGCTTCGCGGGTGGCGGGATCGGCATGCTCCCCCGCGCT
>CAIYYX010000135.1 GCA_903930535.1 uncultured Sterolibacterium sp. | reverse complement strand
ATACATAGCGCCGCCGCCGCCTCCACCGCCAAAGTACGTGCCGCCAGCTCCGCCACCACCGACAGCCAACACTTGACCCGTGGTAACACCAGCCGGTGCCACCCATGTGCACGACGCATCACTCACGCCGTTAGACGTGAACGTCACTTTTGTGTATCGATGAAGTTTGCGATCGCTCGATACTCGGGGCG
This sequence comes from uncultured Sterolibacterium sp., assembly GCA_903930535.1. Lineage (GTDB taxonomy): Bacteria > Pseudomonadota > Gammaproteobacteria > Burkholderiales > Rhodocyclaceae > CAIYYX01. Next base: position 1,687 of record CAIYYX010000135.1, on the reverse strand, counting down.
CACTGACGAATTCATCTGACTCGCCCAGGTAGTTGCGACCAATTTCCGTTGTAGTAGAAACCGAACCCGACGTGCACCCGGTTGATGCCGAAACTGCATGTGGAGTCCCAACAGCAACCATGACAAGGGAACTCATTACGAGCAAAACCGCAAGCCCGATCGACCCGCCAGTACGAGAGAAGGAACCAAAAGCCATACATGGAACTTAGTACCAGTTGGTACCTCATTCCAACGACGGTCCTCTATTTCATGGGGTTGAGAAGGGCTCGCAAACTAAACATCGTGGCTGACAGCCACTGCTCATCCCCGCCAACTTCTGTTGCCAAATCGACAGTGGCGCGTCCGAGGGCAAGGGACCCAATCCACTGGGCAATGCCGATCAATGGCTCGGTCGGAGCAATGAGACCTTTGTCGACGGCAACCTGCAACGTACCGGCCATGTACTCGTCTCCGCGCATTTGGGTGTCGGCTATCGATTCCGCAAGGACGGGAATTGTCTGCGCTGCAGCCATCGTTGCAATACGACGGCGACGGTTCTGCTTTCCATCTTCGCTTCCAGCGATCTTTAAAACAGTTTCAATGGCACCAAGAATAACTTCAGCACTTTCCGCCTGCGAAATGAACTCACGTGTTGTTTTGTTTGTCAAGGTCAATTGTTCTAACAACCGCTGGACTTCAACAGCTGCAATCAATCCTTCACGATTACGAAAATGGTGATACACAGAACTGCGAGACACGCCAGCTTTTTCCAAGACACGGATTACGTTGAATTGGACTGGACCTACTTCGTCTAATTCAGCTGAAGCGAACAGAACGATGCGATCGATGGTTTCAAGCCCATCGCTTCTCTTTCGTTTCGGCTCGCTCATGAACCGAGCATACGCCTATAGCGAGGGCAGCTACTGCGGCGGGAGGCGTTCAGCGCGCAATGCAGACCTTCGCACCTTGCCTGCATCATCCCTGAGCGCAAAATCGACGTATTCGAATGTGCGTGGCACCTTGTAAATGACCAATCGCTCTCCGAGGAACGTCTTCAAGTCTGCTTCGCTGATTTCAGAAGGGTCTGCTTCCACAATTGCGTGAATCACATTGCCCTTGTCTTCATCGGGAAATCCAATTACAGCGCACGACTTGATGGCTGGGTGCTCTTGAATTGCAGACTCAATTTCTGCAGGATAAATGTTTGCGCCGCCAGACAAAATCATGTCTGCTGCGCGGTCACCTAAGTACAGATACCCCTCAGCATCGAGATACCCCATGTCGCCGAGTGATTCCCATCCGCCTTCTAATGTGCGAGCTGTTGCACCGACATATTTGTAGGTAGGTGTCTCGCGCAAACTGCGCATCCATACTTCACCCATTTCACCGGCAGGAAGTTCTGCTCCGTCTTCATTTGTGATTTTCACGGTGCCAGGAACTGTTTTACCAACGGAGCCACGATGAGCAAGCCATTCATGCCCTGTAATCACCGTTGCAGTTTGTGCTTCAGTGCCTGCGTACAGTTCGAAAATTCGTTCAGCACCTAACCAATCAATCCACTCTTGCTTCAGCCATTCAGGACACGGCTCGGCAAGATGCCACACCACTTGCAAACTAGAAAGGTCAAATGAGAGCCGTTCTTCTTCTGGCAATCGAGTGATGCGTTTCATCATGGTAGGCACCATGTACAACACAGTGCCTTTGTATT
>CAIYYX010000134.1 GCA_903930535.1 uncultured Sterolibacterium sp. | reverse complement strand
GGGAATGTCGTACTTGCGCCCCTTGCTGTCGGTGACATTGGTGAACAGGAAGGCGCGGCGATCCTCCTCGCGCACGCCGCCGCGGTATTGCCAGCGCACCAGCGGGTGCATCTCTGTGTCCTTGTTGATCTTCTGGTCGACGACGATCAGGAGGCCGGCTTTTTTCAATGCCTCGATGTGGTCGTGGAGATCGGGATAGCCACGGCTTTTCACCGCGGATTTTTTGCCTGCAGCAATCACCGCGGTTTTCTTGCCTACGGCAGAGGGCGCGGCTTTCTTCTTGGAGGTTTTCGAATCCATAGTTTTTCCTAAGCTGATTGTCGTGATTACTCGGGCTTGATGGCGCCGCTCTCGATCACCTTTCGATGGTCTTCGAGGGAGGTGCGAACCATTGAGGCGAACTCGGCCGGCGTCGAGCCGACTACCTGGAAGCCGGCACCCTCGAGGGATTTCCTGACTTCGGGAAGCTGCAAAGCCTTGACCAGGGCATCATACAGTTTCTTTTCCGCCTCCGGCGGGATGCCGTCCGCGGCGACAACGCCGAGCCAGGATAGGGTGCTGAAGTTCTCCAGAGACTTGATGCCCGTTTGCTTGTAGGTCGGCACATTGGGCAACTCTGCCAGGCGTTCGGGACCCGAAAACGCCAGGGGAATCAGTTTTCCGCTTTCGACAAAGGGCCTGGCAGCTCCCGTGGGGGCCACCATGACTTGCACCTGACCCGCGAGCAGATCCATGAGTGCAGGTCCGTCGCCTTTGTAATGCACGGGAAGAATCGCGATACCCAGTTTTTGCAGCAGCTGCTGGGTCGCAAAATGGATGGCGGTGCCGCTGCCGCCGGTGCCGTAGGCGATCTTGTCCGGGTTGGCCTTGACGTAGGCGACCAGTTGCGGCAGCGACTTCACCGGCAAGGAAGGGTGGGCTGCCAGCACATAGGAATACGACACCGTTTCGCTCAGGTAAGTGAAGTCCTTCAGCGGATCGTAGCCGACCGCCCGGTCGAGCAGCGGGTTGATGGTCATCGATGCAGGCGAGACTACCGCAATCGTATAGCCGTCCTTCGGGGCGCTCAGCATCTTCAGGACACCGATCTTCTGCGAGGCCCCGGCGCGGTTTTCCACAACCACCGCCTGCCCGAGGATTTTCGCCAGTGGCTGCGCAATGAGCCGGGCCATGGTGTCCAGGGGGCCGCCCGGGTTCACCGGCACGATCATGATAATCGGTTTGGTTGGGTAGGTTTGCGCATAAGCGGGTGAGGCCATGGCCGCGATAGCGATGGTCAGGGCGATGGCCCAAAGCGCAAATGGGCCCAAGTTGCAAGGGTTCTTAGCTTTGCTCATTACAATTTCCCCTTCAGTCCGTCTTGCTTCCGTGTCGGCGGCTATGAAAGCACTTCTCTATCGGCCAGTCAAGAAAAGATGCGACGTCGCATCAATTCGGCGGCAAAGTGGCTTGCGCGCTCGGCCGGCCGAGCACCCTTGCGCTCCAGGCGGCCACTGCCGGCGGCGGCGTTATTTCCATCAGCGGCAGGTAATGCAGGAAGGGCGTATAGCAGACCTCGGCGAGGGTATAGCGATCAGCAACCAGATATTCCTTCGTGGCGAGTTGTCGATCGAGAATCGCCAGATGTTTTTCGATCTCCTGCTTGGCCTGCGCCATGGCTTTTTCGTCCCAGCGCTCCGCGGGCAGGAAACGCCTCGGGAAAATAATCACTCCTGCCTGGCGGGCCATCTGCAGATCGCAAAGCTTCATGTGCATATCGACCAACGCGCGCAGCCTCGGATCCGCGGGAACCAGGGCGGGCTGCGGGCGGGTCGCTTCCAGGTAGTTGAGGATCGCAGTGGACTCGTAGAGGACAAAACCGTCCTCCACCAGCGTTGGAACCCGCCCATAGGGATTCAGGGCAAGGTAATCGGGATCGCGGTGCTTGCGCGCTGCCATGTCCACCAGCACGAACTCATGGGGAATGTTTTTCTCGATGATGGCGATACGAACCCGGCGCGCGTATGTTGATGCGGGGTGGTCATGGATTTTCAGCATGGTGATCCTTTCTCAATAAGTCGTGCTAGTGCCGCGCAGCAGGTGCTAGGCGGACTTTCTGCGCAACAGCATATTCATGGCGATCATGCTCATGACGATTTCCCTGTCCTGGTTGAGAACCTCGATCAATGAGCGCACGATGCCGCGATCCGGCTTGGAGCGCGAAGGCAGGACCTCGACCACGGTGACGCGCAGCGACAGCCTGTCGCCGGGCCGGACGGGTTTGTGCCAGCGCAATTCGTCGATTCCTGGAGAAGCGATGCTCGCGACCCGCGAAAGGTAATGATCGACGAACAAACGCATCATCAGCCCGCCTGTCTGCCAGCCACTGGCAATGAGGCCGCCGAACGGGCCCGTCGCAGCCGCTGCCGGGTCGGTATGAATGGCCTGCGGATCGTAACGGTCGGCGAACTCAATGATCTCCTCCTCATTGATTTCGATGTCGCCGAATTCATAAGTCGCCCCGACGACATAGTCATCGAAGTAACGGTCGTCGATCGTCGTCGCGAAGGTATTCATTTTCCCGGTGTCGGGAAGGAGGCGGCATAAGCGGCGAACAGGCCGAGCATGCGCTCCCGCCAGACATTGACCGTGTCGTCGGCGAGCAGAACAGGAAATGCCGAACTGCTGCGGGCCCATTGCAGCATTGCGAACACGATATAGTCCGCGTAGCCGGGTGTGCCGCCGCACAGGAAGGGTTCTTCGGCCGTGGCCAGGCGCAGCGGTGCGAGTGCGAGCGCGAATTTCTTGCGCGTATCTTCCCTGTCAGAGACGACTTCCTCGAGCGTCTTGCCGAAGCGCTTCTCGCGGCTTTCGCGAAAGTAGGGCTGATCCTTCTCATGGAGTTCGTTCAGGATGTCCAGGACGGTCATCCTGGAAACCATGGGATGAAGGGTCGTCTCGGTCCAATGCTTGATGAAGCGCGCATGGCGCTTTGCTTCCGCGCTGCCGAAGAGTGACGGGGTGTTCGGGTAGGCCTCGTCCAGATATTCCGCTATTTTCCAGGAGTCGGAGATCGTCTTGTCGCCATCGACCAGAACCGGGACCAGTCCCTGGCCGGAAAAGGCGATGACTTCCTTGTCGCTAAAGCGCCAGGGAATGGTCTCAAAAGGCAACTGCTTGTGCTTTAAGGCCATATGGGTACGCCAGCAATAGGGGCTGAAGCGTTGCTTCTCGTTTGCCGCGGCGAGGTCGTAGAATTTGATCATGTCTGGCTTTCGGGTCAGGTGGGTCGGTGCACGGTGGAGGAGTCCTGTCCGAAGAGGATGCGCTTGGCTTCCTCGGACATGACGGGCGGACGGTTGACTTCATTCGCCCTGGCATAGGCGCGGCTCGTGGCAGGGCGTTCCCGGATCGAATCGAACCAGCGTTTCAGATGGGGGAAGTCCTCGAGTTTCTGCCTTTGCCGCTCATGGAGCACGATCCACGGATAGCAGGCCATGTCGGCGATCGAATAGTCTTCGGCGATATAAGGCCGATCCGCCAGCCTCTTGTCCAGCACGGCATAGAGGCGCGAGGTTTCCTTGACATAGCGGTCTATGGCATAGGGAACCGGTTCCGGCGCATATTGCGTGAAGTGATGATTCTGCCCGGCCATGGGACCGAGGCCGCCGACCTGCCAGAACAGCCATTGCAGCACCTGGCAACGTCCGCGCAGGTCCTCAGGGATGAAGCGTCCGCTCTTGTCTGCGAGATAGAGCAGGATCGCCCCTGACTCGAAGAGCGAAATGCTCTCGCCGCCGTCTGCGGGCTCGGTATCGACGATGGCGGGAATCCTGTTGTTCGGTGCTATGCGCAGAAAGTCCGGAGCAAACTGCGCCCCCGCGCCGATGTCGATGGGCACGATGCGGTAGGGCAGGGAAGCCTCCTCGAGAAACATCGTGATCTTGTGGCCGTTGGGCGTGTTCCAGTAATAGAGATCGATCATGTAGCTTCCTTTTCAAGCACAGCGCTTCTGTGCAACAGCGCCCCATCTCGATGGGCAATCTAATATACTTGATTGTCTTCCGGGGCAGGAATGGAATTTCCCATTTTTACCATAACAGGGGTAATCGAATGAAGCGACTCCTCGTGCTCTTGGCCTTGGCGAGTTTGGCCTGGCCCGCTTATGCGGCTTTGAATGCCGGCGATGCCGCGCCCGATTTTACGACAGAGGCTTCTCTGGACGGCAAGGCGTTCAAATTTTCTCTCGCCGGGGCGCTGAAAGGCGGGCCCATCGTGCTCTATTTCTATCCTGCGGCATTTACCAAGGGCTGCACCATAGAAGCCCACAATTTCGCCGAGGCGACCGAGAAATACCAGGCGCTGGGGGCGAAGGTCGTCGGCGTCTCGCGCGACTCGATCGACACCTTGAACAAGTTCTCGGTGAGCGAATGCCAGAGCAAGTTCGCGGTGGCCGCCGACATGGACCAGCGCATCATGAAATCCTACGATGCCGTTCTCTCGGACAGGTCGGAGCGTGCCAATCGCGTCTCTTACGTGATCTCGCCGGCCGGGAAAATAATCTACTCCTACACTGATCAAAAGCCGGACAAGCATGTCGAGAACACGCTTGAAGCACTCAAGAAGTGGGCTGCGCAAGCGAAGAAGTGATGACCTGCGATATCCGTGTCGGGCAAGGTTACGACGTCCATGCCCTGGTGCCTGGGCGACGCCTGATCATAGGCGGCGTGGGCATTCCCTTTCACAGCGGTCTCCTCGGCCATTCCGATGCCGACGTTCTGCTCCACGCCATCACCGATGCGCTTCTGGGCGCGGCCGGCCTGGGCGACATCGGCGGCCACTTTCCCGACAGCGACTCGCGCTGGGCCGGCGCCGACAGCCGCCTGCTGCTGCGCGAGACGGCCCGTCTGGTTGGTTTGGCCGGCTGGAGAATCGGCAATGTCGATGCCACGGTGGTGGCGCAGGCGCCGAAAATTTCACCTCATGCGGCGCAGATGGCGGCCAACATCGCCGAAGACCTGCGGATAGCGGTGGGCTGCGTCAATATCAAGGGCAAGTCGACAGAAGCATTGGGATTCACCGGCCGCGGGGAGGGCATCGCGGCGCAGGCGGTGGCTCTCCTGGTGCGCGACCATGCCGCCTGCGATCGCTAGTGCCCGTAGTTGCCGCAGACAACCCAGAAACGCTCCGCCAGCCCTGCCTGAAATCGCCTGGAAGTCCACGGAATTCGTTCTGGCGCATTCCACCGGATCCGGTTACGCCAGCATGGGTCGCTGGCCTCTACGCGCCTGAAACCCGCGATCTGCATCAAGGGTCAGTTTCATTTTCGTCCCGGTTGCGCATGTGGTCGGCCAGGTCGCTCAAGGACGGGTCCAATGAGGCGCGCAATGCCTCGTCTGCGATGTGTTCACTCATCGCCTGGCGCATGATCGCGTTCCGCGATGCCGATGGAAAAGGGCAGGTGGCGCGCACGCAATCGCGGCTGGCCGAATTTTTCGAAGAACAGCTGCGGCCCGCCCAGCCAGCCGGAAAGATACATGAACAACTTCTCCTCCGATGTGGACAGGTCCTGCGGATGCAGCTTCCTCACGCCATAGGTTTCCGGCAGTGTGTCCATTATTTGGTAGAAGCGTTTGACCAGTGCGCGCAGGGCAGATGCGCCGCCGAGAGTCTCATAAGGCGTCATGGGGGGCCAACGGGATTGCGATGCGCGCGATGAGTCCGCCGCCCTCGCGCGGCAAGAGATCGAGGCGGCCGCCATGGCCGCGTGCGATCCTGTCTACGATGGCCAGACCCAGTCCGGCACCGACGGCGTTGCTGCGGGCGGCATCGAGCCGGGTGAAAGGCAGCTTGAGACGCTCGGCCTCGTGCGCGGGAATGCCCGGGCCGCGGTCGCAGAGATCGATCTGGATTTCATTGCCTGCCCGGTGCAGGGCGAGAGTCAGAGGCGCGGCGCTGCCGGCGTGGCGCAGTGCATTGTCTATCAGGTTGGAACAGGCACGGCGCAGCGCCTGCGCCTGCAACGGCATCGCCGGCAGGGGAGCGAGGTGGCAGTCGATGCTGACGCCGCGACGCGCATATTGCGCAGCGAGATCATCGAGCAGTTCGGCGAGCGGGGTCTCCTGCAAGGGCTCGCCGCCGATCTCGCGGGCGAAGTCGAGGAACTGGCCTATGGTCTTGTCCATCTCCTCGACGTCCGCGACCATGCCGTCGCGGGTCGCATCGTCTGCGCCGGAGAGTTCTATGCCCATGCGCAGCCTTGTCAGCGGCGTGCGCAGGTCGTGCGAAATGCCGGCGAGAATCAGCGCGCGGTCGCTGTCCAAGCGTGCCAGGTCGTTCGTCATCTGGTTGAAGGCGCGGGCCAGGGCGGCGATTTCGTCGGGTCCGGCTTCCGCGACAGGAGTGGGCGTGCGACCTCTCCCTATTGCCGCCGCGGCTTGCGACAAGGCCTGCAAAGGGCGGGTGACCCGGAACATGATGAGATAGGCGCCGGCGAGTGACAAGGCCAGGGCCGCGCTTCCCCAACCCAGCCATTGCCAGGGAATGAGGCGTTCGAGGCGCTCGCTGGGCAACGCCACCCAGTACTCGTCATCATCGATGCGAAAGCTCACGAACACGGCTCTCTCGTCGTTACGCTCGAGCGTGAGGCGCGTCTGCGGCCCCAGTTCCTGCCTCAACTCCGCGAGCAGGTTGGCGAGCAGCGGCTTGTCTGGCAAGGGCGCGACGGCTTCGTCAGCATCGACGGGATAGACGTGAATGCCTTCGCGGTCGGACAGGTCGCGCAGGAGTTCGCGACGCTTTTCCGGATGCGCATTGATCAGGGCGCTGCGGGTCAGGTTGGCGACGCTGGCCATGAGCTGCGTGAGCTGACGCGTGCGTGGCTCGTTCTCGTAAGCGCTGTAGATGGCGAACCAGGCCAGCATGGACAGCAGAATCAACACGGCGACCAGGAGAAAGGTGCGCCAGAGCAATGAGTGCGGCCAGAACTTCAATGCTTTTCGCCGTCAGGCACGAATACGTAGCCGAAGCCCCACACCGTCTGGATATAACGCGGCTTTCCCGGATCGTCTTCGACGAGTTTGCGCAGGCGCGAAATCTGCACGTCGATGGAGCGGTCGAAAACATCGTATTCGCGGCCGCGGGCAAGCTCCATCAGCTTGTCGCGGGAAAGCGGCTGTCGCGGGTGTTGCACCAGCACCTTGAGCACGGCGAATTCGCCCGTGGTCAATTGCGTCACCGAATCCGCGTGCGTCAGTTCGCGCGTGGCGAGATCGAGTTTGACGCTGCCGAAGCTGATGACTTCCTCCTCTGTTGTCGGTGCCCCGGGAGGCGGCGCCGCATTGCGCCGGCGCAGCACGGCGTGGATGCGGGCGACCAGTTCGCGCGGATTGAAAGGTTTGGGCAGGTAGTCGTCGGCGCCCATTTCCAGGCCGATGATGCGGTCGATGTCGTCGCCCTTGGCCGTCAGCATGATGATGGGGATGTCGCTCTTCCCCCCGCGCAGGCGGCGACAGATGGAGAGCCCGTCCTCGCCCGGCAGCATCAGATCGAGCACCAGGAGGTCGTAGCGTTCCCTCGATAAAGCCTTGTCCATCGCCGCGGCATTGCCTGCCGGCTTGACCGTGAAGCCCTGCGAGCCGAGATAGCGGCTGAGCAAATCGAGCATGCGCTGGTCGTCATCGACGACCAGGATCTTGTGCGTGGTTTCCATGGCAGAATGCTAACCGCAACTGCCGCCCTGCGCCAGAGCGGCATTGGCGCCTGTTACAGCTTGTTACAGTTCGTCCCTCTGGCCGCGCCTATAATGCCGATGCAGCTATGGGGTCAGCCCCCGGGCTCGACATGTACGGAGAAAGCCCTGATGAAAACATCTGTCTGGATCGCAGTTTCGCTGCTGGCGTTCCTCGCCGCCGGGCAGGCGCTGGCACAGCAGTCTGGGTCCCCGCCTCAGGATCAAAGGAGTGGGCGGCCGCCAAGTCAGGGCTCGCAGGGAACGACAACCGGCCAGCCTCCCCGTCCCGATCAGGTACAGCCGGGGCAGCAGCGCCTGACGCCGGAAGAACGGCGGAAACTGCGCAGCGACGTCAATGCCGCCGGGCGGGACATCTACCAGCAAAAGAGCGGGAAGCCCCTCTTCTGAGTTTTTTCCGGGGTTCGATATCCAGTGTCTGTGAAGTCGGCACGGGGTAAAATCCCGCTGTGAATCTCCTCGCCCTCGAATCATCCACCCGTCGCCTGTCCGTCGCCCTGTGGCGCGATGGCATGACGTCCGAGCGGGGTGCTGATATCCCCAACGGCGGCTCTGCGCTGCTCCTGCCCTGGATGCTCGAACTCCTCGAAGAGGCGGGACTCTCCTTGGCCGATCTCGACGGCATCGCCTTCGGCGCCGGACCGGGTGGATTCACCGGCCTGCGACTTGCCTGCGGGGTGGCGCAGGGACTGGCCCTGGGGCTGGATCGGCCGCTTCTCGCTGTGCCATCGCTTGAAGCGCTGGCGCTGGCAGGCGGCGGAGACAAGGTTTTCGCCTGCCTGGACGCACGCATGAATGAAGTCTATTGCGCCGCCTATATTGTTCGCGACGACGTCCTGGAGACGGTGGCGGCGCCGTATTGCGCGCCGCCCGCCGCTGTGTCATTCCCGCCAGGCGCCGGCTGGATGGGCTGCGGTGATGGTTTCGCCGCCTATCCCGATCTTGTCAAAACGGCCTTCTCGAGCATTCGCGCAGATGTCTGGCCGACCGCGGCCGCCGTGGCCCGCCTCGCCGCGCCCGTATTTGCAAAAGGTGGCGGCGTCGATGCGGCCCTCGGCGCACCGCTTTATATTCGCGACAAGGTGGCACTGACCACTGCCGAACGTTTAGCCCGCGGCGGCTCGAAATGATCGCCGTTCTTGCCCGGCAGTTTCTTCCCATGCGTCGCGAGGACATCGATGCCGTCGTCGCCATCGAGAGCCGCATCTATCCCTTCCCGTGGACGCAGGGCAATTTTTCGGATTCTCTCAATGCCGGATACAGCGCCTGGCTGATGAGGGAGGGCGGGACATTGACCGGCTATGCGTTGATGATGCTGGTCGCCGACGAGGTGCAGCTTCTCAATATCGGCGTCGTCCCGGAGCGTCAGGGACGGGGGCTGGGCGCTGAACTGCTGGACCACCTGTGCCTGGTGGCGCGCCGTCACGGTGCGACGAGAATGTTTCTCGAGGTCAGGCCTTCAAACCTGGCAGCGCTTGCCCTCTATCGTCGTCATGGCTTTGCCGAAGTCGGCGTGCGGCGGGGCTATTATCCGGCGCAAGTCGGTCGCGAAGACGCGCTGGTGCTGGCGGTAGAGTTATGAGGAGCTTTCCCCCAGCCCCATTTCCAAGGCATGGGGTGACGGCCGTTCAGCCGCCGGCGCGGCTTCCTTGTGATTGCTCGCCACCCCCTCGGGGCGGCCCTTCGGAGGCGGCATGAGCCGGGAGAGGATGTTGCGGGAGATGGGTCTGGCGCCGTTATGGAAACTGCGCGCGGCTTCCGCAGTTTCGTCCCTGGCAGCGCCGACGGCAGTTGCTCCGGCAGCCGCGGAGCGCAATGCCGCCATCGCCGCCATGGACTGGGAGCAGTTGCGGCAAAGCGTTTCCGGCTGCAGCGCCTGCGGCTTGTGCCAGGCTAGGAAGCAGGCGGTGTTCGGCGTCGGTGACGAGAAGCCCGGCTGGCTTTTCGTCGGCGAAGGCCCCGGCGCGGAGGAGGACGAGAGAGGCGAGCCCTTCGTCGGCCAGGCCGGCCGGTTGCTCGATGCCATGCTGGCGGCGATCGGTTTGCAGCGTGGCGAGAAGGTCTATATTGCCAATGCAGTGAAATGCCGCCCGCCCGACAACCGCACCCCGGAGCCGTCTGAAACCGCCGCCTGCCGGCCCTATCTGGAGCGCCAGATCGAACTGCTCAAGCCGAAACTCATCGTGGCCCTGGGTCGCCCGGCGGCGCAGACCCTGCTCGCGCGGGAAGTGAAAATCGCCGATGTGCGCGGCAAGTTGTTCGACCACCGGGGGACCCCGCTCATCGTCACCTACCATCCGGCCTACCTGCTGCGCAATCTCACGGAAAAGGCCAAGTCCTGGGAAGACCTCTGTTTTGCCAGGAGGACAATGAGCGAAAAGGTTGATTGAATAGGCTCTTGCTTCGGGGAATTTCCGCCTCATATAGGACGCATCTCAAGGAGGGTCCATCATGCGTTTAAAACTTTTCGTCCTGCTCGCCCTTGCCCTCAGCCTGCTCTCGGGCTGCGGCTACAATCAGATCCAGATCAACGACGAGCAGGTCAGTGCTGCCTGGTCGGATGTGCTCAATATGTACAAACGCCGTGCCGACCTGATCCCCAATCTCGTCTCCGTGGTTGAGGGCTACGCCAGTCACGAGAAAGAGGTTCTCACCCGCGTCACCGCGGCGCGCGCCAATGTCGCCGGCATCAAGGCGACGCCGGAACTCATCAACGATCCGGAAGCCTTCGCGAAGTTCCAGAAGGCGCAGGGCGAGATGAGCGGCGCACTGTCCCGTCTCCTCGTCGTCGCAGAGAACTATCCGCAACTCAAGGCGGACGCAAACTTCCGCGATCTTCAGGCCCAGATCGAAGGCACGGAGAACCGCATCGCCGTCGCGCGCAATCGCTACATCAAGTCGGTGCAGGAATACAACGTCTCGGTGCGCACCTTCCCCAACAACCTGACGGCGATGGTGATGGGCTGGAAGACCAAGGCCAATTTCACGGTCGAGGACGAGAAGGCGATAGCCACACCGCCGGCGATCAAGTTCGGCCAACCGGCCAAGTAAGTCACAGTCCATGGCCCGGTTCTTCCGCCTGCTGGCGCTGTCCTGGCTGATCTTTGCATCCCCGGCCGCTTTGGCCTCTTCGGCACTCGCCGTCGATGGAGATCTGCTGCCGGTGCCACCGCTCACCGGCCGGGTGGTTGACCTGGCCGGCCTGCTTGCGCCCGGGCAAATCGATGACTTGGGCCGTCGCCTGGCGAAGTTCGCAGAGGTGCATGGCAGCCAGATTGCTGTTCTGATCGTTTCCACGACGGCGCCGGAAGCCATAGAGCAGTTTTCCATACGCGTTTTCGACGCCTGGAAACTGGGGCGCAAGCAGTATAACGACGGCATCCTGATCGTCGTCGCCGCCAAGGACAGGAAGCTGCGCATCGACACCGGCTACGGACTCGAGGGGGCGATTCCCGACGCCATCGCCAAGCGCATCGTGATGGAAACCATCGCGCCGAAGTTTCGCGCCGGCGACCCTTATGGCGGCCTGGTCAGCGGCATCGAACAGATAGAGAAATTAATAGCAGGCGAGCGCCTGCCGCCAGCCAGTCAGCAAGGGCAGGGCGGTCAGGGTGGCCAGGATGGACAATTCGGAGAACTGCTGGTGATTGCTCTCGTGGCCGCCAGCGTCGTCGGCGGCATCCTGAGCATGATTTTGGGCCGCTTCTTCGGCGGCCTGGCGACCGGCGGTCTGGTCGGCTTCATCGCCTGGTTTTTGAGCGGCTCGCTGTTGGCCGCCGTGGCCGCCGCTGTGATGGTTTTCTTTTTCGTCCTGCTGGGTCTCGGCCGCGGCGGCTGGGGTGGCAGTAGCGGCTGGGGCGGGGGTGGCGGTGGAGGATTTAGCGGCGGTGGCGGCAGCGCCGGCGGCGGTGGCGCATCGGGAGAATGGTGAGATGAAACTTGCGCGCATCTTGAGGCATCTGATCGCCCCGCACTGGTTGGCGCGGCGGGTCTTTCCTGCCGCAACCTTGAAAGAAATCGAGGCAAGCGTCTCGGCCTCTGAGCGGCATCATGGTGGCGAATTGCGTTTCGTGGTGGAGGCCGGTCTGTCCTTCATGGATCTCTGGCGAGGTATCACTCCCAGGGGCCGGGCCGCAGAGATTTTTTCAAGCCTGCGCGTCTGGGACACAGAGCATAACAGCGGCGTGCTGATTTATCTGCAACTCATCGACAGGCGCGTCGAGATCGTCGCCGACCGCGGCATTGCCGCTAAGGTGGCGCAGCAGGAATGGGATGCCATCTGTCGCGGCATGGAGGCGGCATTCAAAAGCGGCGATTATCGTCGCGGCGCACTCGAAGCCATCGACAGCGTCGGCAAGTTGCTGGCGCGCCATGATCCGGCCATTCCAGGCAAGCAGAACGAATTACCTGACAGGCCCGTGATCCTCTAGCAGGGAGATGGAGTCGAATTGCCGCTGGTTCGCCTCGTGGCGGCGCTGTATCAGCAGCATCAGGCCGGCCACACACAGGCCGAAGAGCACGATGATGGCGTAGATCGACAATTGCGCCCAGATCATCAGCGAATAGATCCCGGTCATGACGATGATGGACAGGTTCTCGTTGAAATTCTGCACGGCGATCGAGTGCCCGGCCCCCATGAGGATGTGGCCACGGTGCTGCAACAGGGCATTCATCGGCACCACGAAAAAGCCCGAGAGGATGCCGATCAGGACCAACAGAGGCATGGCGAGCCTCATGTCCGTGATGAATATCATGCCCATCACGACGATGCCCATGAGAATGCCCAGCGGAATCACCTTGAGCGACTGCTTCAGGGAAATCATTTTGGCCGCCAGGACTGCGCCGAGTGCGACGCCGATCGCCACCACGCCCTGGAGCATGCTCGCCTTGGAAAGGTTGAGGCCCATTGCCGTGCTGGCCCACTTGATGACGATAAACTGCAACGTTGCGCCCGCACCCCAGAACAGCGTGGTCACCGCCAGCGATATCTGACCGAGCTTGTCGCGCCAGAGCAGCTTGAGGCTGTGATTGAAGTCGTGCAAGAGGTAGATCGGATTTTTCTTCAGCACCTTGTGATCGACGCCGGTATCGGGGATGTAGAGATTGAACAGCGCGGCAATCAGATAAATCGCGCCGATCACGACCAGGTTCATTTCGGCGACGGTGTCTATGCCCGTGTCGATGAAGGGAAAGTCGAAGGCCAGCAGCGAGTGGGCGATCTCGGGCCTGATCAGCATGCCGCCCAACACCGTGCCGAGGATGATGGCGATGACCGTCAGCCCCTCGATCCAGCCGTTTGCCACAACCAGGAGGCGGTGCGGCAGGTACTCTGTGAGGATGCCGTATTTGGCCGGCGAATAGGCGGCAGCGCCCAGGCCAACGACGGCATAGGCGACCAGGGGATGGACGTCTAAGAACATCAACGAGCAGCCAAGGATCTTGACGCCGTTGCTGATGAACATCACGCGCCACTTCGGCATCGAGTCGGCAAAGGCGCCGACGAAGGCTGCCAATGCCACATAGGACACCGTGAAAAAGGTCTTGAGCAGCGGCTCGTAGCTGGTCGGCGCGTGCATGTCGCGCAATATGGCGATGGCGGCAATCAGCAATGCATTGTCGGCGAGCGCAGAGAAAAACTGCGCGGCCATGATGATGTAGAAGCCGAGGTTCATCCAGTCCTAGGGTTGTCCGGTAGTTAGAGAATGCTGTCGTGAGGCTGACGGTTTATACCACGAAGGTGTTCAGAGTGTCAGTCGCCTCCAGGCAGGGGACTTTGCTCATTAGGCTATCTTATGGCCAAAGATTGTGTTTGAATACAGAATCAAAGAGGCACTGGAGCGATAATGGCCGACCGAAGGCTGCAGGTTTTTCACGCTGTCGCGAAGCAGCTTTCCTTTACCAAGGCGGCCGAGGTGTTGTTCATGACCCAGCCGGCCGTGACTTTCCAGATCAAGCAGCTGGAAGAGCATTTTAACACCCGGCTATTCGACCGTGGCCATGGCAAGATCGCCCTGACGCCGGCCGGAGAACTGGTGCTCGAATATGCCAGGAATATTCTCGGCATGTCCGCCGAACTGGATGTGCGGGTCGCCGAGATGACCGGCGAGATCGGCGGACCACTCCTGGTCGGGGCCAGTACCACCATCGCAGAATTCATGCTGCCGCGCATCCTAGGCGAGTTCAAGTCGCTGCACCCGCATGTCAGGCCGCGCCTGATCGTGGCCAATTCGGAAGCGATAGAGAATCGCGTCGCCGAACATACCCTGGACATCGGCTTGATAGAGTCGCCCTCGCACCAGCATGAGTTGCAGACGGAAAGCTGTTGCGAAGACGAACTGCAGGTGATCTGCAGTCCCAAGTTTCCCCTGGCAAAATTCAAGGAACTCAAACCGCAGCAACTCGTCGCCCATCCTTATGTCAGCCGCGAGCCGGGCTCGGGTACCCGCGAAAACACCGATGCCTACCTGAAGCAGGCCGGGATAGATCTCGATGCGCTCAATCTGGTGATGGAACTTGGCAGTCCGGAAGCGCTAAACGGCGTGGTGGAAACCGGCTTGGGGTTCGCCATCGTCTCGCGAGCCGCGGTGGTCAAGGCGCAGCGTCTGGGCGACCTGGTGGCGATTCCCCTGAAACCAAGACTGATCCGCATCCTCTCCATGGTTTATCCGAAGGAGAAATTCCGCTCGCGGCTGGTCGTCGCCTTCGTGGAGTTTGCCGGAGCCAAGCTCAAAGAGCATTCCTTGAAGTAAGTCGTTTCTCTCGCATCGCATGACGCGCCCGATCAAGGCCACCCTCGACCTCTCCGCACTGCGCCACAACCACGGCGTGGCGCGCAGTCATTCCCGCGCTGCGCATATCTGGAGCGTGGTCAAAGCCAATGCCTACGGACATGGTCTGGTCCGCTGCGCCAGCGCCTTGGCAGAACTCACCGACGGCTATGCCCTGATCGAGCTGGAAGGGGCCATTGCCCTGCGCGAGGCCGGCCTCGATCTGCCCATCCTGATGCTCGAGGGCTTCTACTCGGCCGATGAATTGCCGCTGTTCCATCAATACCAGCTGACGCCTGTGGTGCATTCCCTGGAGCAGGTGAAGATGCTCGACGCAGCGAAGCTCTCCCTGCCCCTCTATCTCAAACTCAACACCGGCATGAATCGGCTGGGGCTGAATGCGGCAGAGCTTCGCTCCGCCTTGGCGATGCTGACCCGCTTGGCTATCACCGACATCACCCTGATGACCCATTTCTCGGACGCCGACACGACCCTCGGCATCCATGATCAACTGGAACAATTCAATTCGCTGCGCCTGGGACATGGCTATCCCGTCAGCCACGCCAACTCCGCCACGCTGTTGCGCTATCCCGAGTGTGATGGTGACTGGGTGCGTCCCGGCATCATGCTCTACGGTTCCTCCCCCTTCCCCGAGATGCAAAGCGCAAAAGCGCTGGGCCTCAAACCCGTGATGACGCTGGAGAGTGAATTGATTGCGGTGCGAAATCTTTCCCCGGGCGACAGCGTCGGCTATGCGAGGATGTTCACGGCCGATCAAGCCATGAGAATAGGGGTGGTCGCCTGCGGCTATGCCGACGGCTACCCGCGCTCCGCATCCACCGGCACGCCGGTCTTGGTCTGCGGCCGGCGCACACGCACCCTGGGGCGCGTCTCCATGGACAAGATCAGTGTCGATGTTTCCGATATTCCCGAGGCAGGGGTCGGATCCAGAGTGCAGTTATGGGGAGGCGGGCTGTCAGCAGACGAGGTGGCCACCGCCACCGGCACGGTGAGCTATGAACTCTTCTGCGCCCTGGCGGCCAGGGTGAGGGTGTTCGAGACCTGACATGGCCAAGGGCAAATCCATTTATTCCTGCACCGAATGCGGTGCGACTTCCCCCAAGTGGCAGGGGCAGTGCCCCGGTTGCGCTCTCTGGAACACCCTGGTCGAAACCGTCGCCGAAGCCGCGGTCTCGCCCAACCGTTACGTCGGCGCAGGTGCCAGTGCAAAACTGCAGCACCTCTCTGAGATCCGTCCGCGCGATGAGCCGCGGTTGCCATCAGGCCTGGAGGAGTTCGATCGCGTGCTCGGTGGGGGATTGGTGGCAGGCGGCGTGGTGCTGATTGGCGGTGATCCGGGCATAGGCAAATCGACCCTGCTCCTGCAGGCCTTGTCGAAGATGGCGGCGGCGGGGGAAGTCGTGCTCTATGTCTCGGGCGAGGAGTCCGCCGAGCAGGTGGCGCTGCGCGCGAGGCGCCTGCAGGTACCCACCGAAGGTCTCTCGCTCCTGGCCGAGATCAGCCTGGAGAGGGTGCTCTCGACCCTGGCAGGCCAGAAGCCGGCGGTCGCAGTGGCGGTCATTGATTCCATCCAGACCATGTATTCGGAGGTGCTCGCCTCGGCGCCCGGCTCGGTGGCCCAGGTCAGGGAGTGCGCGGCTCAACTTACTCGTT
Source organism: uncultured Sterolibacterium sp. (assembly GCA_903930535.1). GTDB lineage: Bacteria > Pseudomonadota > Gammaproteobacteria > Burkholderiales > Rhodocyclaceae > CAIYYX01. Next base: position 11,616 of record CAIYYX010000134.1, on the reverse strand, counting down.
ATGCCAAGCAGACCGGCACTGCCATCATTCTGGTCGGCCATGTCACCAAGGAGGGCGCACTGGCCGGCCCGCGCGTGCTCGAGCACATCGTCGACACCGTGCTCTATTTCGAGGGCGATCCGCATTCCTCTTTTCGTCTGGTGCGCGCGGTCAAGAATCGCTTCGGCGCGGTCAATGAACTGGGCGTGTTCGCCATGACCGAACGCGGTCTGCGTGGCGTCTCCAACCCCTCGGCGCTGTTTCTCTCGCAGCACGAGCAGGAAGTCTCGGGCAGTTGCGTGATGGTCACCCAGGAAGGCACGAGACCGCTTTTGGTGGAGATCCAGGCGCTGGTCGATCCCAGCCACAGTCCCAGCCCGAGAAGGCTTACCGTCGGCCTCGAGCAGAACCGCCTGGCGATGCTTTTGGCGGTCCTGCACCGTCACGCCGGCATCGTCTGCTTCGACCAGGACGTCTTCGTCAATGCCGTCGGTGGCGTGCGCATCGCCGAGCCGGCAGCCGATCTCGCGGTGCTGGCGTCGATAGTGTCTTCATACAAGAATAAGCCATTACAGCCGAAGCTTATAGTATTCGGTGAGGTGGGTCTGGCAGGAGAAATACGCCCTGCACCGCGCGGCCAGGAGCGTCTCAAGGAGGCCGCCAAGCTCGGCTTCACCCACGCCCTGATCCCCAAGGCCAATGCACCGAAGCACGCCATCGCCGGTCTCACCGTGGTCGCGGTCGATCGCGTTGGCCAAGCCATCGACCGGTTGTTCGAGTTTTAAATGTCATTCCCGCGCATGCGGGAATCCAGGAATGCGATGGGCTCGTATTACGTCTATATTATGGCGAGCAAACGAAACGGGACGCTCTACATAGGCGTGACCAATAATCTCCTTCGCCGCATATGGGAACACAAGAATGACGTGGTGGATGGATTCACCAAGGAATATGCTGTGCATATGCTGGTCTATTTCGAGCAGGCGGATAACCCAGAGGCTGCGATACAGCGTGAAAAGCAGCGCAAGAAATGGAACAGAAAGTGGAAGCTGGACTTGATCGAGAAAGGCAATCCCGAGTGGCGCGACCTTTACGAGGGTTTGATCTGACGATCTGGTCATTCCCGCAAGAACCTGTCATTGCCGCGCAAGCGGGAATCCAGGAGGGAACATTTTCCAAGTCCGAGAAGGCTGAAAACCCTGGATTCCCGCCTGCGCGGGAATGACTCTATTATGAGAAAAATACCGTGACCAACCTGCGCCTGATGCTGCGCATGCTCGCCCGCGATGTCCGTGCCGGCGAACTGACGGTGCTGGGTCTGGCGCTGGTGGTGGCGGTGGCCAGCCTGACTAGCGTGAGCTTCCTCACCGACCGCGTCGGACAAGCCTTCGTCCAGGAATCGCACCAGCTCCTGGGCGGCGACCTCCTGCTCACCGCAGATCATCCCTGGACCGAGCCTGCCAGAAGCGAAGCCGGGAGCACCGGTTTGTCTCTGGTCGATAGCGTCACTTTTCCCAGCATGGTCAGCACGGCAGCGGGCAGCCAACTGGCCGAGATCAAGGCGGTGGCAAAGGGCTATCCGCTGCGCGGCACTTTGCGCATCGCACCCGAATTGAACGTCCAGGATGCCGACACGCGCGAGATCCCGGCACCCGGCACGGTCTGGCTGGACGAGCGCCTGACCGCAGCGCTGGGGGTCAAGTCGGGGGATTCGCTCACCCTGGGCAGTCTCAGGCTCACGGTGGCCGCGGTGCTCACCCTTGAGCCCGATCGCGGCATCAATATTTTCGCCATTGCACCCAGGCTTCTGCTCAATCTCGACGATCTCCCCGCCACGGCGCTGATTCAACCCGGCAGCCGCGTCGCCTATCGCCTGCACCTTTCCGGGGAGCCCGCTGCGGTGGCGCTCTACAGTCATTGGATGCAGCCTCGTCTGAGCCGTGGCGAGCGTCTCGAGGATCTCTCCAACGCCCGGCCAGAGATCCGCACCATGCTCGATCGCGCCCAGCGCTTCCTGTCCCTGGCCGCACTCCTCGCCGTGGTGCTCGCCGCCGTTGCCGCGGGCTTCGCCGCCAACCGTTTCATGCGCCGGCATCTCGACGGTTGCGCCGTCATGCGCTGCCTGGGTGCCAGCCAGGGTCAGGTGCTGATAGTGCATGGTGGCGAGTTCCTGCTCTTCGGCCTGCTGGCGACCCTGGTCGGTTGCGGCCTGGGCTACCTCGCGCAATGGGGTTTGCAGGGATTGCTCGCCGGCCTGATTGTGGCCACCTTGCCTGCTCCCTCGTGGCAACCTTGGGGACATGGCCTTCTCGTCGGCTTCACTCTGGTGGCGGGCTTCACCCTGCCGCCGCTGTTACGTCTGCGCGCGGTGTCAACCTTGCGGGTCTTGCGCCGCGAATGGTCGCCGGGCGAGACGCTGTCCTGGGCGGCCTATGCCGCAGGCGGCGCCGCGCTCTCGCTGCTGATGCTCTGGATTGCCGGCGAAATCAACCTGGGCGCCATCGTGCTCGGAGGCTTCGCCGCCTGCCTGGCCGTTTATGCGCTGCTGGCGCGACTGCTGCTCTCGACCGTCGGCCGCATGGGCAGGGGAGTGGGTGTGGGAACGGCAGCCGGCGCTCGCCTGGGGCTTTCCAATCTGCGCCGCCAAGGGCGCAACACGGTGCTGCAGGCTGTCGCCCTCGGTCTGGGTCTCACCGCCTTGCTGCTCCTCACCGTGGCGCGCCAGGATCTGCTGGAAAGCTGGCGTCGCAATGTGCCGCCGGATGCCCCCAACCGTTTCGTCATCAACATCCAGCCCACGCAGTTGAAGTCTCTCGAAGCCTATTTCGCCTCTCAGGGACTGGCCAAGCCGAAGCTTGAGCCCATGGTGCGCGGGCGTCTGGTCCTGGTGAACAACCAACCGCTTCCCCGCTATGAGGACGAGCGTGCACAGCGCCTCGTTGACCGTGAGTTCAACCTCTCCTGGACGGCGACGCTGCCGTCTGGCAACAGCGTCAGCGCCGGGCGCTGGCACGAGAAAGGCAATCCCGGGCAGGGTGAATTCTCGGTGGAGCAGGGTCTGGCCGAGACCCTGCATCTGGCGCTGGGCGATGAGCTGACTTACGACATCGCCGGCGTCCGGCTCAACGGCCGCATCACCTCGCTGCGCCGCCTCGACTGGGATTCGATGCGCGTCAATTTCTTCGTCATCACGCCGCCGGGCATGCTGGACGCCTACCCGAAGAGTTACATCACCAGCTTCCACCTGGCGGCCAACCAGGCCGGCTTCGTCAATGGCCTGGTGCGCGAATTACCCAATCTCACCGTGATCGACGTCGCCACGCTACTGCGCCAGTTGCAGGCCACGCTCGACCAGTTGACCCGCGCCGTCGAAGTGGTGTTCGGCTTTGCTCTCCTGGCCGGGCTCACCGTGCTCTACGCCGCCTTGCAGGCGAGCTACGACGAGCGGCTCATCGAACTTGCCCTGTTGCGTGCGTTGGGCGCCAGAAGCCGGCAGCTCAAGCACGCTCTGCTCGCCGAGTTCTCGGCCCTGGGCGCCATCGCGGGTCTGCTCGCCGGCATCGGTGCCGCTGGCATCAGCTGGGCGCTGGCGCGTTTCGTCTTCCATCTCCAATACCGGCCTGATCCGAGCTTGCTGCTTTTCGGTATGCTCGCCGGCGGCACCGTTGTGGCCCTGGCCGGTTGGCTTGGCATGTCCGGCGCCTTGCAGCGGCCGGCCCTGGGAGTCCTGCGCGGGGAGTAGCGTTGCGGGCATTCAGGGAGGGCTGGACTCGCCAAAAAAATGCCATTCAAACCTGGCTGCCGCTCATTGACGACCTTATTGCCTTATTACAGCTAGGGAAAGATTCGTCATTGCGAGGCCCGCAGGGCCGTGGCAATCTCAGTGACGGCAGCGAAGCAATCTGAGAGTCATGGAAGAACAGCGACCTGAAGATCGCCACGCCCCTTTGGGGCTCGTGATGACAGGCTAATTTGGACATTCCCTGGCTGATCAAGCAAAACTTCGTCACTGCGCGAAAGTCACGCACTGCGCTCATTACCATCGACATCACGCCGCTGGCGGCGGGTCCTTGCAGTCGTGTGGAACGGGTCTGGGGTCAGTCCGCCCAGGCGAAGGAAGAGTCTCAAGTCTTCAAAGTCGCGGCGATAGCGTTTCGGAAGTTCCATTCTGAAACGATCAAGTCGCACCCTAATATCCTCGGGCAATGTTCTCGGAGCGGTACGCAGAATGATCAGCAGCGGCGCGATAAGCGTACTGTAAGCACGCACCGAGGTCGGCAGACATTGTCGGGCGGTTTCCTCGAACTCCTTGTAGAGGAATGCGGCCCTCAGGGAGCGTTCGTAGTCCAGGGAGAAGATGTGCGGCTGTTGGTCCGCGTTCATGTAGGCAATGCGGATGACTGAGTACAGGGATTTGAGCCGTCCGAAGTCCGTCAGATAGACTGCACCGCCAGGCTTCAGGACTCTCGATATCTCGCTGAAACAGGCAGCAAGGTGTTCACGGGTGGGCAGGTGGTGCAGCACCATGGTGCTGATGACGGCATCAACGGTCTGGTTGTCGAACTGCGACAGGCGGGTGATGTCACCATGGAGAAAACTCACGTTCTTCAGGCCACAGGCGGCGACATGGCGGCGCGCGGAGTCCAGCATTGCCGGCGACAGATCGATGCCGACAAATTCACTGTCCGGGTTCAGCGCTGCGATCTGCGCCAGTTGCGTGGCCGGCCCGCATCCCAGGTCGATGACAAGGCGGGCGCCGTGAATGACGGACGAGGCTTGGCCGCTATGAAACAGGTAGGCGGCTGACATCACGCCGTCGATGCGACCTGCAAGAGAATAGGCACGTACCTGTTCCTCGTCCAGCATGACCAGGTCCGGTTCGGGCTCCCGCGGCAAGGTTTGCTTGCCGAAGAACTCTCGGGCGATGACAGGGAACAAGGCGAGTCGCAACATGACAATAGGATACGCCAATCCAGGGCACTTGTGCCAGTGAGGCCGGCGTCAGGCCGCTGTCAATTCCCGCGCCGGTTTCTTGCGCGATGCCTTGCGAGGTTTCGCTGCGGTGGCTTGAAGTTTTAGCCCCAGGGCGGCAATGACCTTCATCACCGCGAAAAATCCGGGTTCGGGACACTATGACGACCGGACAGATGTCGTGCTACAAAACCGGATAGATCAAGAACTCGCAACAGTGTATGACAAACAGGTTGCGATATAACTAAATGTCATGTTATATTGACATCGGCATACAAAGGCAAACTGGCTGAAATGCCGGGGCGCAAAGCTTCCGACCTAAATACTTGAGGGTCACTTCGGGTACAAGGTAGCGGGGCTGCCGGCAGGTGATGAACCAGCCGTCATTCCTCGATTGATTCGCCTTGATTCTGGACACCTGACACGTCGGCCGCAAACGCCCGCCTTGGACATCCCAATGCCTGATGGGGGTTAGCATGGAAGGCAAGGCAGCGGTGAGCCACCGAGCTCGTCGCGGTGGCGAAGAGAAGCAAGGGCGCAGAGTTTCAGTTGCGGGCGCAGTTGCAAGCTTCACTGGCGCTCGTCGCGCGCGAGCGCTGCGTGCCCGCGCACTGCTAGTCGTTTGCCTGGGCATGGCGTCAGGGGATTTATACGCCTTGCCCACAGGCAACCAGACCGTAGCGGGCAGCGCCACGGTCACGACCCCTTCCCAGAGTTCCATGGTTGTGAACCAGGCCAGCCAGAACGTCATCATCAACTGGCAAGGCTTCGGCATCGCCGCCGGCGAATCTGTCGTCTTCAGGCAGCCCAACGCCAGTTCGGTGGCTTTGAACCGCGTCCTGGGCAATACTTCCAGCGACATCTATGGACGGCTCTCCGCCAACGGCCAGCTGTTTCTCGTGAACCCCAACGGCATTCTCTTCGGGCCGTCTGCCAGCGTCGATGTCGGCGGCCTGGTGGCCTCGACCCTGGGTATCTCCAATGCGGACTTCATGGCAGGCCGTTTTCAGTTCGCAAACGGCGGCATGGCAGGCAACATCAGGAACTTCGGACAGATCACGGCCAACAACGGTGGCTACATCGCGCTGGTCGCCCCCGACATCAATAATGCCGGCACGATCACTGCCAACGGCGGCAGCGTGGCCCTGGCGGCGGGAGACAAGGTCACCCTGGATTTCTTTGGCGACAACCTGCTGAAGGTGAAGGTCGATGCCAGCGCACTGAACGCCCATATCGAAAACGGCGGCGCCATTGTCGCAGACGGCGGCAGCGTCTTGCTCAGCGCAAGGGCTGCAGACCAACTGGTGGGTTCTGCGATCAACAACTCAGGCATCATCCGTGCGCGAAGCCTGGCCGACAAGAACGGTGCTATCGTCCTCGATGGCGGCAGCGTGGGAAGCGTTACGGTGTCAGGAGCGCTCGACGTGGCGGGTGCAGAGGCCAATGCCAGCGGTGGCAGTATCGGCGTGTTCGGCCGCGATATCGCGCTCACGGGCGCCACGCTCGACGCTTCGGGCAACAAGGGTGGCGGCAGCGTTCGCGTCGGTGGCGACTTTCACGGCGCACCGATGCAAGCCGCCGGCAATCCCGTGGCCAACGCCAGGAGCGTCAGCGTAGACGCTGGCAGTGTGATCAACGCGGACGCCATTATCCAGGGCAATGGCGGCAAGGTGGTGCTCTGGTCCGAGCTCAGCACCCGGTTCGACGGCGGCATCTCTGCCAGGGGCGGCGCATCGTCTGGGGATGGAGGCAGCGTCGAGACCTCGGGCCATATCCTGAGTGTCACCGGCAGCGTCGCCACCGGTGCGCCAGCTGGCCGTGGCGGCAACTGGCTGCTCGACCCCTGGGACGTGACCATACAGGCATCGGGCGGGGATACCAACACCGGCGGCAGCCCGGACTTCATTGCCAGCGGCACGGGTTCGATCGTCACCACCGGCAGCATACAAACAGCGCTGTCCGGCGGCTCCGACGTCCAGGTGACGACGGGCGCCGGCGGCGGCGAAAACGGCGACATCACGGTCGCCTCTCCCATCACCTGGACCACCAACAAGACCCTGACCCTGACGGCTGCGCGCAACATTACGGTCAACGCCAACATTTCCGCCAGCGGCAACAGCGCCGGTCTGGTGCTGACCCCCAGCGGCGGCAGCTACAGCCTGGGCAACGGCTCGCGCATCGACCTTGCCGGCAGCGCGCCCAGCCTGAACATCGCCGGCACCAGCTACACGGTTATCAACAGCCTGGGCGCGGCGGGCAGCGTCACCGGCACCGACCTGCAAGGCATGAGAGGCAGTCTTGCCGGCAACTATGCGCTGGGTTCCAACATCGACGCCACGCTTACCAGTGGCTGGCAGGATAGTGGCGTCGGTGCCATCGTCGGCTTCCTGCCGGTGGGCAATAACGGCACAAAATTCTCAGGCAAGTTCGACGGGCTCGGCCACACCATAAGCAACCTGTTCATCAACCGCCCGTCGACCATGTACGTCGGCCTCTTTGGGTTTATTGATCCTACGCCAACGGTGAACAATGTCGGCCTGGTCGGGGGCAGCATCACCGGTTCCGACTATACCGGCGCCCTGGCCGGCAAAAGCAATGGAGCCACCATCAACAAAAGCTTTGCCACGAGCAACGTCACCGGAGGCGCCACTGTCGGCGGCCTGGTCGGCTATGCTCATAACGGCATCATAAGCAACGCCTACGCCAGCGGCAATGTGGTGGGCGGAAGTTCTGTTGGAGGCCTGGTGGGGAATGCCGATGGGTTTGGAAGTATCAGCAACTCTTACGCCAGCGGCAATGTGGTGGGCACCAGCAATTTTGTTGGAGGTCTGGTTGGTTATTTATCGTCTGCCAGTTGTTCCAATGTCTATGCCACAGGCAATGTCACCGGAAGCTTCTATGCCGGCGGATTGGTGGGCTATGCTGCAAGTGCCACCATCACCAACGCCTATTCCAGCGGGGCTGTTACTGGCACTCTATTTTCGGGTGGATTCATCGGAACGAAAACTCTCGGTAGCGTCACCAGCGGCTACTGGGACAACAGCATTAACTCCGCAGTTGCTCTCGATAACGGAGTCGGCACCAAGAAGTCCACCCTGGAATTGAAAACGTCCACTCTAGGCGGCTTTGTCTATTCCACGACGCCAGGTGCAACGGGCAACAACTGGGTCATCGTCAATGCCGATGGAAAGTTGAATAATCTTGGCACCCCGACCGCTGCAGGTGCGACCTATCCCATGCTGGCTTCCGAATACTCGAGCAACATCAACAACGCACACCAGTTGCAGTTGATGAGTATGGCTCTGGGTGCGAGCTACACGCTGGGTGGCAACATCGATGCGGCCAAGACCAACGCCGCCGACGTCTGGGGCACCGGTGGCTTCGTGCCGGTGGGCAACAGCACGACAAAATTCACCGGATCGTTGAACGGCCAGAGCCATACCATCAGCGGCCTCACCATCAACCAACCGACGGTGAGTTACATGGGTCTATTCGGCTACATCGGTGGCGCGGGAACGGTGAGCAACGTGGGCCTGGTGGGCGGCAGCGTCACTGGCGGCTCATACAGCGGCGGCCTGGCGGGCCAGAGCGACGGTACGATCAGCAGCAGCTACAACACCGGTAGCGTGACCGCCGGTGCAGCGATGCCGTCCGCAGTGGGCGGCTTGGTCGGCGGGAACGCCGGTACCATCAGCAGCAGCTACGCGACAGGCAATGTCGGCTACAGCGGCGGCAATTTCCTTACGACGTACTTTGGCGGCTTGGTAGGCTACGACAGCGGCACGATTAGCCAAAGCTACGCCACAGGAAATGTGAGCGGTATGACGGCAGCGGGACCCAACAGCGGCTTTGGCGGTTTGGTGGGCGGCAGCAGCGGCAGCTATACGGATGTCTATGCGTCAGGCAGCGTCAGCGGTTACTCAGCGGTCGGCGGCTTGATTGGTTCCCTTGACGGCACGGGGGGCGGAGCGCATGGAGTCATCACCAACGGCTACGCAAGCGGTTTTCTGACCGGAATCAACGGCGTCCCCGGCGGCCTGGTCGGCGCGCGAGCAAACGTCAACGCCATCACCGTCAACAACAGTTTCTGGGACTCGACGACCACCGGTGCCAACACAACCACCGACAACAAGGGCACGAGCAAGGCCACCGGACTGATGATGGCGGGCGCCACCTTTTCAGGGGCCACCTGGAGCCTGCCCGGCATCTGGAACATCGTCGAGGGCAAGTCCTACCCTTACCTCACGTCCATCTTCACCAGCGCGCCGCAGATCGTCTCCGGAACATTCGGTGCCGCCGGCGGCAAGACCATACAGGCGGTGGCCAACGGCAGCGCCATCGCCAGCGTCAGCACCGGCGCCAACGGCTTCTACTACTTCGCCCTGCCCAACAACACTGTCGGCAACGGCAGCACCGTGCTCACCTATGTCTCTAGCGGAGGGGCCGGCGCCTCAGCCTGGGGTTCGACAGGAACCAACATCACCGGCCTGGATATCACCGCCAGCACGCTTTCCGTGATGGGCGGCAGCGTCGCCAACAGCAGTCTCGCTACCGCCCGCGGGGCGCTGACTTCAACCGATATGCTCTATTCCTACTCGGGCAACAACCTCACGCTGTCGGCCGCCACCGCCTTCCAGACCGCCGCCGCCGCGAGCTACACGCTGGACGGCAACATCACGACCACCGGCAACCAGACCTACGCCAGCCCGGCGACCCTGGGCCAGGACACCAGCTTGAGCGCCGGCACCGGCGCCATCGCTATCAACGGTGCCTTGGCCGGCGCCGCCCACGCCCTGACGCTCAGCACCACCGGCGCGATCAGCCAGTCCGCGGCGATCACCAACGTCTCGACGCTGACGGCCGCAGGCAGTAGCGTGACGCTCAACAACATCGGCAACACCATCACCAATCTGGGTGCGACCAGTTCGAGTGCCGGCCTCATCAACATCTTCGACAGCGCCGGCGGCCTCACCGTCACAGGCAACGTCAGCGCCACGGGCGGCGACATCACGCTCGCGACCAGCGGCGCGCTGGCCATCAACAGCGCGGTCAACGCCAACAACAATGCGCTCAACCTGACCGCCACGGGCGGCGCGATCACCCAGTCCGCAGCGATCACCAACGTGGGAACGCTGACCGCCACGGGTGCGAGCGTCACGCTCACCACGGGCGGCAACACCATCACCAACCTCGGCGCCACCAGTTCGACCGCCGGCCTCATCAACATCGCGGATAGCGCCGGCGGCCTCACCCTGACCGGCAATGTCGGCGCCACAGGCGGCGCGGTGACCTTGAGCACGGTCGGCGATCTGGCCGTCAATGGCACGATCAACAGCGGCGCCAATGCGATGCTGCTAACGGCCAGCGGCAACGTCGCCCTGGGCAACACCCTGAGTGCCGGTGCCGCCAACGATGCCATCGTGCTGGCCGCCGGCGGCAACTTCTCCAACAGTGTCGGCGCCGGCGTACTTAGCACTCCCGGCGGACGCTGGCTGGTCTATTCCACCAACCCGGCTTCCGACACGCGTAACGGACTGGCCTACGGATTCAAGCAGTACAACGCCACCTACGGCGTGACCCCGGTCGCCGACGCTACGCACAATGGCTACCTCTACACGCTCGCCCCCGGCGTCACGGCGAGTCTCATCGCCGGGGGTGCCGCCCCGAGCAAGGTCTACGACGGCGCGACCAGCGCCACCCTGGTCGGCGCCAACTACAGCGTGAGCGGCGCGGTCGACGGCGACACCGTCACCACCACCCACCCGGCGGCGGGCAGCTACGACGACAAGAACGTCGCCGGCAGCCCCACCAAGACCGTGACCGCCAACGGGGTTGCGATCGCCAGTGCATCCAACGGCGCCGCCACCGTCTATGGCTACCAGATGGCCAGCACCGATGCGACTGGCAACATCGGCAGCATCACCAAGGCCGACCTGACCCTCGCCGGCTCGCGGACCTACGACGGCACCAAGGTGGTGGCCGGCGCTGTGCTCACCGCGACCGGTGTTGCCGGCGAGACCTTCGCCATGGGCGGGGCGGGAGACGCGACGAACCTCGCATCCAAGGACGTGCAGGTGGGCAGCCTGCTCGCCACCGTCACCGGCCTCTCCCTGGGGGCGAGCGGCAACGGCGGCCTGGCGGGCAACTACAACGGGATCTCGACGGTGGGCAGCTCGGTCACCATCACCAAGGCGGATCTCACCCTCGCCGGCGCGCGGACCTACGACGGCACCACCGTGATGCCGGGTGCCGCGCTCACCGCGACCGGTGTTGCCGGCGAGACCTTCGCCGTGGGCGGGGCGGGGGATGCGAGCAACCTCGCATCCAAGCACGTGCAGGTCGGCAGCACGCTCGCCAGCGTCACGGGCTTGAGCCTGGGTGCCAGCGGCAACGGCGGCCTCGCGGGCAACTACAACGGCATCTCGACAGTCGGCAGCTCGATCGACATCACCAAGGCCGCCGCCTTCACCGTCACCGCCGGCAGTACGAGCAAGACCTACGGCGACACGGTGAACTTCGCCGGCAGCGAATTCACCACCAGCGGCCTGCAAAACGGCGAGACCGTGGGCAGCGTCACGCTCACCAGCGCCGGTGCGGTCAACACCGCCAACGTCGCCGGCAGCCCCTACGCCATCACCCCGAGTGCCGCCGCCGGCGGAACCTTCT
>CAIYYX010000133.1 GCA_903930535.1 uncultured Sterolibacterium sp. | reverse complement strand
CGCCCAAGCCACCGCCAGCCCCACCACCTGCTGCGCCACCACTCCCCTTTGTCTATCTGGGCAAAAAGACTGAAGGCGGCATGTGGGAAGTTTTTATGGCCCGCGGCGACAAAACCTATATCGTGCATGAGCAGTCCTTGGTCGAAGGAATGTATCGTATCGACTCGATCAAGCCACCGTTGCTGTCACTAACCTATATTCCCTTGAGCCAGGTTCAAACGCTCGCCATTGGAGGACACGACTGATGCCAAGCCATCCGGCACCTGAAGGGTCTCCATTCCGGCACCTATTCCATTGCCTCATACTAAGATGGCGTACAACCTGCGCTAGCCTGCTGATTATCCTGATGCTAACGGGGTGTGCCGCCCAATCGGCCTACCGCGATGGCAAAGAGTTGGTAGCGCAAGACAAGGTCGAAGATGGTTTGTTGAAGTTTCGCGAAGCCATGGCGCTTGACCCTCAAAGACTCGAATACAAGGAAGCTTACCTTCAAACCCGCGAGCGGTCCGTCTATAAGTCCCTTGAACAGGCTGACCGATTGGCCGCGTCTGGACAGCGCAGCGAAGCGGGAAAGCTCTTCCAAAGAGTGCTCGGCATCGACCCAAGCAGCGAGCGGGCGCGCGCTGGGTTGAATAGGCTTGAGGGGGATCAGCGTCATGATCAATGGTTGAAGGAAGGACAAACTGCCCTGGCGAAGAATGACATTGCATCGGCCAGGGTGAAACTCGCTGCAATTCTCACGGAAGATCCCAACAACGAAGCATCGCGTGCTTTGCAACGAGCGATCACGGAAAAAACCACCCGGGCGCCCCAAGAATCTACCCTGTCTCTCGCATACCGCAAACCAATCACGATCGAGTTCAAGGATGTCGCCTTGAAACAGGTGTTTGAAGTGATCTCCCGCTCCTCTGGGCTGAATTTCCTGTTCGACAAGGACGTCAAGCTGGAACAAAAAATGTCGATCTACTTGAAGAGCAGCACCATCGAAGCGGCCGTGAATTTTATCTTGCTGACAAACCAGTTGGCCCAACAAGTGCTGGATTCAAACACAATCCTGATTTATCAGAACACGGCGGCGAAACAAAAGGAGTATCAAGAGATGGTGGTCCGGAGTTTCTTCCTGGCCAATGCAGAAGCGAAGACGGTGGCCAATACCTTGAAGACTATCGTCAAATCCCGCGATATTGTGGTCGATGAAAAATTGAACATGCTCATTGTGCGAGACAGTCCAGACGCGATTAGACTCGCCGAGAAACTGATTGCCCTGCAGGATATTCCCGAACCCGAAGTCATGCTCGAAGTCGAAATATTGGAAGTCAAACGCACCCGTTTACTGGACTTGGGCATCCGGTGGCCGAACAGTTTAAGTTTGACGCCCCTCCCCTTGGGATCTCTCTCCAATGCAGCCACCGGCGCGACAGGAGCAGACCTGACACTCCGCGACTTACTCCACCAGAATAATTCCAGTCTCGGCGCCGCCATCTCGCCCGTCGTGATTAATGCACGAAAGGAGGACTCAGACGCCAACCTTCTGGCTAATCCGAGGATTCGTGCCCGCAATCATGAGAAGGCCAAAATACTCATTGGTAACCGGGTGCCGAACATCACGACGACCGCCACCTCAACCGGTTTTGTATCGGAGTCCATCAGCTATGTCGATGTCGGATTGGCCCTGAACGTGGAGCCGACGATCTATCTCGATAATGATGTCGCCATAAAGGTCGCACTGGAAGTCAGCACTATCGTGGACCAATTGAAAACCTCGTCAGGCTCTGTCGCTTACCAGATTGGCACCCGAACGGCCAGTACAGTATTGCGCTTGAAGGACGGCGAAAATCAGGTGTTGGCTGGATTGATAAATGATGAGGATCGCAAATCTGGCTTCAAGGTGCCGGGGCTGGGAGACTTGCCCCTGATCGGCCGGCTGTTCGGCAGCACCACAGACGATAATCAGAAGACCGAGATTGTCTTATCCATCACGCCACACATCATCCGGAATATCCAGCGCCCCGATGCCGCCCAAGCTGAGTTCCAGTCGGGAACGGAGAACTCATTTCGCAGCCGGCCGGATACAGTGGCAGGCATGCCAGCAATGGCGAACCCGTCTGTGACATCTGTTCCATTTGTGGCCCCAATCGGCGTATCACCGACCATATCTCCAGCACCTCCAGGCATTAACGGTCCGACCGTCGTCAACCTGACAAACAGCATGGGCAACGTCGCGGCTCAAACGACCGGCGAGGCTAACCTGGCGAATGTTCCAGCGTCCGGCTCTGGTGCTGAGATCCTGCAATGGCAAGGTCCGGCAACTGTTAAGGTCGGTGAATCATTTGCCCTGCAGCTGATGATGCAATCGGATCAGCCCATCACCAGTCTGCCACTCGCGATCAACTTTGACCAAAGCGCCCTCCAGGTGATGAACGTCACAGAAGGAGTATTCCTGAAGCAAGGTGGTGCGCAAACCAGCTTCACCAACCGAGTTGATAATGGTCAGATCCTGATGACAAGTACGCGCGTCGGGGACGGTGGCGCGACCCGTCTTGCCGGGGTCGCCACGATTCAGTTGCGCGCACTGGCACCTAGCAGTTCCGCAAGGGTCCAGGTATTGGCGATTGCACCGGTTGGGTTGGCTGGCAGTTCGGTCAATGCGGCCCCCCCGACGCCTTTCATAGTGCAGATACAACCCTGATCCCCTGCTACACGAAATGACGACTCATCCCATGACCCTCATGTTCGCAGTTGGGTGCTACGAAAAAAAACCAAGCTCCGGAAAACCCGACGGCTTCACGCTGATCGAATTGCTGGCGACGCTGGCCATCCTCGGCTTGCTAACCAGTATCGTCGTCCCTGTTGCTCAAGTGGCAATACAGCGAAGCCAGGAACAGGAGTTGCGGCATTCATTATGGGAAATCCGTCACGCCATCGATGCCTATAAGCGAGCATCCGATGAAGGACGACTGCCAAAGCCCCTCGGCAGCTCCGGCTATCCGAAAACGCTCGATGTTCTCGTTGAAGGGGTTCCCGACCAACGGGACCCCAAGCGCAACAAAATTTACTTTCTGCGGCGCGTCCCTCGGGATCCTCTATATCCGGACAAGGATGGGGAAGATACCTCCACGTGGGGCAAGCGTTCTTATTCCAGTGAAGCCTCTGACCCGCAAGAAGGTGATGATGTCTACGATGTTTATTCAATTTCCACCAAGATTGGGTTGAATGGCACGCCCTATCGGAAATGGTGATCCCAGTGAGTTCACCGCACGCCCACCCTCTTCTTGGGAATATTATGAAACCGCCCAGGCACAGATCCGGTTGGGTTCTAGATGGATTCACGATGATAGAGTTGTTGGTCGTTTTGGCGGTGATCGCACTATTACTTACCATGGCACTTCCCCGCTATTTCAATAGCATAGACACAGCCAAAGAAGTCATTCTCACTGAGAACCTGCGTCTCGCCAGGGAGACCATAGACAAGTTCTACGCCAACACAGGCCGTTATCCAGGCTCCCTCACCGAGCTGGTAGAGAAGAAATATCTGCGTGCGCTACCGGTTGATCCCATCACCGAGAGTACGACGTCCTGGATCATCGTTCCACCGGACGACCCCACGACAGGCAATGTCTACAGTATCAACAGTGCGGCGCCAGGAATGATGCGGAACGGCAAGCCATTTTCCTCATTGTAAGAGGCGCAGTGATGGCCTCCGTACATGCAAATGTTGATATGACTAAGCACTGGAATCGGCACAGCGGTGGCTTCACCTATCTGGGTCTGATGATTGTCGTTGCCATCATTGGGATGGTCTCCGCGGCTACTCTGCAGTTGGGGTCGGTGTTGCAAAGGCAGGCGGCAGAAGAAGAACTCCTCCATATCGGCAGTGAATTTCGCAATGCCTTGGTCAGTTATGGCAATGCAACGCCGGTCGGCCAGTCCCGCTCGCCGCATACCTTGGAGGACTTGCTGAAGGATCCACGCTACCCGAATCCTCGCAGGCATCTACGCAGGTTGTACGCCGATCCGATTACCGGCAAGAAGGAATGGGGAACGATGTCTTCGCCGGACGGTAAGGGCATCATCGGGATCCACAGTCTATCGACGGCAACGCCCCTCAAGATTGACAACTTCGATCCGGAGTTTCAGCGTTTTGAGAGGAGGACTTCTTATGTTGAGTGGGCATTTATGGCACCGCAAGAGCCAGGGAAACGCTGATCAAGTCCGTCATCGCGAGCCCCAAAGGGTCATCTGCTCTTGCATGACTCTCAGATTCCTTACTTGACATCCCGGCGCTCAGAAGGAGTAGCGAATCTCGGCATAGGCCCGGTCGCGTTGATCGTAGCGGCCGAACAGACCCGTTGGTGGGCCATGGAAGACATCGACGCCGCCCATCAGCCGCCAATTCTGTTCCAGGCTCCATATCAAACGCGGACGAAACAGATAGTCGTTGCGGTTGAGGCTGGAAATAAGCAGCACCTGACCTTCGAGCTTGGGCGCGAGCTTGCCATTGACCAGGAAGGTGGCGCCGCTCTCGCGCTTGTCCTGGAGGGTGGTCGGATCGTAGTTGGCGAAGATGCGCTGGAAAAGCTGGAGGTTGAGTCTCACATCCGAAGGCAGCGTGAAGTCGAGACCGAGCGCGTAGTCGAGCGTGCGGCTGGCGACAAGACCGTCGGCCTGCAAGGGGTTCGTGACGTTGAACTTGCGGCCGTTGGTGTACACGGCCTCGCCCTTTAATACCGACCAGCCAAGATCCTTGGCCAGGGTGCCACCGGCCTGGTTGATGGCATCGTGACGGGGTCGGTAGACAAAGGCCGGCGAAGAACCGGTGACGGGGTCCCGATAGAATGTCGCGGCGGAATCGAGGCTGTGATAGAGAAAGCCCGATACATCCCAGCCGTTCTGCAGTGTCGACAGCCTCAGTCCATAGTTGCTGTTGGCGAGTTTGCGGGCAGGCAGCTCCTCGCCCTGGATGAGGATGCCGCCCGGACCCGGGATAGGCGTCGGAAAAAAGTCGGCGCCGGGTTTCCCCATCTCGTCGAAACTGGGCAAGGGTATCCACAGGGCTTCGGCATGCCAGTCGTTCTTGAAATACTCGGCGCGCGCCGCCCACTGAGGAATACGCAGTACTTCGAATTCCGGCAGCAGGAATTGGCGCATGTCCTTGGCCGAGACCACATCGGCGAAGAACAGACCCACCATCTCGCCCCAGACCACGTGCTGCCGGCCGAGGCGGAAGTCCCAGTCGCCGGCGGCGACGTCGAGATAATTCTCGCGCAACGCAAAGCTGCGGCGCTGATCGTCCTTGACCTGCTGCGGATAGAAGTTCGCGCGGTCATAGGCGCCGTCGTAGTCGAAGCGCCCGCCGATCTTCCATTTGACGCCCTCCGAAAACTGGCCCTGGCGATTCACTTCGAGCACCATCCTGGCCTTCGACCAATGAGCCGGTGGGGCATAGGTGCGCGCCGCCTCGAACTGGGCGAAACCCTTCCAGCCTTGCTCGATCTGGGCGGCCAGCGGCTTGTCGTCGTCGAACAGCGCGTCGCGGGAAATCTTCTCGTCGGCAGCATGGCTGCCCGCCGAGACAATAGCCAGAAACAGCCAGGCGGCGGTCGCATCAGCTCTCATCGTTGTCTCCCTTTGCGTGAATTTCAGGTCTGGCCGAAGGCTTGATCACCGTCCACTTTTTCGCACGCCGCACGCCGAGCAGGACAACCCGCCCATCCTCTATCTTCACCAGGCGATCGGCCATGGCCATGACGCGCCGGTCGTGCGTGGAAAAGATGAAAGTCGTCTTGTAGCGGCGGTTGATGCTTTTCATCAGCATCAGGATGTCCGTGCCCGTCTTGTGATCGAGGTTCGCGGTCGGTTCGTCGGCCAGCACAATCTTGGGCTTGGTCGCCAGCGCGCGGGCGATGGCGACGCGCTGGCGCTGACCGCCGGAGAGCTGGTTCGGTCTGTGGTGGGCATAGGCGCTGAGGCCGACGATGTCGAGGTAGCTCGCGACACGCGCGCGCCGCTCCTGCGCCGACAGTTCCTTCAGTTGCAGCAGCGGGTACTCGACGTTCTCTGCAGCCGTGAGCACCGGCAGGAGGTTGAAGGTCTGGAAGATGAAGCCTATGGTGCGGGCACGCAGGTCGGCCAGTTGGTCGGCGCTCTTGCCGCTCACGTCCTCGCCGTTGATGACGATACTGCCGCTGGAAGGCGTATCGATGCAACCGATCATGTTGAGCAGCGTGGACTTGCCGCTGCCCGAGGGTCCGGCGATGGCCAGAAAGACACCGTCTGCAATCGACAGGCTGATACCGTCGAGAGCCTGGACCTGCTGCTCGCCCAGGGTGTAGTGCTTGGAGACATCTTCGATTTGCACGACGCTCATGGCGACCCGCAAGCTGTGCTTGCCCAATCTGACTTTAGGCGGATATCATAGCAGTTATGTCAAGAGAGTATGCATATCGCTTGTTTGTTCTGATATTGGCGGGCTTCACCACCTGCCTGGCACTGGCCAACGAAGAACAGGATGATGAGCAGGCCCAGGTCCAAGTAGAGCAGGCAGATCGCATCCGCTTTCCCGGCGAGAGCTTCCAGGTCGATATCGCCGTCAGCAGCCGCTCCGAAGGGCAACAAGCGGAGAAGTGGAAGTACCGCGTGCTCTCCAAGGGCAACGAAAACACCGTGGTGATGGTCGTCGAACCGGCGTCGGAGCGGGGCCAGATCATCCTGATGAAGGGCCGGGAGCTCTGGATCTTCCTGCCCAATGTCTCTCAGCCGGTGCGACTTTCCATGGCTCAGCGCCTCACCGGCCAGGTTGCCAACGGTGATCTGGCGCGCGCCAACTTCGCCGGCGACTACAAAGCCAGAAGGCGGAGTACAGACAGCATCGAGGGTTCCAAATACCAGGTTCTGGAACTGACGGCAAAGGACCGCGGCGTCACCTATCATCGCGTGCTCTACTGGCTCAAGGAGGGCAGCAACGCACCCTACAAGGCAGAGTTCTACGCGCTCTCGGGCCGCCTGCTGAAAACCGGCCGCTACGAGAATTACCGCAACCTGCTCGGAAAATCGCGACCCACCCGCCTGGTGCTGACCGACGCGCTGCGCCAGGGTGATGAGTCGGTGCTCGAATATACGGAGATGAAAGTGCGCGAAATACCCGACAAGGTGTTCACCAAGGAGTACCTGAAGAAGTTGGAGTAGCAAGATGACAACCGGCCAGGATTTTCTACTTCCGCCTTTTATTTGTAGTTGCTATAATGTAACTCCACTTCTGGAGTGCCAATGCATCTGATTTGGGACGAGACAAAGAACAGTGCTAACAAGAAGAAGCATCACGTCAGCTTTGAGCTTGCCCAGCTTGTATTCGATGACCCGTTTCACGTTAGCAGACAAGACCGAATTTAGCATGGCGAGCAACGATGGCAGACAATCGGACTGGTGCAGGGCATAGTGCTGTTGCTGGTGGCGCACACTTACACCGAAGCGGATGGACAAGAAACCATACGCATCATTTCAGCGCGCAAGGCAAGCATGGCAGAACGGGGGATTTATGCGGAAGGCCACTAAGCAAGCAAGCGGAAAATTGACTTCCAAACGGTCTGCGGAACTCAAGTCATTACAGGCGATGCCGGATAGTCAAATCGACTACGCAGATGCACCCCAGACGAATCCGGACGAGTGGCGTGACGCTGCTATCGGCAAGTTCTACCGTCCCATCAAGCAACAATTAACGCTGCGGATCGACGCGGATGTGATCGAGTGGTTCAAGAGGCAGGGCAAAGGCTACCAGACTCGAATTAATGAACTGCTGCGGAGCGTGATGACGAAGGAAGCGAAACATTGATGGTTCAGGGTGTGACACCTAATAGTCACAGCCAAAGCAGGCGGTTTAGACCCTTGTAACCTTCACTAAGCCCAAGGACTAAGGATGTTGAGTCCCTCAATGGCTTTGAAGTCCTTGACATTGCGGGTAGCCAGAGACAAATTGCTGCTCAGAGCCGTAGCGGCTATTTGGCCATCTTCAGTGGCAATGATATGCCCGCGACGGATGCGCCCGGCAACAAGCAGTGCATACTCGACAGCGCAATTGTCATCGAAAGGCAACGTGCGCTCGGCAAAATCCTGTTTAAACATTTGTTCGGCAGCAAACGCTAATCGATCACGTCTCTTGCCGGCAGGCAGAAGGGCTATCCCCAAAAGAATCTCAGCACGGGTAATGGTGCTGACGAAGAACCTTGAATTTTGCTGCGCATCGAACCAGTCAAGCACTCCACCTGCAGGCTTTGAGCGCATGAGCTCGGACAGCACATTGGTGTCGAGCAGTATGCTAAGCCTGGCCCAGCGATCTGGGTCTGGATGGACCGGCGCTCATGCAAGGGTGGCCTTTGATTTTTTCTTCGGTTGCTCAACGCACGCCATTGTCATACATCCGTCAAACGTCGCGAGCGCCGTTCCTGAACCTTTATGCCACTTGCATTCGAGTACAGAAACATTATCATGTCATATCCTGAAGCGCTTAAGCAGGCAGACATGTTCAAGAAGCTGATCTGGTTCTACAGACAACTGGCGCGTCGTGCGACCGGCGTTCTGCCTCGCAAGGTGCGCTTCGCGGTCTTTCGCAACATGATCAAGTGCGATGTCGCGCCACCTGCCAAGCTGGTGCTTAAGGTTGCCGAAACGCGCGAGGAACTTGAGGAATGTTTCCGCCTGCTGCATGACGCCTATGTCGCGGTCGGCTTCATGAAGCCGGACCCTTCCGGCATGCGCGCCACTATTTATCACGCTCTGCCGACGACGACCACCCTCCTCGCCAGTTACGACAACCGCATCGTCGGCACCATCTCACTGATTAGAGAGAGCCCGCTGGGCTTTCCCATGCAGAAGATTTTCAACATCGATAAAATCCGCCAAGCCGGCGGCAAGATCGCCGAGGTCTCGGCGCTGGCCATACATCGCCGGTTCCAGTCGATGGGAGGGGTCATCCTGTTCCCCCTGATGAAGTTCATGTACGAGTACTCGACCAAGTTTTTCGACACCCGCCACCTGGTCATCGCCGTCAATCCCCGTCACATCGGCTTCTACGAGTCCGTGCTGTTTTTCCAGCGGCTTAAGGAAGTCCCGGTCGCGCACTACGACTTCGTGAATGGTGCGCCTGCGGTCGGCGCGCACGTCGATCTGAAGTCGGCGCCGAAAATCTATAAACGCTATTACGACAGCAAAGAGCCGGCAAAGAACCTCTATCGTTACTTCACCGACCTCCACATGCCCAACATCGTGTACCCGGACAAGCGCTTCTACACCACCAACGACCCGGTAATGACGCCGGAGCTGTTGGACTACTTCTTCAACAAGAAGACGCAGGTTTTCGCCAGACTGACGGATCAGGAGAAGCGCATCTTCCGGGAGATCTACGATATCCCCGCCTACCACGAGGTGCTGCCGGCGGTTCCCGAGGCGAAAGGGCCGCACGAAGGATCCCATCGGCAACACCAGCGCTTCTCGGTAATCTGTCCCGGCACGCTGCTTCTTGCGTCCGAAGGCTCCTCCAGGACTTACAACATCAAGGTGGTCGACTGCTCGCTCAAGGGCTTTCGCGCGCTCAGCGACGAAGCGCTGCCGCTGGAGACCCAGGGCAATGCGCAAATCGATCTTGGCCGCAACGATCAGTGCAGCTTGTCGGTGATTGTCTCGCGCAAGGCGAGGAGCGAAACCGACACCTATGTGTTCAAGGTCGTCGAAGCGGATCTGTCCTGGCGCAAGTTCGTCAATGCCCTGCGCAAGGCGTCCATACACGGCGATCTCGACAACGCGACCCGCTATCTCGAATAAGTCCAGGTCGATGCTGTCATCGCCACGATCTGGGTTCGTCGTCATCAGGCCTCTTCAGGAGTAGTTGCGTGCGGTACGCGTGGTTCGAATACCTCCTCGCCTTCCGCAATGTCACGCGCCAATATCGGCGCAGCCTCTTCGGAATTTTTGCGGTCACCTTCGGCGTGGTCGCGCTCATCCTCGCCGCCGGCTTCATCGACTGGATTCTCTGGGCGAGCCGCGAAGGGGCCATCCAGACCGGAATGGGTCATGTGCAGATCATGCGCCCGGGTTATCTCGACGGCGGCCAGGCCGATCCGCTACGCTACCTGATGCCGCAGGCGTCAAAGCAGATTGAGGCCGTAGCCCACTTCCCGACGGTACGCACCATGGCGCCGCGGCTCGCCTTCAACGGGCTGTTAAGCCACGGTGAGGCGACGATATCCTTCATCGGCGAGGGCGTGGATCCGGAAGCGGAGACTAAGGTCAGCGCCCGCATGATCATTGCAGCGGGGAAGAACCTCGCAAGCGACGACCCCAAAGGCATCCTGCTCGGCACCGGCCTGGCGGCGAATCTCGGCGTCAAGGTTGGCGACACGGTGGTGCTTCTGGCCAACACTCCGACGGGCGGCATCAGCGCCGAGGAATGCAGGGTACGCGGACTGTTCAACAGCATCAGCAAGGCCTATGACGACTCGGCACTGCGCGTGCCACTGCCCGTGGCGCAGAAGCTGATGCGCGTGTCGGGCATACACCGCTGGACACTCCTGCTCGACGACACGACGCATACGGAACAGACTCTGGCCGCGCTGCGGCAGGCGTTTCCCGACAGCGGCCTGGAGTTCGTTCCCTGGTACAAATTGGCGGATGTCTATAATAAAACGGTCGCCTTGTTCACGAAGCAGGTCAATGTGGTCGAGTTCATCATCGGCGTCATCATCGTGCTGAGCATTTCCAACACCATGATGATGAACGTGTTGGAGCGCACCAGCGAAATAGGCACCTGCCTGGCTATCGGTCGCAGCCGACGCCAGATCCTGCGGCAGTTCGTCTATGAAGGCCTGACCATAGGCCTGATCGGCGGCACCTTGGGTCTTGTTCTCGGTTGGCTGCTCGCTGCCCTGATATCCTCAATCGGATTCCCGATGCCGCCGCCACCGGGAATGTCTCAGGGCTACAGAGGGGAAATCCTGGTCAGTGCAGGGCTTGCGTCCAATGCCTTCCTGCTCGCCGTGGGCACGACCTTGCTGGCGAGCTTCTATCCTGCCTGGAAGGCCTCCCGCATGCTAATTGTCGATGCCTTGCGCCACGCACGCTGATCCATCATGCTGAAACTGGCCCTGCGCAACATATTCCGCCACAAGCTGCGTACCGGCATGACGCTGGCTGCGATCGTCTTCGGCGTGGTCGGACTGACCGTCTCCGGCGGCTTTGTCGCGGACATCTTTTACCAGTTGGGGGAGACGCTGATCCATTCGCAATCCGGTCACCTTCAGCTCTCCAGGGCGGGCTTCAACGCCCTGGGCACACGCAGTCCGGAGAAGTTTCTCATCGCCCAACCCGAGCCGCTGAGAAAGCTTATGCTGGCCGAGCCACAGGTCGATGACGTGATGGCAAGAATCAATTTCTCCGGCCTGG